>DDSA01000226.1:2607-21113 GCA_002343715.1 Phycisphaerales bacterium UBA2402 | reverse complement strand
CGCACGCCGCACGCCGCACGCCGCTGCGACTGAGACTCAGTCTCAACTACGCCAAGAGACGGGCGGCGAGGGTTGCGCGGCGTGCGGTGCCAGATGCAACGCTGTTGCAGTTGCAACTGAGTTGCATTTAGGCCTTAGCCTCACGGCCACGGGTGCGGCGTCGTAGGGATTGGGGTTGGCCAGGGGGAGGGTAGAAGGCTGTTTCCTCCCCCATAGACACCGCCTATCGCGCCCATAGACACCGCCTATCGGTTCGGGTTTTGTTTATAGCCACGGTAGGGAAACCACCCCAACAATCCTTGGAAAAATCCTCAAGTCTGGTTTGCACACCGCCCGATTGTGTTGTATGATGAACCACACCCCCTTTGGAGACCCCGCAATGTTCTGCACCATGACAGACAACACGCTTGGCATCGGTTCCGACTTCGCCGCCGCAGTCGCTGGCCCGTACCGCTACACCGGCACCGTGACAATCGCCAAAGCGGGCGAATGCAAAACCATGCCGTTCCGATCCGCGATGGCAACGGGCGACCTCACGCAGCTCGCCATCGAACACGCCGCAAAGCGCGAAGGCGCCCGCGTCGTTTCGTTCACTTGGCAATCACTTTGACCCCCATCGGCACGCGCCGATCAACCCCCAACAGGAGACACCACAATGAGCATCGAGAACTTCAACGCCGCAGAATGGCTGGCCACTGTCACGAGCTGCGGGTACCACGTCCGCGCGGCCGGATGCGTTGTGACCATCAGCCGGAACTTCACACCCGGCGACATGTCCGCGTTCACCGACTGCGACATGGTCGGCCCGTCGTTCCTGGATCGGCTGCCAACGACTTCACCGGGTTCCACCTGGGGGACCGACGGGGGATCGGTCGGCGGATACAGCGCCGTCAAGCACGGTTGCTACACCCTGAACCGCTCGGGAATCAGTAAGCGCGTCGTCTCCCAACTGGCGAAGTTGCTCCACGCCGGCGCCGTCCGCGAGTACCGCGCGCACGTCCCCGCCTGATCGACCCTCCCCCGACCGCCCCACGGGGCGGAAGGGGATTGGCCGAACGTCTCGACCAACAAACCGCCCCCGCACGGCGCGAACCGTCGGGGGCCTGGACACCCACAGGAGACACCAATGAGAATCAACCAGCAGCGTAGCACCAGCGAAAACAATCGTCGCGATTGGTCTTTGGGTCTGTACCCCGAAACCGAACACGAAACCGCAAAGGCTTACGGCGATCGCGCCGCACTCGCCCAGGCCCTCCCCACCCTCAACCCCACCGCCACGCCGCAGCAGCATGCCAGCGCCGCGGCGCGGATCGTCGCGGACATGGACGCAGAAGGCGATATCGCCCGCCGCCCCAAGATCGGCAACGTGTATTGACCACCCCGCGCCGCGCGCCCTCGAGCGAGAGGGTGCCGGACGCGCGGCCGTCAATCCCGGCGCCCCGCAATGGAGACACAGACAATGGCCACTCGTTCAAACATCATCATCCGCGGCGGTCAATTCAAGTGCTATCTGTACCGCCACTACGACGGATACCCCGCCGAAACCGGCGCTCACCTGCTCGAAACCATGAATGCCGCCCGCTTGCTCGGGCAGAACAACAACAGGCCCGACGACCGCGCGGTTTCGCTGGTAAATCGGCTTCTCCGTTCAACAGCCGACGATCCGGGGTACGACGGCAAGCCCAGTTACCACTACGAAATCACCGACGAAATCCACGGAGACATTGAGCACCTGTACATCGTCCGCATGGCCAACCCCTTCGGAATCCAAATCTTGCATGCGCAAATCGGCATCGGCATCGGCGACGACAGGGACGAGGCCGCGATTATCGCCGAATCTGTGCCGTATACCCCGGCGGAGTTTGCAGACATGGTGAACCGCGAACGCGCCGATATCACGGCACGCATGCGCGCCCGAGGGTACAAGGGCGAATTGTTGCCCATCGCGCTGGCCTGACACCCCTCCCCACCCATCCGCTCGCCCGGATGGTTGGGCTTTGCATCGCCAGCCCCACCCCCAACCCAGGAGACACCATGCCAAAGATCACCGTGAAAATGCGGGTTCGCCCCGCCGAGCGCCATGCAGGCGGATGGTCCATCGAGTACGGGCCGCGCGGGTTCACCTACGACAAGGTTTTCACCTTCGATTCTTTCGATGCCATGGCGCAAAGCCTGATGGAGACCGCCGTGTTTTTTACCGGCGATCCGAGGGCATCCAACTGGCCCGGCGTCGAGGTTTCCGCTGAACCGGCGAGCGCCCGCAAGCCGAACGGGTGGGACGCCAACCGCTCAAAGACCGTGGCCCGCGTGCAGATTGTCGGCGCGGCCGCCTGACCCAACCCCAACTCAGGAGACACCATGCAGACCGAGACTCAACCGAAGCACACGCCGGGCCCGTGGAAAGCCGAAGGCAAGCAGATCGAACCGACCAGGGGCCATCGCGTCGAATACGTTTTATCCACCAACGAGGACGGGGTGATTGCCCAGGTTTGGACGCCTTCGGACGCCAACACCGACAAGCGAGCCGCCAACGCCCGCCTCATCGCCGCCGCGCCGGACCTGCTGGCCTTCGCCCGCGAGTGTGCCCGCGCCGATTCCGACTGCGGGGAAGGCATCCGCAACGCCGCCCGCGCCGCCATCGCCAAAGCCGAAGGGGGTGGGGCGTGAGAATCTACACCGACCTAGCAAGTAGCGCTGTCTACTGCGCCGAAACGGGTTTCATGCTGGCCGAATCGCCGGACGCTCGCAATCGCGTGCAAGAGTGGCGTAAAGGCTTGGCGACAAAGCCGGACGCGGCAAAAATCATCGCGGCAGGAGACTGCTACCGCGGCGTGGCCGTTCAATGTGGCTGGAAACTCCGCAACCAAGCCGAATACGCCATCGCCAAAGCCGAAGGCCGCGAGCCCTGATCCGATGTCTCTTGACCCCGCCACCGGTGCGTAGCCGGCGTGCGGGGTTTTGCGTTGATTGACCCACCCCACCCCCAACGGAGAGCCCGAATGCTGGAAACCGCCCAATGGTATTGGGGCGTTATCGCCGCCGCGTCCATCGTTGTCCTGGTCACATGGGCCGCGACCCGTCACCCCAAGATGAGGGACGGAGGCGACCGTGACGACTAAGCCGATGGACTGTCGGGAATGCCAAGCCGAGACGCCGCACGATTACTTGGGGGTCTCTCACCCGATCCGGGAAACCCTCGGGGGAGCGGTCAGTGTTCGGGAGTACTGGGAGTGCCGGGCCTGCGGTTCCGAGCATTGGCGCGAACAGGACCCCCCCGTGGAGGACTACGACAGGACGCGCGACGATGAAATCTTCTACGCCCGTGAACCCAAATAAAAACCAACCACCACCCGACGAAGCCCAGGCTTTCCGCCGCCTCGCCGACCGCCTAGAATCGATTGCCGACCGCCTGAGGGCCAGGGCCGACGAGCTCGACGAGGACCGCTTCGACGAGCAGGATCGCCTCTGGGCCGAACGGAAGGCCGCACAGAGGCCCTAAGCCCGAATCAACCCAGCTCTGTTTCCACTCCCGCGAGTGGGCCTCACAAGCCCACCGCGGGAGTTTTCTTTCGGGCCACATCATCCCGCTCTCTCACACCCCCGTCCGCACCAAGCCCACTAAGCCCACTAAACCCACAACCCCGGGCCCAAAACTCGGCGCGCAATGCTCCCACCACTTATTCTCTCTTTTTCTTTTTCCAGAACATCCCGCAATGAGTCTGCCACCATTCCGACCACACGCAAGGGGAATCGACGAAAATGGAGCCAGATTTTTCAGATTTTTTTTGACCCTAACAGCCGCACCAGCCGTGGCCGAATCACCCCGTCCGTTGCCAACCTCTGTTCCCGCGCTGTGTCTCCACTGAAATCCCATTGTTGTACCCTTATTCTCTCAAAACACCCTAGACTCTTTGAGCCCAAATAAGTGGAGCAGTGGAGACACCACTGCTCCAACCCCCCAAAAAGTGCCGTAGGAGTGTAAAAACAAAGGTGGACCCAAATCGGTGGGTCCACTTACGCCCTTTGGTGGGGCCACTTATCTGGAGCAAACACACCGTGGGTCCACTTACGCGACGACCAAAAACACCCCAAAACGACAAACAGCCGTTTGAACGGCTGTTTCGCGCGGTGGGTCCACTTCCGTAAGTGGACCCACCGTTTTCGATTTCCGCCTCAGATCGGCAGCCCATCGTCAGAGTCTTGTTCGGTTTCCTCGTTGAAACCACCCGAACAAGATTCTTGATCATTGCCGCCCTCTTCAACCACGGCGAGCGGCATGCAGAAGCCCGGCTTTTCAAGAATCCACTTGACCGGGCTCCCATCGGGGGACCATCTCCACCCACGCCGCACGTTCTGGCGGCTTTCTCGGCCGCCCAGCGTCTTTGGCCTGGACTTCTTCAGGCTCTTGAGCAGCCCGGTACCCAGCAGACCGGAAATCCAACCCCCCACCTGCCGCGGGCCCATATCGGACCCGATCAACTCCGCCCCGTGGAGAATCGCAACCATCGCCGCCGCGGGAATGTGGACCGAATCATTGGGCTTCCGTCCGGCCGCCACGATCGCGGCGACAATCTCGTCCGCCACGTCGTTCGCGCTGGCCACGTCGTCGTCCACGCCCTCCCGTCGCCTGGCGACTTCCGACGCAACCTGGTCAATCGTCGGCACCTCCCCCTGGAACAAAGACCGGAACGGCGCAAGGCTCCCGCAAGCCCACGAGGCCGCCGCCAGCGGCCCGTCCTGCCACCGGGCCCAGCGGTCCCGGTTCGACTCCGAGGCGAGCGGCAAACGCCCCTGTAGCCCCGCGGCGTCACGCAGAATCCGCAGGCACGCCGAGACAATCGACGCGCGGCGGGTTTCGATATGGTCCGCGATCCACGAGGCGAACCCCGCGTCCTGCCACTTGGACGCACCCACCCGGATCACGACCGAACGGGCCGCAAGGTCCGCCGAGAGCCGGGGATCGTTGGCCGTGATAAGGGTGAGCAGCCGGTTGGGGCGGGTGGTGTGCCCCACGTACATCCGGTGCCCCTCGATGACCGGCGAGGTCAGCAGGGCGTCGAGTTTGTCCAGGTCAAGCCGTCCCTTGATGTTGTCGATCAGCACCGCCCGGCCCGCCATCGCCTGTTCCGAGAGCATCCGCCCCATAGCCTTGTCCCAGTCGTCTTTCGGGTTGAGCTGGATCGACAGCCCCCAGATGTTGGCCGCGATCATCGCCGTCGAGGTCTTGCCCACCCCCCGCCCGTGGGTGGACGTGTAGAGCATGGCGGGGCGAGCCCCGGGAGCGCCGCCCCATCCCCCGGTCAGCAGCGCCGCCAGCATCAGCACCCGGTCGATGTCGGTCTCCGCGTTAAGACGCCCGACGATGGACGCCAGGGCCTCAAACCCATCATCCGGGAGCCGGCACGGGGCGTACCACAGGCCCTCGACCATCGGCTCATGGGGCAGCAGCTCGACCGAGGCGTAGCCCCGGAACGGGTGCTGTGTCACGTAGGCCATCAGTTCGCCTTTGGTCAGGGCCGTCCGAGCCGACTTGTTCGCTGATCGGACCTCTTTTCGGACCCAGTGCACGTCGGCCACGTGGTTGATCCACGCGAACAAATCGTCCACCGAGGCGATGTAGTGGACCGAAGAAGCCTCCGGGAGTTCCCCGTCGCGCGGCTTGCGGGAGGGGACGAACAGCTGCCCGCCGGCGACCCGCGGCCAACCCCCCGTCATCTCGTACAGGTCCGACGCAAGGCGTTCCGCCGGCACGTGCCGGTGCCACGACTTTTCTTCATCGCCCCCGCCCCGCATATGGATGCAGTTGGCCAGCAGTGCCTTTTCCCCGGACGTTTCAAGAATCCAGTCCGACCCGTACCGCACCAGTACAGATTCCTCAGCCGCACGTCCAACCGGCTCAATCGCCCCTGAAGTCGCAGGACCCGTCCCGGCCACCATGCCATCCGGAACCGCCGACCACCCAGGGGGCATATCCACTTCCGGGGGCTTTGCGGGGGTCCGGGGTTGACCGTAGGCCGATTCAATAGTGGACCCGATTTCGTCCGGCTCCAAACCGCACGACGCGGCGGCACGCCCCAGCCGATCCCACGCCTCGTCCACCGAGTACCCGCACCCGCACAGGTCGCACGCGGCCCGGAACAGCCGCGCGTTCCGCTCGCCCTCGGCTGCTCCGTGCGCGATGAACTCCAGCGTCGCGTACGCCAGCGGGCGCTTTTCGCCCGAAAGAAGCCCTCTTTCATGCAGCGTCGCCGATTCCACGCCCTTGCTCATCGGCGGGGGCAGCACGGATTCAATGTCTTCCAGCCGCACCCGCCCCGTCCCCGCGTCCGCGGCGTACCGCAGTTCCGCCACCACATGCGGCGTGCGCTTCACGTTCATCGTCCCCGGCATCCGCATCACCCTTGGCGCGTCGTGGATCGACGGATCGGAGCCCAGCGCCGCGATCAGCCGGCGTTGCACCACCGACCACGCGGCTATGTCTGTCATCGGCTCGGCCAGACGCCACCACACCTGGAACCCGTGCCCGGAGAACACCACCGCCGTCGGCTCGGGCAGCCCGGCGTCTCGCACCCTTTTCTCGACCGCCTTTTCGTTGACCTCGTCGTCGATGTCCACAAACACGCAGCGGGCCATCGCCACGTCTTCGGCTTTGCCGCCGTGCCCGGTCCGGGGGTTGGCCCCGAAATACACGTTCTGGTCCGCCGCGGCCTCGATCTCCCCCCACTGGTCGATGACCTTGAAGTACGAATCCGCCCACGCCCGGCGTTTGGACGGGAACATCCTGATTTCGATGATGTCGGTCGGCTCGAACACCGCCGCGAAGAACCGCTCAGCCGATTGAACCGCCTTCGTCATTTTCCGCCTCCGATGAACAGTTCTTCGCTTGTGGTTCGTAGCGCGTATTCGATGCGTGCCCGCGACATCTCAGCGTACTCCGGATTCAGTTCGATCCCGACGTAGTTTCGCCCGTTCTTGACGGCGACCACGCCGCAGGTTCCGGACCCGTTGAACGGGTCGAGAACGGTTCCGCCAGCGGGACACCCTGCGAGAACGCACGGCTCGGCCAAGTCGGGAGGGAACACCGCGAAGTGGGCACCCTTGAAAGGCTTAGGCGTGATCGTCCAGACGGAGCGGCGGTTGCGGGTTGGGTATGTCTTTCCTTCTGGGATCGCAGAGAATCCGCCGCGCGTGTCGCTCCCCCATTGCCCAACAAACTTGTAATCGTTGCGTTTGTTGCGGCCACGCAGTGATTCAGGATCGACGCTCGGCTCCTTCACCACCTCCGCGTCGTAGTAGTACCGCTGCGACTTCGCCAACAGGAAGACGTATTCGTGCGCCTTCGTGCAACGGTCAGTCACGGATTCGGGCATCGGGTTGGGCTTGTGCCAGATGATGTCCTGCCGCAGATACCACCCGTCCGCTTGCAGAGCGAAGGCGACGCGCCAGGGGATGCCTACGAGGTCTTTGGGTTTGAGGCCGTCCGCAAGACGAACGCCCGCAGAGTGGAACAATCCGGCGTTGGTGGCCTGCTTCTCGGTCTTGCCGCCGCTGCCGCTTGAGCCGTTATACGAATCCCCTAGATTCAACCAGAGCGTCCCATCATCTCGCAGCACGCGCCGCACTTCGCGGAACACCCGAACCATCTTGACGACGTATTCCTCCGGCGTCTTTTCGAGACCGAGTTGGTCATCGTGCCCGTAGTCGCGCAGGCCCCAGTACGGCGACGAGGTGACGCAGCAGTTGACGCTCCGGGATTTCAGCGTCGGAAGCACGTTCAGGCAATCGCCGCACCGCAGATCAACCTTCGGCCCCGATTCCTTCGTCATTCTCCGCCTCATCTTCCGTGATTGTGAGGTCCACACCGAGCGCCGCCAAGCACGCGTTCATCGCCTCGCGGGATGCTTTCTTGGTCCGCACCACGTCGAGCACCTGGAAATCAACCGTCTCCGACGCAAGAAGGTGATGATACGTCACGGGGACACCCTGCCCCATCCGGTGAATCCGGTCCCGAGACTGCTTGTACAACTCATACGACCACGGCAGCGTGTAGTAGACCGCGTGGTGCGCCGCGGTCATTGTGACCCCGTGCCCCACAGATTGTGGGTGGCACACCAAGACATCAAGATCGTGGGCCTGGAACGCACGCACCGACTCGGCAACCGGGTCGCCCCCGCCCACGAGCCTTCGGAAAGATTTTTTTCTGTCCGACAGCAGACCCGCGATCCTCGCAACGTCGTGCCGGAAATCCACCCAGACAACCACCTGGCGGTGCCCGATTTCGTCGAGCAAACCGTCGAGTTCATTCAGTTTGGACAAGCCGTACTCATTCGCCTCCCCGTCCGCGTACGCCCAGCCGCCGCAGAGCTGCCGCAGCTTGTGGACCGCGGCGCACGCCTTGACCTTGACTTCGCGGACAACAATGAATCGCCCCAGCTCGTCACGGTCTGAACCGCATCGTTTGACAAGCATCTTCAACTCGGCGACCACCCGGTCGTACGCCGCGAGTTCCGGCCCGCTGAGCCGCACGGCGCGGATCACGTCGGCCTGGGGAGGCAGGTCAAGGCAGTCCTCCTTGCGGAGAGTCCACGAAACAGACGCAACCAGTTTTCGGAACTCGGCTTCTTTCTCGGACTTGATGTCCCAGCCCTTGATGACCTTGCGCTGCTGGCCGCCCTTGACGCGGACCCACTCGACCCGCGGCGTGAACCAGCGGTACCAGAACTGGTACGGCGAGGCGTCGATCCAATCTGGGGCAATCGCCCTGAGCTGCGCCCATAGTTCGTGGTCCCCGTTCGGGGCCGGCGTACCCGAAAGGCAGTAGAACCTGTCGCACAGCGCCGCGTGCCGCAGGATCGCTCTGCACTGCACCGCGTCGGGGTTCTTCATCCGAGAAGACTCGTCGATCACGAGTTTGCGGTACCCGCAGCGGATGAAATCATCAACGTGCTTCGCGTACACGTCGAAGTTCACCACGACGATCCCGGACTTGACGCTCTCGATGATCCGCTTGCGTTCGCCCGGTTGTTTCTCCGCGATGGAGTGGATCGCCGTGAAGCCGAGCGCCGCCGCGTCGCGGAGCCACGCGTTCTCGACCACCGAAAGGGGGCAGACAACAACCCACTTGCCTTTCCCGAAGCGCCGGACACCCTCAAGCACGGTGATGGTCTTGCCGGCCCCGCAGTCAAAGAACAGCCCGTACCGCGGCACGGAGGCAACGATGCCCGCCCCCTTGTCCTGATGCTGGCGGAGTTGGATGGTCATTGAAAACCCCGCCGAGATGCGTAAGACCGCGGCGGGGGAGTTGAGGAGAAAGAATCGGCGTCCGGGTGGGACAGTCCCGGACGCCGAGAGCAGCGGGGTGGGTCGCCCCCGCCGCGTCGATCAGATCGGCACATCGTCATCCGACGCGCCGCCGCTGGGCTCGGAACCGATGTCCTGCACCTTCACGCCTCCCGCGGCAAGACGCCTGGCCCACGACACGACTTCCGCCGCACGCTCCGTCGACACGTTCCCCACGTCACGGGGACGGAGCACCGCGTACGCGCCCAGGTCGTTCTTCTGCTTCTCAAAGTCCAGTTCAATCTCCGCGAAGCGACGGTTGCTCTTGGCCCGCTCGACCAGTTCGTTGATCAGCCGCCCCGCGTTGAAGTTCTTCACCTTGCACCGCAGAACGTACGGCCACGGTTCCCCGGTGACGAGCACCATGAACTCCAACACCTCGGTCGCCAGCGGGTGGGGCTTCTTGCCGTCTTTCCGGTCGATCCATTCGAGGTCATCCGCGGGCACGTCCTGCTTGCGGGTGAACGAGTAGACCGGGGCCTTCTGCCCCTTCTCAAACCGGACCCACACCTTTTTGCCGGTGATGACGGTGATCCGGCGGCTGTTGACCTTGCGCTTCTCGATGGAATCCACCAGATCGCCGAGCGTGAACGTGGCGGGGGCGAACGTCTCGGACTCCTGCGCGGTCCCCTGGTACAAGTGCAGCACCGGGATCATGCGGTCCCCGGCCTCCGCGTTCACGACGGTGGGCGTGCTGAAAAAATCGTCCGAGCCGGCGATCGCCAGCGCTCCGCCTTCGTGCTTTTTCTCGATGTGAGTCTTCGCCATGATGCTTCTGTCCTTTCGGTGTGATGGTGCGAACGCGGATTGAAAGCGGGCCGCGAACACCCCCGCGTTGCTCAGTTCCTCGTCACCGAAACCTTCGTGTACGTCGAGAGTTCCACGCCGGGCGGCGTGCCCTGCCCGGAATCAATGTAGTCCATGACGGCCTTCTCGCCGAGGCGGCGCTGCACCATCGCGTAGTTGCCCGTCTTGGCGGCCCACTCCAGCAGCTCGCCCCAACGGGCCGGATCGTACCCGACACGGACCGCGGGCTCGACCTTGACCCGCACCCCGTTGGCCGAAAAATACGGCACGCCCTGCGTCTCGGATTCGGACGCAATCGCCTTTTCCAGTTCGTCCCACTCCGCGTTCAACTTTTTCTCGTGCGCCTTGAGCGCGTCGATCTCGTCCGAGAGTTCGCGGAACCGGGCCAGGATTTCTCCGGTGGTCATGCTCATCGCCCTTGCATCCTCTGGTTTCGGGTGTAGACTTCCGTTGTATCCGAGACCGATCATACCACACAAACAAACCGATGCAAGCCAAGCACGCAACGCCCGAGAAAAAAAAGTGGCCGCTGGCTTCCCTGACCCCCGACACCCCGGACGGACCCGATGCTGGCGACGACGCGCTGAACGCCCTCGCGGGGTTCGCCGCAAGGACGCAGATCGAGGCCCCGTACTGCCCGGTGCCCCAGACCGAAAAGCGTCTCCGCGTTCTGCGCGAGACGGTGGACTGGATTCTGGCCAACGGGTACCGGGATTTCACTCCAGCGCCAGACACGGAGTTGGCTCCCGCTGTTCCTGGGATTGTGCGGCACGCCCAAATGCTGTTCGGCCCCGCGGTCATCACCCAGGAGGACCAGCAACGATGAGCCAGACCGAAAGAAAACCACAGCGGCAGAACGGGGGGCGTCCGTACGAGTCGTTGACCCTGAAAATCGTGGACAGGCTGCTCCGCACCACGATGAGCCATTCGGCGATTGCCGACGAGTTCGGTGTGACGCAGCAGTGGGTCAGCGCCTTGGCCAAGAGGTGCAGGGACAACAACATCCAGATGCACGCCAGACCAAAGGGAAAAAACTTTCGGCTCCGGGGCTGACAGCGTTGTGTTGTATGGTACACTCCAGAAACAACAGAACCCCCCACCCCGGCGACGCCGGAGAAAGACGGACATGAGCAGGAGCATCGAGGACTATGTGCGGCTCGCGGAACACTACAAGGCCATCGGCCAAGAGAAGATCAAACTGTCCGAGTGGGACGAACTCCCGTGGGAGAGCGTGACCGGTTGCACGGACGCCGGGGTCACACGCGGCCAGCAGCGGTGTTGCATGAAGTTCGAGGCCGCACACGAGTGCGGCTTGACGTTCTGCTGGACACTTGACCCGTCGGCGTGGGGTGAATGGCGTGGTGAAAACGTGCTTGCGGCGCTCAAGCGTCTGCCCAAGCGGTACGCCCGCATGATCATTGCGATTGCGGAAGACAACGCCGAAAACACGCGCAAGCGGATCAAGGAGGACTCCGAGGCGCTCGCGGCGATGGAGGCCGCAATCGCAGAACTCGGCTGACGACCCCGAACACTTCGCCCCGTTCCACAAGTTGAGGGCGAGCATCGACATTCTCCCTTCGCGCCCGGGACGCCGGACAAGGGATGGCCGCAACAGCGCGAGAAGGCACGGCCCGTAAACCTGTTGACGTAATCGCGGCACGAGAACGCCTGGAGCCAGGAGCAGGAACAACGGCGTGACAGCCCGGAGAGACGGGCGTTTGATTCGACATTCGCGGACGCGTCCCGTTCGACTCGGGCCATCCGCTTTCAAGAAAGGACACACCATGACAAACGACGGCAGATGGAACGAAGACCGGATGCTGATACACCTGTTCTGGGCGGTGGCGTTTGTCGTCGCGGTGTTCGCGGTGTGCCTGACCATCGGCAGGGTGTTTGGTGACAAGGCCGACGCGCTCGACCGCGCGTACCCGCCGCCCGCACAGCAAAAGGAGATCGCCAAGTGAACCCGAACACTTCGCCCCGTTCCACAAGTTGAGGGCGAGCATCGACATTCTCCCTTCGCGCCCGGGACGCCGCATTCACCCCCAACCGCCCGAGAGGGCAGGAGACTTCGGATGACAGACGAAAAAGAGAAAGAACGCGCAGCAACGATCCGCAGCCTTCGCGCGGATGTTGAGGTGTGCTTTGCATCGCTGGGCAGTCTGGCCCTGCTGATCCACTACGAATCGCACTTGGCCGAGTCGTACATCACGATGCCGAAACACGTGATGGAAGGCCCGAAACTTCCTAATGGCCCAGACCGCGTGAAACTAGGTGCCGAAACCCTGGCCGAAGTCCGCTCGCTGCTCGGGAAGGCGCTTGAAGTCTTGGGCGACGCCGCCAACGACGGCGCCGGCGCTGGCGTGTTTGCTGAGCACGTTTCTACGCCCGTGATGCTGGCGATGCACGCCCGCAATGAAGGCAAGTTCACCGACGAACTCGGTCAATGAACCCTCCCCGTCCCCCGGCCCCCGGCCACGCGCCGGTTTCACACCGACAGGAGACACCATGAACAACCTATACCCCCGACTCCCCGACACGATGACCCTCGAACTCTGCACCGCCGGGCCGCTGCTCGACGAGGTGGTGCAGATCGCCGCCGACGCGGGCGTGCCGGTCAGCCCGCACCAGTTCGTGCGCCAGCAGGACATCGTGGCACATCGCCACCCCAAGATGCCGCCGGTTCAGGCGTTCCCGCGCATCTTCGGCGAAGGCACGCCGCACGAGGCCGTCATCAACGGCGGTGTTCCGGGCCGGCACGATCATCGGTTTCTGCTCGATGCGTTGGGCGGGCGCGTGGGCTCCATTCTCGACCTCGAACCCGAGAACTGGCAGAAGCACCTTGAATTCGGCACCGTGCGGCAGGTGACGGACGCGGTGGAACTACTACAAAGCACGGCCAGTTTCTCGGGCGCGAGCGCCATCGCCTTCACCTTCTACGCCAGCCAAATCAGCAACTTCGTCTGGCGGCAGGCGGACCTCGACTGGTTCCGGAACATGCCGCTGCTGTGCCCGGACGCGTACCTGTACGACCGTCCCGGCCCTGGCGGCGCGGTGACGCCGGAACAGTACGAAGAAACCAACGACAAGTGGTTGGCCTTCTTCGCCAGCGGCGTCCCGTCGCGCCGCATCCGGCCCTTCTTCTGGTTCGGCACCTCGGGCGAGTACCGCCCGCTCACGCTGGACGAGGCCCGCTGGACCGGCAAGTACTGGCGCAGCCGCAACATCTGGCACGGGTACCTGTGGGTGGGGTGTGACAAGCCCGAAGACGTGGAGTTCGCCCGCAAGCACCTGACGCCGGAGTTCGTCGCGGCGCTGAGGGGGGAAGCGTGAATGCCTTGTACACCGACCTCAACACCGATTGCTGCGCCTGGCTCGGCTCCCGAGTCGAGGACGGATCACTCCCGCCCGGCGACGTACTCCTCGCCGACGTGCGCGACCTCGGCGCCGAGCATCTTCACGGATACGACGCCGTTCACCTCTTCGCAGGCATCGGCGGGTTCCCCCTCGGACTCGCCTGGGCCGGGTGGCCCGCCTGCGTGCGCGTCCTCACCGGCGGATTCCCGTGCCAAGACGTGTCCGCCGCCGGCAAGGGAGCCGGGATCGGCACCGCCGACAACCCCACCAGCCGGAGCGGTCTGTTCTGGGAGCTGCGGCGGATCGCCGGTCTGTACCGCACGGACGTGTGCATCCTTGAGAACGTCGGTGCTCTCAGCCGCCGCGGGCTGGACACCGTGGCCGCTGCGATGGGCGAGGCTGGATATGTCGTCCCCGACGCTTACCGCGTGGGCGCTTGGGCCGTCGGTGCCCCCCACAAACGCGAGCGATGGTGGATTGTTTGCTACCGAGATGGTGGCAAGATCACAGACCCCGGTCGCGTTCAACGGGGACACGAGGAAACAGGTCGGGGCGACGGAGCGGGAGCTGTTGCTGCCTGGTCAGATCAAGGCTGTAGCCCGCAGCCTGACGCCGGTGAAGCAGGACGCCGAGCAGTCGGGATCGGCGAAGCGGGGTCCGTCGCTCACGAGTCAGGCAAGGGCGGCACGGTCGCCGACGCCCGCGGCGAACGACGCGGCGAGGGGCGGGGGCCGCAAAAGGGAACTGCTGCCGGGTGGCGCGATCCGCCAACTGGCCCGTGGCGACGCGACGGCGATGAATGGCTCTACGCCGGGCCGCCGGTACTCGTCTACAGCAGCGGCGCAGGACTCGGGCAACGTGTCGCTCCCGCCGTCGCAGGCGGTCCGCGACACGTTGCCGGGCGACCTGATCCGACTGAATCAAGAGGCTGGCCCGTCCCCGTCCTCCCCGGATTCGAGCAGCACGACTGGGAACTCCCGCGGCTCTATCAGCGCGGAGTGGGAGACGCAGTACATGGGCTACCCGGACGGCTGGCTCCAGGTGTCAACCGGGGCGGCGTCATGGCGCTCGGCAACGCTGTCGTGCCGGAGGTCGTTCGCGCGGTCGCGGAGGGCATCATCGACTCGCAAGGTTGGGGGCGAGCATGAGTGAAACCCCCACCCCACCGCCCGCGCCCACAAACTGGGCCGACCGCGCAGCAGCGATGGCGGAGTCGGCAGCTGGCCCGCGCGTCATGCGTTCGCTGGTTCCTCGCCGCGTCCTGGGTGTGATCCTCTTTCCCCTTCGCATGATCGACTGGGCGTGGTACGCCGGAGCGTGGGCCTTCGAGTGGGACGACGCGAAGGCCGCGCCCAGAGAGAGGCCGAACTCCCTGCTGTGGCGTTTCGATGTGGCGTTGGCGATGTGGCGGGCGCGGTACTGGTACGACCGGGATTGGGAGATGCCGGAGGTGAAGCCATGACCCACGCCGAACTCTACGAGATCGTGAAGGACGTGCCGAAGGAGGCGTGGCCCGAGGGCCTGGCGTACATCCGCGACGAGTGGTGGGTCTACGGCCCGCCGTCCGGCGAGTACGTCGCGCCGTCGCTGGCCGAGGAAGCGTTCCTCGGCAGTATGACGCGGTACCTCATCAACAACACCGCCCGCGAATCTAGCCCGCACCACGGCGAAGAGGTGCGGATGGTGATTGACACAGACGGCGCTACGCCGACCGTCGCCGTGGATATCGGCGGTTGCAACTGGTACCACGGAGCAACAGACATCGAAGCCCTCGCCGCAGCCTGCAAGGAGATCGCATGAGCAACGAAGAACTCGACAACCTGATCGCGGAACTGGAACGGCTGGACGCGCGGGTCCGCAACGTGCCGTGGTTCTTGGGCTGGTGGCGCGAGCTGCCCTGCCACACGCCCGACGCCTATTGGTGGGATCACCCGCGCGGCGAGCCGTGGACGCCCGAGGGCTACGAAAACGAGGTTCGGCGCTACTTCGACACGTTCGGGAAGGACATCCCCGCTCGCCGGATCGTCCCGTTCCGCACCGTCACGACTTCCGGCGAGCAGCGGCCCAACACCGAGGCCGAGGAGCGGTTCATCACCGACACGTGGGGCCGGCGCCGGGTGCGTCGGTTCTTCGTGTGGGTCGGTTGCGACTCGTTCAAGGAAGCCCGCGAGTCGATCGCGCTGCTGACGCCCGATCGCTTGCGGTGGATGCGGGAAGGCGGCGCGGCGTGACTCACCAACACCAACGGAGGAAAGTATGAATATCGAACTGACCGCAACCGTTGAATCGACCGCGTGGGTGTACGACTCCGCGTGGGTGGGCGGCTCCGCGTGGGTGGGCGGCTCCGCGTGGGTGTACGACTCCGCGTGGGTGGGCGGCTCCGCGTGGGTGGGCGACTCCGCGTGGGTGTACGGCTCCGCGCAGGTGTACGACTCCGCGTGGGTGTACGACTCCGCGCGGGTGGGCGGCTCCGCGTGGGTGGGCGACTCCGCGCGGGTGTACGGCTCCGCGCGGGTGGGCGACTCCGCGTGGGTGTACGACTCCGCGCGGGTGTACGGCTCCGCGCGGGTGGGCGGCTCCGCGCAGGTGTACGGCTCCGCGCGGGTGGGCCTGAACGCTCGCATCAAGAAAACCGCCGACTACATCACCTTTGGCCCAATCGGATCGCGGAATAGCACCCTGACGGCGTGGCGCGACGTGGGCGGAATCGGTGTCGATACGGGATGCTTTACCGGACTGCTTCATGAGTTCGAGAAGCGGGTTGCGGCACACCCGGACAAGGCGTGCAGGGACGAGTACGCCGCCGCGATCGCGCTGATCCGGCTCCGCGCTGCAGCGTGGGAGCCGATCACCGACGACGAGCGACCGGACAAGCCGACCGTTGCCGAATCACAGGAGGAAGCATGACCGACACCGTAACGCGCCGCACTACGTTCGCCTACGTCGGCGGCGACGAACATTTCGCCGTGCATGTGTGGCACGTCGACGGCGAGCGAGTCCACATCGACACCCCCGGGCAGGACGACATGGACCCTGAGACCGCCGAGGCGTTCGCCCGTCTGCTTGTGCTGGCGGCGGGGTATGCGAAGGGGATTGGGGGTGGGGCGTGAGACGCATTGATCTGGACGAACTTCAGCGTGTGCAACGGTGGGCAAAGGAAAAGGCCGAGGTTGCGGACGAGTTGGCGAACCGGCTTGATAAAGCCAACTACGTCGTGGTGACATGGACGACGCACAAGGAGTGGCGACACTGCTTGTGCGGGGCAAGTTCGGAATGCCGCGCGGTCATTCTTGCGACGCTCAAGGACGCGTGCGATGAAGCTCGTTCGTTCATCCGCACTCTCGATCGGCACGGCATCAAGCACAGCATCAAGTTGCCCAACGTCCGCGAACTGCGGAAGAAGTACGGAGGTGGGGCGTGATCGACATGCTCATCGTGCAGGACAAGATCGCGGCCGCTACCGGCAGAAACTCCTTGACGCCCTCTCCGCCCTCGACCAGGGGCAAGCGTGACAGACAGCCCGAGAAACATTCCATCAAAAGGAACACCATGACACAGTGCATCGGAAGAATCGGCGGTCTCACCGGCGACTGGTTCGCGGAGCTGGACTTCCGCGACGACAAGGAAGCCACCATCATCGAGCGGACCCCTACCGGAAGGTGCTGCGTCGCCACCGTTCAGATCGGCGAGACGATCCCAGAGGACGAGGACCACGACGAATCGCTCGACCCCGAGTGCGAGCAGAACAAGCGGCTGTGCAAGATCGTGTTCGCCCCGGAGGCGTGGCGGCTGCTCCAGTCGATCCGGCAGGTGATCGGCAACCGCAAGCCGCTGGACCGCGGCGACGCCCCGCTGTACCAGCACGAGCAGAGTGACGCCGGGCTGCTCGAAGAGATCGACCGCGTGCTCGAATGCCTCAACGTGCCGGGGAGGGGGGAGTGAAACACGGGCACCCACACATCTTCGGCGACTGCCGGTGCTTCTTCTGTGGGCACATCAACACGGTCCACACCTGTAACAACCGCAAGCGCGACAAGTGCCCGTGCGGGGCACGCCACTTCTTCCGCCGCGTCCGCCAGGGCGGGAGGGTGGTCGGCGAAGAAGAGGGCTGGCGGAAGAACGGGAAGGAGATCGTGCGGTGCTGAAGGGTCCGTTCAAGTGTGAGCCGACGACCTCGCGGGACGGCGGCACCGAATACCGGATTGCCGACCGCGACGACAACCGAATCGCCACGTGCTACGACCGATTCAACGCTCTGCCTGTGCTGAACGCGCTGAACGAGTGGTGGCACTACAAGCAGACCGCCAATCTTCGCAAGCGCGAGATGCTGGCGGACAACACGAAGGAGTGAGCATGGGCGAACTGACCCCGATGGACCTGAGAACGCTGGCGTCGCACCAGCACTACGACGCGCCGCTGCGACAAGCACTGCAATGGGCCGCCGACCGCATCGACTACCTCGAAGGCTTCATCGAGGCCTACGAGGCCGAGGAAGCACGCCGGCCAACGCCAAGCGACAACTCGACGAAGCAATGCGGCACGGCTGGAAACAAACTCTCACCGCCGCCAACGCGAAAGGGACATGATGACCTACGACACCGACAAGATCAACCGCCTCGTGGCCGAGAAGGTCATGGGGAAGAAAGTGCGCTGGCTGCAACCCGTTGAGCCAAAGACAACCATTGATCCTTCGGCCCCGCTCGGGTTCACCGACAACTTCGGCGGCTCCGAATGGTGTCAGCGAGACCGGGAGCGGTACGTCAACTGCTGGTGGGACGACGACGAAGGTGCGCCGTGCCCGGACTACACCGCCGACATGAACCACGCGGTGGAGGTGGTCGAGAAGATGCGGGAAAGGCTCGGACCGACGTGCTTCGGTCTCCTGTCGTCATCGGTTGATTACAAGGCCGTGTTCATCGTCAAGCCCGGAAGGAACCATGACGCATACGGACCAGCCCCCCTCGCCATCTGCCTCGCCGCGCTCAAGGCCGTCGGCGTGGATA
>DDSA01000226.1:1859-2366 GCA_002343715.1 Phycisphaerales bacterium UBA2402 | reverse complement strand
AGCGAACTATCAATCTGACTGATATTGATAGGAACGGACACGCCCACGCCAGCCAGCCAGCCAGCCCCCACCCAACAATGAGCCACGCCGATATCATCGCGCACCTCCGCACCGCCATCCTTCTCGGGTTCAAGGAAGAAGCGATTGCATTCTGCCGCGAACTGGAATCGTTCTTGAATCCACGGCCAGAGAACGGAGTTCTGCCGACGGCGCGGGTTCACCACATCATCGACGTGGTTGCCGCGGTATACGGAATCGACCTTGCCGAACTCTTCGGCATTGGCCGAACGCCGATGGTTGTGCGGGCACGCCGCGCGTGTACCATTCTGTGCCGCGAATGGACCAGGTGTTCATACCCCGAGATCGCGTGGGCCATGCACAGGAAAAGCCATTCCACGGTGATGGAGCACATGCGGCACGAGGAAGAAAAAGCCACGGACGAATACATCAAGGTGGAAAAGTGGCTTTCCGAACGGTTTTCAAGGAGAGCGTTTTGAGTTCGCCCCC
>DDSA01000226.1:831-1723 GCA_002343715.1 Phycisphaerales bacterium UBA2402 | reverse complement strand
GAGAGCGTTTTGAGTTCGCCCACGATCTACTTGCTTACCGTCTCCGCCCCCGCCCGATGCCTGAGTCCCAACTCACGAGCACACTGGAGGTCCGTGTCGAAGGCCAAGAAGAAACTCCGCGGGCAGGCCGCGGTTATGAGCCGCGCGGCAAACGCCCCAGAACCCCTTGCTTCAGCCTCGTGCCGTGCCACGTTCTACGTCAAGTGCAGACGCCGCAGGGACGGCGACAACGCACTGGCAAGCCTCAAGGCCGCGTTTGACGGGTTGCAGGACGGCGGCCTTATCGCCGACGACTCCGGGCTGATCCACCACCCCGTCCGCTTCGTGGTGGACAAGGAAAAGGCGGGCACCGTGGAGCTGGAGATCACCGAGGCATGACGCCGGAACAAAAATTCGCACACTGCAAACTCTTCTTCGGTAGAGCGGACAGGCATCCGTCTTTCGAGTGGTGCCCAAACCGCATCATGGAAGAACGCGTCGCCTCAATCTACTTCGGCGGCGTTCTACTTCGAGACCGGGTTTGCCATGATTGTTCGTTCTGGGAAAAGACCATCTACCCGTTCGGATGGAAAGCAGCCGGTTGCGGAGCGGACTGATCAACTACTTCTTGTCAGCCGCCGCTTCCATCCGCGCCGTGCGCCGCGAGATGTCCTCCAGGTTGGCGTTGATGCTCGCCTGTTTTTCGCGGATCACGATCACGTCGCCCCTCAGCGCCGCGAGGTCCCCGCGGAAAAGCATCACGTCGTTGCGCAGGTCGTCGCGGAAGCCCTTGATGATCGCCCACGCGCCGCCGCCGAGCAGCCCGCACAGGGCGACCATCACGCCGAGAATCTTGATCATGTCGCCGATGGACATCCGCGCCGTCATCACGTTGGCCGGCTTCTCCGGCGAG
>DDSA01000226.1:0-647 GCA_002343715.1 Phycisphaerales bacterium UBA2402 | reverse complement strand
AGTACACAGGAGGCCGCTGTCATGACGTTGGCCGGCTTCTCCGGCGAGAACGTCATGCGCTCGGACTTCGGAACCTGCCCGTTGTCCACGTCGTTTCCGTAGCACATGACAGCGGCCTCCTGTGTACTCATTTGGCGTTCTCCGCTTTGATCCTGTCACGCACCACCTTGCGAGCATCCCTGATCTGGGTTCTCACAATGTTGTATTCTCTTTCTCCGGGGTTGTCAAAGTTCAGGTTGAACCTCAGGATATTCTTCGCGGCGAGCTGCCCGGATTCTCGCGTGAACCGGGCGTACTGCTCCGCCGTCATCGGAATGGTTTTGCCGTCCCGCGTGTAGGTATCTTCCGGCGTGGTCAGGGAAATCACCCGGTCCTGCCTGGTCTGCTTCTCATTCCAGCGGTCAACCATCAAATCAAGCTGGTCGATCTTGTCCGGGACCGTTGACTTGCCGATATCCACCGGGAGCAGCATCCGCATCAGCGGCCCGAACGCGGGCCCGAAGTCGTTCGCCTTTGCGATTTCCCGGCCCCAGATGTCGTGCTTGGGCGGGAGGTTCCGCTGGGCCAGCGACGGTGCCGCCCCGTACAGAATCTTCTCCCCAAGCCCCTTGGCGATTCCGGGTTCGCCAAGGGGCTTGGGGAGAAGA
>DDSA01000201.1:6474-9208 GCA_002343715.1 Phycisphaerales bacterium UBA2402 | reverse complement strand
CACGCACGCGGCGCACGTCGCGCAGGGGGCCGGCGCGCACCAGCCGGCCGCGCAGCCGGTCGACAACGCGGAACTGGCCAAGCAGGTCGCGGAACTCCGAGCCCAGATCGCGCAGCTCCAGGCCGCTCTCGCGCAGGGCCAGGCCGCCGGTGGCTCGCCTCAACCCATGCCCCAGGGCGGCATGAAGCAAGGCATGCCTATGGGCAAGTCGTCGATGCAGGGCACGGGCATGTCTCGCATGGGCAGCGGATCGATGCCGCAGGGCAACTCTGGCATGTCCGGCATGTCCGGCGGCGGCTCGGGCATGCTGGGGATGTCCGGCGGCAGCGGCACCGGCGGCGGCATGGGCATGATGGACATGGACAAGATGATGATGGGCGGGATGGGTGGAGGCTCGGGCGGCGGCGGCATGATGGGGATGATGGACCAGATGATGGGCATGGGCATGTCGCGCATGGGCGGCGGCATGAACACGGGGGGCATGGCGTCCGCCCTCCCCGGCTTCCCCGGCGCATCGCACCTCTATCACCTCGGAGCGACCGGCTTCTTCCTCGACCACGGTTCGCACATCACGCTGACCGTGGATCAGCAGAAGCAGCTGGGCGAGATCAAGGAGCAGTCGCTGCTCAACCAATCGACGCTTCAGCGGAAGATCGACCAGGCCGAGCAGGAGCTCTGGGACCTGACCGGCGCCGACGCGCCGGACGCCGCCAAGGTCGAGGGGAAGGCCCGTGAGATCGAGCAGCTCAAGAGCGAGCAGCGCATCTCGTTCATCCGCGATGTCGGCAAGGCCGCCGCGGTGCTGACCGACGAGCAGCGCAAGCAGCTCACCGGCATGATGCCCCCGACCCCGGCCCCGGCCAATCAACCCGGCGCGATGCCCGGCATGGGTGGCGCTGGGGGTGGCATGGGCGACATGTGAAACACCCGACGAGCGCTCTCTACGGCGCTCGAAGAAAGGAGCCGCGCAATGTCCAAGCACAATCCTCAATGCAAGCCCGGTGGGATCGTCGTGTCGATCAGGGCCCCCGAGGCCAAGGAAGTGTTCGTCGCCGGCACGTTCAACAACTGGAACGCCCACGCTCAGCGCCTCAAGCGAACGGGCAAGGACGGGCACTGGATCGCGACGCTCGACCTGCCGCCGGGCAGGTACGAGTACAAGTTCATCGTGGACGGTCGGTGGTGCTGTGAGCTGGGATGCGATGGTCCGTACAACGGCTGCCCGGGCTGCGTGCCCAATGCACTCGGGACCATGAACCGGACGCTCGTCGTCGGCGAGCCGGCACCTGAGGACGGCGTGGCGCTGGGCCAGCGATTGTGAGCCATTCCTATGGACCCTGAGAAGGCGAGCCAAGTGCGGAGTGCGTGCGTGTGGGTGGTGATCCTCACGGTGCTGCACTTTGCGCTTGGGACGCGAACACACGCGGTCCACGGCCTGCACATCCTGCTGGCGGGCCTCTTTCTCGTGCCGGTGATCCTGGCGGCGGCGGCGATGGAACGTCGAGGCGGTCTCATCGCCGCCGCTGTGGTCAGCGTCGCCTATCTCGCGCACCTCCTTTGGAGTTGGCGGGGCTCGCCGCTCGTCAACGCCGACCAGTTCGCTTGGCCACTGGTGTACGCCGTGGTTGGGCTGACTTCGGGCCACCTCGTTCACACGGCCAACTTCCGCAAGTGGCAGCGCGACGAGGTGATCCGCCGCGCGTACGAGGAGGAGCAACGTCGAAAGGGCGCCGCCCCATGACCAACCCTTCAGTCTCCATCCGTTCAGGCGAAGATCTTCTCGCTCGGAGCAGCCCATGATTGCACGCGCCATTGCCGGAACGATTCGCTGTCGCTCAATAGCGGCCATGCTCTTGGTGCTGCTCATTGCGCCCACGCTTCGCGCCCAGGTCAGCCCTGAAGAGCACGCCAAGCACCACCCGCAGGGAGGTGCGCCGCAGCAGCCCGGCGGCACTCAATCCGTGGCTCCCGGCGGGATGGAAGGCATGATGGAGGGGATGCACGGCGGAACGCCGCCGAAGGAGCTCTACCCGCGCCTGATGGAGCTGCCATCCCTCACGCCTGAGCAGAGGGAAGAAATGCAGCGTGCCGCGCACGAGCGAATGGAGTCGGGCACCAAGATGATGGCCGAGGCGATGGACATCCTCCTGACCCGCGCGGGTGTCAACGACTATGCGGCCATGCAAGACGCGATGAACCGGCTCCGCGAAGGGGCGGCGAGGTTCGACAGTGGCCTCAGCACCCATCGAGCGATCGCCGAGGGCCGTTCGCCGCAGGACGTCGGTCTGCAATGGTTCAAGGGGCAGATGAATCTGACGGAGCCGCCTGTGACCGGACGGCACGGGTGGTTGGACTGGTCGGTCGAGCACTGGATCGTCATGATCGGGCTCGCGGCGTTCGCCGTGGTGATGGTCGGCATGTACTTCGTCAAGATGCGCCGCGCCACGGCCCTGCTTCGTCGCCTGACGGAGCCGCCGCCGGGCTCTGCGCTCGCGGCCACACCGGCCGCGGCAACCGCGTCAGCACAGCAAACCGCCGCGCCGCGCGTGTCGCCCGAATCTACTCCGCCTCCTCCCTCTTCAGAGGGTGCCGACGGAGTGATCGGTCCCTGGAGTGGCTCACTTCGCGTCTCGAATGTGTTCGCCGAGACGCCCTCGATCAAGACTTTCCGCCTCGTTAACCCCTCTGGAGGCTCCATCCCGTTCGCGTTTGTGCCGGGGCAGTTCCTGACGCT
>DDSA01000201.1:397-6176 GCA_002343715.1 Phycisphaerales bacterium UBA2402 | reverse complement strand
CGGGAGGAACTCGGGGTCGTGTCGCGCTACCTCCACGACCGCGTGGTGCCTGGAGAGCTGCTCCAGATAGCCGCTCCGCAGGGCCGATTCACCTTCTCAGGAACGGAGGCGGACAGCATCGTGCTCATCGGCGCGGGTGTCGGGATCACGCCGCTGATGTGCATCGTCAGGACCCTGACCGACCGGGGCTGGAACAAGGACATCTTCCTTCTGTTTGCGTGCAGGACCTCGGGCGACTTCGTGTTCCGCGAGGAGCTCGAGCATCTCCAGCGGCGGCACCCCAATCTGCATGTCGTCGCCACCATGACCCGGGCTGAGGGCACGGTCTGGATGGGTCCAAAGGGCCGTCTGACCAAGGAGCTGATCGCCCATTCCGTTCCCGACATCTCCACTCGGCGCGTGCACATCTGCGGTCCCGCACCGATGATGGACGCCACCCGCGCCGTTCTTCTGGAACTCGGCGTCCCGAGCAACCAGATTCGAACCGAGGCATTCGGCCCGCCCGAGCGGAAAGACACCCGCCAATCCGCGGTGCAGACCGCGATGGTGGAGGCGTCGCCTGAAACCACCCCCGTGGTTTCGTTCGCCATCTCAGGAAAGGCCGCGCCGCTCCCAGCGGATACCTCTGTGCTCGAGGCCGCCGAGCATGTGGGCGTGTCGATCGACAACTCCTGCAGGGCAGGGACCTGCGGACAGTGCAAGGTCAAGCTGCTCAAGGGGTCCGTCACGATGGCCGTCGAGGACGCGCTCGCACCGGAGGAAAAGGCCCGAGGCATCATCCTCGCTTGTCAAGCCAAGGCGACCCGCAACATCGAAGTGGAGGCCTAAGCGATGCAGGAACGCGAACGCGCCATCGTGACCGGCCTGGTCCTGCTCCTCGTGGTGCTGGTGCTGGGGTTTTACGTCCACCGAGATCCTCGTTTCCCGGGCAGTCTGGCTGGGGGCGTGCTGGGGCTGTCGGCCGCGGCGCTGATGCTCGTGCCTCTGGCGTACCTCTTTGTGAAGCGAATCCCGCTCCTCAAGAGATCAGTGACCCGCGCGATATCGATGCGGACGCTCCTGGCCATTCACATCTACGCGGGCATCCTGGGTCCGATCCTCGGCGTGCTGCACAGCGGCCACCGGTTCCAGAGCCCATTGGGCATCGCCCTCACGTCGATGATGTTGATCGTCGCTCTGAGCGGGTTTGTGGGCCGCTACCTCATGTCCCGAATGTCGATGGACATGCGGGACCGCCAGCAGATGCTGGCCGGGCTGCGTGTCGCTTACGAGCGAACCGCCGGTGAACTGGCGAAGGAACCGGAGAGGGCCGGAAAGCTCAGGCCGTTCGCGGGCTTCTTTACCCGGCTCGCGGCCCCGTTCTTCATACACGATCCCGGGTCGGCCGGGACCTCCGGGCTGGGCGTGCAGGCACGGGCGGTTCGACTGTCCGAATCGATCGCGGATGTCGAGTACGCCATCAAGACCCAGGAGGTCATGAGGGGCGCCTTCGGCCGGTGGCTTGCGTGCCACATCGTCATCGCCGTGGTGCTGTATGCGTTGCTGGCCATCCACATCTGGTCCGCTTGGTACTTCGGAATCCGGTGGCTGCCATGAAGAAGATCGAGCTCCTCTATGCCGTCGTCACAGTTGCGGCGCTCGGAGCGGCCGCGGCGCTCCCGTTCATCTCCCACCGAGGGGGAACCCAGGCCGCTCCGGGATGGGCGGACTTCGTCAGCCCGGGCCACCTCTCGGCCAAGCACGAGTTCCTCGCGTCGAACTGCGAGGCTTGCCACACGCCGCACCGAGGTCCAACCGCGGACAAGTGCATCGCCTGTCACGCGAGCGGGGGCGCGACCGACGGTCTCTTGGCCAAGCAGAGCACGCGGTTCCACGCTGATATCGGCGACTGCTCCGAGTGCCATGTCGAGCACCTGGGCCACGCACACCGCCCCGTCTTGATGGTTCACGAGCAGTTGGTTCGCGCGGCGACCCGCGCCGCATCGAATACCCCGCCGGTGACCGCCGATGCGACCGCGATTCTTGATGCGATTGCGCGTGCCTCCCGGGCTACGCCTCCACACGGGCGGATCTCGCCCCGCGAGATGACGCTCGACTGCAACTCGTGCCACGCGAACCAGGACCCGCACCGGGGCTTGATGGGGACGGGCTGCGCGTCTTGCCACGCGACCGGCGCGTCAGCGGGAGGGTGGAGTATTCCGGAGTTTCGCCATCCATCGTCCCTCTCGACCGATTGCGCTTCGTGCCACCAGGCCCCGCCGAGCCACTACATGGAGCACTTCAGCATGGTCTCGATGAAAGTGGCCGGGATCGAGCACGCCAACGTAAGCCAGTGCTTTCTCTGCCACAAGACCAATTCCTGGAACGACATCAAGGGCGTCGGCTGGTACAAGCACCACTGAAGATCCAGGGCGTGAGGCACTGTCCCCGCCCCTCGCAGGCTGAACATGCTCACACTGGTCATCAACACCATCGTCCGCAGCATCGAAGTGATCGCCGCCGTGATGATCGCGGCCTCGGTGGCGATAGCGGCGGTGGAGATGGGCGCCGCTCTGGCGCGACGCGCCGTTCCGGAGCGTCTGACGAAAGTCCGCCTCGCGCTCGCGGAGCGGCTCGTGCTCTCCTTGGAGTTCCTCATCGCCGCCGACATTCTGAAGACCGTGCTTGCGCCGACGCTCGACCAGCTTGCCGTGCTGGGTGGCGTGATCCTCATACGCACAGTCCTGAGTTTGAGCATCGCGTATGAACTCCGCAGGTCGGCGGCCCATGCCCTCCCCGCAGCGCATTCCCGCTATCCGGCGGAACCACAGGTCTCGGAGGCCACCCCATGAGAATCCCTGCCCGACTCCTCGGCCTCGTGTGCCCAATCGCGCTTTTGGCGGTCATGGGCTGTGCCAGCGTTTCGCCTGACAAGCGGTTCCCGGATGTCCAGAGCGACGTTCTGGCCAGAGCGAACGCCCGCGCCGTGTGGAGGCAAGGGGGGCCCGAGGACCGCGCTGTGGACGACGCCATCGCGGCACTACTCGCGCGGCCGCTCTCGCCCGAGGACGCGGTGCAGATTGCGCTGTTCGGCAATAGCGGGTTGCAGGCAACGTTTGAAGACCTCGGGATCGCGCAGGCGGAGGTCGTGACGGCAGGGCAGCTCCGCAACCCCGACATCGCCGGGTTCTTCCGGTTCCCGAGTTCGCCGCCCAGCGGCCTGAACTGGAATATCGGCGTGGATGTTTGGCTGCTGGATGCGTTTCTCGTGCCCATCCGGCAGAAGCTCGCGGACGCATCCGAAGACCAGACACTGCGGCTGGTCACGCAGCAGGTGCTCCGGCTCGCCGCCGACACGCGAACCGCGTACTTCGCACTTCAAGCCGACACGGCAGCGGTCCAGGCCCGCGAGGAGCTCGCCGAGGTCGCTCGCTTGGCGCTGGACTTGTCCCGCACGCAGACCGAGGCCGGAAACGCCGACGACCTGACTCTGGCGTCGGAGCAGGCCGCGTTTCAGCAGGCACAGCTAGCGCTGCTGCAGGCTCGATCAGCGCAGCGAGTCAGCCTCGAGCGGCTCCGAGGTGTCATGGGGCTCACCGATCGACCCGTGTCATGGTCGCTGGTGGCCGAAGCGCCGTTGCCGACGGTCGGCGAGCCCAACGAAGAGAGCCTTATCGCGCTCGCGCTGGAATCGCGACTCGACCTCAAGGCCGCGGCGACGGAGGTCCAAAGACAGGAGTACGCGCTCGAACTCACGAAGAAGTGGTGGCTCTCGACGGTGCAGGTCGGGGTCGAGACGGAAAAGGGCTCCGACGGGCAGTACGCCACCGGCCCGCACTTCTCCGCCGAGTTGCCGATCTTCAATCAGCGTCAGGGCGAAATCGCTCGGCAGGAAGCAGTCATTCGGCAGGCCCGTCACCGAGAGGCCTCGCTCCAGGGCCAGGCCCGCACGGAAATCCGCTCCGCATTGAACCGGGTCGCCACCGCACGTGAGATCGCTCGCATGTACCGCGACGACATCCTGCCGCTCCGCCAGCGGGTTCTGGCCGCGACGCAGGACCGCTACAACTCAATGTTCGTCGGCGTGTTCGAACTGCTGCGTGCACGATCCGAACTCACCGACGCGCAGACCGCGTTCGCTCGTGCGCTGCAGGACTACTGGACTGCTCGGGTTGAGCTTGAGTTTGCCGTTGGCACCCGGTTCCCCGATACGCCGATTCCTGAGTCAGCCGCCACCGCACCCCCGGCCACGCCGGCTCCTTCGCCATCCGCGACCCCCAGCCCTCACCAGCAGCATCAACCGAGGTGACCCGCCATGACCACGCACGATCAATCGCCCATCACCCGTCGCCAGATCCTCGCGACCACCGCCGGTCTCGTTGCGGTCACGCCCGTTATGCGCGCCGTGGCGGCGATGCAGCCCGAGCACCAGGGTCACCGGCCGCAGACACCGCCGCCGACAACCCCGCCCCCGGCTTCGCCCGCGCAGGGCTACCAAGGCCATGCTCCCGTTGCCACGGCCGCTTCGCCGGGGAGCCTGCCCTACCGCCCGGTGATCGCTCCAGATTCGCCGACGCTCCCCTTCGAAATAGACGATGGCGTCAAGGTCTTTCGTCTCACCGCCGAGCCGGTCGCCCGGGAGTTCGCGCCCGGCTTGGTCGTGAACTGCTGGGGATACAACGGTCAGTCCCCCGGCCCGATGATCGAGGCCGTCGAGGGCGACCGCATCCGCATCCTCGTCACCAACAACCTCCCCGTGCACACCACCGTGCACTGGCACGGGCTGCTGCTCCCCAACGGCATGGATGGTGTGGGCGGTCTGACGCAGAAGCACATCCGCCCTGGGCAGACCTTCAAGTACGAATGGACCATCCGCGGGCACGGCACCTACATGTACCACCCGCACTTCGACGAGATGTTCCAGATGGGGCTGGGGATGATGGGCCTGTTCATCGTCCACCCACGTGAAGCCCGCGAGCCGCGCGTGGATCGCGATTACGCCATCATCCTCAATGAATGGTCCGTCGCCCCCGGTGCGGCAACGCCCGACCCGACGGAGATGACCGCATTCAATCTGTTCACGTTCAACGGCCGCGTCTTCCCCGGCACGTCACCGCTCCTGGCACGCATCGGCGAGCGGGTGCGCATCCGCATCGGCAACCTGAGCACGACCAACGCGCACCCCATCCACCTGCACGGGTACTCGTTCAAGGTCACCGGCACCGACGGCGGCCCGATCCCCGAGTCGGCGCAGTGGCCCGAGGTCACCGTGAACGTCCCCACCGGAGCGACCCGCGACATCGAGTTCATCGCCGACAACGAGGGCGACTGGGCCTTCCACTGCCACAAGGTCCACCACTTGATGAACGGCATGGGGCACAACCTGCCCATCGTTCTTGGCATGAACACCGACGAGGTGAACGCTCGACTGGCCAAGGTCATGCCCGGGGCGATGCCCCTCTCGGTGGGCATGGGCCACATGATGGAGATGGGCCGCCCAAAGAACACGATCGGCAGCAGCACCGAGGGGCCGTTCGATGAGATCGACGCGGGCGGGATGTTCACGGTCCTGAAAGTCCGGAAGGATCTGGCCGAAGGAGCCGACCCGGGCTGGTACGAGCACGCAACAGGGACGGTCGCAGAACCGGTGTAAACCCGCGGTGAACCTGCTGGCATCCGCCGACGTACATACTCCGGGGGAGTATACTCTACTCCAAGGAGTTCAGCATGAATACGACGACTCAGGACGTTCGAACCACCCAACTCGCGATCGACGGCATGACCTGCGGGCACTGCGTGC
>DDSA01000201.1:0-167 GCA_002343715.1 Phycisphaerales bacterium UBA2402 | reverse complement strand
CGGGCACTGCGTGCAGGCCGTGACCAAGGCCCTCTCCGGCGTGCCCGGAGTCACGGTGAAATCGGTGGCGGTGGGATCGGCGGTGATCGAGACGGCGGACGGGTGGGCCGCGGGCAAGGCCGAGCCCCCCGATCGGCAGAGCACCTGTCTGAACCCCACTCACCACG
>DDSA01000060.1 GCA_002343715.1 Phycisphaerales bacterium UBA2402 | reverse complement strand
GATGCCCCGGTTGGCGATGTTCAGTTCACCGTCGAAGTTGAAGGCCCGCGGGTCGGAGTCCGAGCCGTACATCGCGATCTTGCGGTAGTTGATGTCGCCGGTCAGTTCCGTCGAGTCCTGGTTCTTCTCGTCCTTGGGCTGGAAGGTGCCGATGCCAACCCGGTCCTTCTCGCTGAGCACGATGCGTCGGACCTTCACATGGTCCATCACCTTGCGCCACTCGCCGTCGTAGAACGCCATGAGGTTCTCGAAGATGCGGCGACAGAACGGGTCGGGTTCGCCGCTCACGCGGAGTTTGCCGCCGTGGTTCTTGGGCTTGTACGCGGCGTTCAGCTTCGCCAGCACGTCCTCGCGGGCCTCGCGCGGGATCAGAATGAGCGGGTCCTCGTGCATGGGGCACGCGAAGGCGTGCGTTCGGCATGCCTCCCGGGGATTGCTGTCGGATGGTGCGATATCACAATGCTCATCCAGGAGCCACGAGAACGAGTAGAGCGCCCCCTCGGGGGTGCGGCTGTAGGCCTCGATGCCCTTTTTCAGCAGACGGGCCATGGTGGACTTGCTGCTGCCCACCGGGCCGTGGAGGAGGAGGATGCGTTTGTCGGTGCCGTACCCCTCCGCCGCGGAGCGTAGAAAGTCCACGAGGGACATCAGCGCGAAATCCAGCCCGAAGATCGCGTCCGCTCCTTTCTCGAACGGATCGGAAAAGAAGTGGTATCGGGTGGCGTCCTTCTTGAAGAGTTTGTATTTCTCGCTGCCGTGGCTGAGGATCGCGTCGTACAGGCGCTGATACGCGTTGCGCACGACCGAGGGGTTCTGCGCGCACAGATCAAGGTACTCCCAGAACGTTCCCGACCAGTGCTGGTCCTGGAAACGGCGGCGGTCGAGGCGCGATTCGACCGCGCCGATGAGGTCTTTGCCGACCAGGCCCGCCCCCGAAGCGTCTCTGCCGTCCGCCGTGCTGCCGCGAATCTCGGACATGGCTCCTGCCCTCCGATTGCTGTATTCCGCGCGGGTACGGGCCGTCCAGCCCGATCTGGCCCCGCGCGGGAACCCTCCCTTATCGGCCGGGAGATCGCTCCGCACGAGTCTCCCTTGGCCGAAACATCATCAGGGTGTTATACGCTCTAACCGGTGGGTAGGATCGCGAATTCCGAGGAAGGCGGCCGGTGAGACCCTTCAGACCGAGCCGTACTTTCGTGGAGATTCCCCCCGCTCCGGGCGGCGAGAAGTTACTATCATGGATTACGAAGACCGATCCATGCCCCCGCCGACCGCGCCTGCTCCCGTTCGCTCCCAAACCGTCGCCCTGATCGGGCGAGCGGGTGTGCCTGTCGAAGCGAAAGTCATGGAGATTGGGAACGGCAGGCCGATTGTCTTCCTGCACGGCCTTGTAGGTCAGAACGAGCACTGGGAAGAAGTGGCGAAGCGGCTTTCGCACCCCGCCCGGTGCATCATGCTCGAACTGCCGCTGCTGAACCTTGAAGGAGAAGACTGCTCAATCCATGGGGCTACGGATCTTGCGGCAGTTTTTCTTCGTGAACATGTGCAGGAACCCGCGACGATCGTGGGCAACTCCTTCGGGGGGCATGTGGCGCTCAAACTCGCCATCGAACAGCCGCACCTTGTGCGGGCGCTGGTGCTGACCGGGGCCAGCGGGCTGATCGAGAAGAGTATCGTGTCCGATGTACAGATCCGGCCCAGCATGGAGTGGGTGGAACGCAGGATCGGCGAACTCTTCTACGACCGTTCGAAAATGCTTGTTTCCGATGTTTCGCGTGCGCACGAGGTGCTGTCGCGACGACCGCAGGCAAGGGCAATGGTCAAACTCAGCAAGTCGGCCCGGCGGAATCATCTAGGTGATGAACTCCACCGCATCTCCTGTCCCACGCTCATCCTGTGGGGGCGGCAGGACATCGTTACACCCCCGGAGGCGTGCGAACAGTTCCGGCGTGACATCAGCGATTCACGCGTCGTCTGGATCGAAGAATGCGGCCACGCGCCGATGATCGAGTGCCCCGGGCCGTTCGCCGAGGCGTTGGGCGTGTTTCTGTCTCAACTCCCCTGAACCGCCCGGCCCGCGGTGCCATGCCACACGATTCCCAACGTCATTCGCTTCATCCCCGCGGCCTGATCGGCGCGGCGTTGCGCATCTACCTCGATTCCCGCCGTCGGCTGCTGTCTGATACCGAGCACTGGAAGCGCAACTCGGCGGGGATTCAATCCGCGCAGTTGCGCACCCTGCTTCGCACGGCGGCGAACACCGAGATCGGCGGGCGGTACAACTTCGCCCGCATGGCGGAACTCCCGGGGCCTGAACTCGCCCCGGCCTACCGGGCCGCGGTGCCGGTGGCGGATTGGTACGCCTATCGAACCGAGATCGCCCGGATGCGTGAGGCAGGCGAGCGCGATGTGCTGTGGCCCGGGTTGGTGAGGGACTTCGCCCAGACCAGCGGGACCACGGCGGGGGACAAGTTCATCCCCGTCTCCGCCGCGATGATGAAGAGCAACTACCTCGCCTCGCTCGATATCTTCGCGAATCTGTCGCGTTTCGGCGTTTCGCTGGCGAGGCTCCTGAGCGGCAAGAGCCTCTTTCTCGGCGGCTCGACCGACCTGACCCGCAACGAGCACGGCATCGCCACCGGGGACCTCTCCGGGCTTGTGACGCCGATGATCCGCTGGCCCCTTTCCGAGATTTATCTCCCGGGGCCGAAGATCGCCCTGATGAGCCACTGGCCGAGCAAGATCGAGGCGATGGCGCAGCGTTGTCTCGATGAAGATGTGCGGATGATCTCGGGGATGCCCAGCTGGGCGCTGGTGCTCTGCGAACGTGTCCTTTCGCTCGCCCGTGAGAAGGGACGCAAGGCGGACACCATCCGGGATGTCTGGCCGCACTTTCATGTCTTTGTCCACGGCGGGGTGAAGTTCACCCCCTTCGGGCCGCGCGTGCGTCAGATGTTTTCGGGGATGGCGGACGGGCCGGATATTCCCACGCGGTTGGAGTTGTACCCAGCGAGCGAGGCATTCGTCGCCATCCAGGACACGCCGGGCGACCCCGGGCTGCGACTCAATACCGATCAGGGCAACTACTTCGAGTTTGTGCCGCTCGAAGAGATCGGCGACAGTGCGCCCAGGGCTTTCTCGTGCGAGGAAGTCGAGAAAGGGCAGAAATATGTCGTGGTGCTGACCACCTGCGCCGGGCTGTGGCGATATGTGTTGGGCGATGTGGTCGAGTTTGACACGATCCCCGACAAGCCCCCGAGCCGTGGCGGTGGGGGCGGCGATGGCCCGTGCCGCCTGCGCATCGTGGGACGGCACCGGCACTTCATCAACGCCTTTGGCGAGAACCTGATCGTCGAACACATCGAGAACGCTGTCGAGGCCGCCGCGAGAGAGACAGGGCTGGTGGTGGGAGAGTTCACCGCCGCGCCGGTCTACCCCGCCGAAGGCCGTCGGGCCGGGCTGGAACTCGCGGTCGAGGTCGCGGTCGGGGCCGGGACCCCCGCGATCGAGTCATTCGCCGCGGCGTTCGATGAGGCTTTGAAGCGGCAGAACGTGGACTACACCACCAAGCGCACCGACGGGGTGGGCATGGCCCCGCCGACGATCACGCCCCTCCCGCTGGGTGCCTTCCACCGCTGGCTGGAGTCCAAGGGCAAACTGGGCGGGCAGCACAAGTGCCCCCGATGCGCGAACTCGCGGGAAATTCTGGAGGCGGTGGTGGGGGCGGGAAAGTGACTGTTTATCTGGTTAAAGTCGCGATCGGTCGTCTTATCCTCACTTTCGATGTCCTGGACCATTGCGGGAATTGATGAGGCCGGTTACGGCCCGATGCTCGGGCCGCTCTGCGTCGGCATGTCGGTGCTGCGCATCCGCGATGCGGACGAGGCCGCCGCGCCGCCCGATCTGTGGGAACTGCTTCGCGCGGGCGTCTGCCGCGAACCGGGTCGGGGCGGGCGGCACGACGCGAAGGGGCGCATCGCCGTCGCCGACAGCAAGGCGCTCAAACTTCCCAACGACTGCAAATCGGCCCACCCGCTGATCCACCTGGAACGCGGCGTGCTCGGCTTCGCCCGTGTGCTGTGGGGCGAGGCGATCACGTCCGACCGGGACCTGCTGCGACGGCTCATCGGAGCCGAGCCCGATGCGAAGGAGACGGTCCCGGGTCTGCACCGCTGCTACGGAGGCGCTCCCGCGCCTCTACCGCTCTCACTGAGCGCCGGCGAGGTGGGCATCGCCGCGAATCAGTTGCGCGGTGCTCTCGACTCGGCGGGCATCGGGATCATTGATCTGCGTCTGATCGTCGTGGCCGAGGGTGATTACAACACCATCATCCGAGAGACAGGGAACAAGGCAGAAACGACGGTGTGGGCGCTGGGCAAGCACCTCCGCCGCGTCTGGGAAAAGCACGCGGCCGGACGGCTCGGGATCGTCTGCGACCGGCTCGGGGGGCGTGCGGCCTACGCGGACATGCTCGCGCGTGAACTCCCCGGGGCCTCGATTGAGACGATCGAGGAAGGTCCCGCGCGTAGCCGCTATCTCGCCGCGGCGGGGCAGAAGCGGGCGGGGATCGCGTTTCTGACGGAGGGCGAGAAAGCGCACCTGCCTGTGGCACTCGCGTCGATGATCGCCAAACTGGGTCGGGAGCTGCTGATGCGCCGATTCAACGCCTATTGGGGCGAGCGATTCCGCGACCTCAACGGGCGGGACATACGCCCCACAGCGGGGTACGCCACGGACGCGAGACGCTGGCTCGACGAGATCGGCGCTGATGTTCTGGGCCAAGTTGATCGGGCGGCGCTGATGCGGGTGGCGTAGGTGACGCCAAGAATCGGCCATGATCCAACCCCGTTACGCCCTCGACCTGGCCGCGCGATGCGCTCTTCGCGGTCGGGGCCGGGTCGAGCCGAACCCGATGGTCGGCTGCGTGATCGCGCGTGACGGCGTCGTCATCGGCATCGGCCATCACCGCCGCTTCGGCGGGCTTCACGCCGAACGTGAAGCCCTCGCGGATTGTGCCCGCCGCGGCCTCGATCCGCGCGGCGGCACGGCCTTTGTCACGCTCGAGCCGTGCAACGGGCACGGCAAGCAGCCCCCGTGCGTCGAGGCGCTGATCGCCGCGGGGATCGCCCGCGTGGTCTACGCAGCGCCCGACCCCAGCGCGAACAAGGGCGGCGGGGCCAAGGCGCTACGGGACGCCGGCATCGAGGTGGAACGGACGGGTGTGAGCAGCCTGGCATCGGGCCTCTCGGCTCCGTTCGCCAAACGCCTGACGACGGGCCTGCCCTGGATGATCGCCAAGTGGGCACAGACGATCGACGGACGCATCGCCACTCGCAGCGGAGAGAGCAAGTGGATCAGCAACGACCGTTCACGTGCGAGGGTTCACCGCCTGCGCGGGTGTGTGGATGCGATTCTCTCCGGGCTGGGCACCATCATCGCCGATGATCCGCTCCTCACGGCCCGTTGCCCCTTCCCGCGCCGTACACCGATCCGGGTGATCGCGGATACGGATCTCGCGGTGCCTCTCCGGGCCAACGTTCTCACCACGGCGCGCGAGACGCCCACGATCATCGCCTGCGACAAAGAACTGGCGTCCAGCGCCATCACATCGGACAGGCGCTCGGCGCTTGCAGAACGAGGGGCAACGGTGATCGGCGTTCCCGCCGCGGCGGGGGGGCGCGGTGTCGATCTGCACGCGCTGCTCTCGATGCTGGCTTCGGACTTCGGCGTTTCAACCGTTCTCACCGAAACAGGGCCGGGGTTGCTCGGCGCGCTTTTCGATGCCGACCTGATCGATGAGGCGGTCGTGTACGTCGCCCCCCTTATGCTGGGCGATGAACTGGCCAAGAGCGTGGCGGTCGGGCGATTGGCCGAGTCGCTGAGCGCGGCGAGGCGTTACGAACTGTGGAGGGTCAAAGCGCTGGGCAGCGATGTTGAACTGACGTACCGTCGCGCCCATTCCACCGCCCCCGGGGGCGATGCATGAACCTCAACGCCTCGCCTCGAGCATGGGTGCAACGCGGCATCCGGCGGCAGACAGGAGCGGCGTCCTTTATCGGGCAGCGCACTTTTCGGGCGTTGGTGTTGCGCATCGCACATGCAAAACTGATTGGGCCGCGAGGGTGCGGGACGATGATGAGGCCGTCTACGAGCGGGGTTCTCCCGCGTGAACGATCGGAACACGGGGCGGCCGGGATGCGCTGCCTTCTTCTTTGTGTGTGTGGGTCATGGTGGAACCGTGCCCGGACCGGAACGGACTCTGGAACCAATCATGAACCAGGAAATAATTGTCGAGCGCTTTCTTGAGACCCTGATCAACGGGGACCGGGTCGCGGCCCGCGCCGTGATCCGCGAGACAGCCGATGCGGGGATCGGCGCGCCGACTCTCATCAACAACCTCTTCTTTCCCGCCTACGAAAAGATCGAGCAGTTGCACCGCGCCGACCAGATCACCAAGGTCGCCTACCACCTCGCGAGCCGTTTGCTGAGGATGCTGGTGGATCAGACCGCGGCCCGGCTGACCGCGGCGGCACCTAACGGGAAAACGGTCTTTGCTGTGTGCGGCCCCAGCGAGAGCGAAGAACTCGCCGCCCAGATGGTGGTGGATCTGCTCGAGGCGGGCGGGTGTCAGGTGACCTTCACGGGTGGTGGAATTCCCGGCGATGAGATCCTGGCCCAGGTTCACGAGCGCCGCCCGGACATCCTGTTGATGTTCGCCTCCGCGGCGAGCGATCTGCCTGAGATCCGCGCTGTGATCGATCAGATCCGCGAGATTGGAGCGGTTGACCGTACCAAGATCGTGGTGGGCGGGGGTGTCTTCAACCGGGCCGAGGGCCTGGCGGAGGAACTCCACGCCGATCTGTGGGCCATGACTCCTCTGGAACTTGTCGAGGTCGTTCTGACCGGCAAGATGAAGCGAGAGCCGATCCCCGCGACGGTGGGTCGGATCGGCAAGAAAACCATCGGCGCAAGGCAGCGGGCGGCCGCGTAACAGGTTTGCTGATGCCCGCCGCGCTCGGGCGGCGGGCTATTGGGCAGACTTCGCGGGTGTGTCGGTCGCGGGCTGGGTCTCAGGTTTCGCGTTCGCCGGGGCATTGGTAGTCTCTGCTGCCGCGGCGTCCGCTCCTGTTGATGCGGCCTGTGCGTTCGATGCGTCCTCCGTGCTCGATGTGCTTGCATCGGCACGCGGGCTGCTTCCCTCCTGCGGGCGCTCCTGATTGCGGCCTCCGCTGCCGCCTTCGCGATTGCCGCGTCCTCCCGGCCGGTCGCCGCCGGACCGCCCGACAGGTGGGGCTCCACCCACCGGAGGACGACCAAGCCCACCCTCGGCGATGACTTTTCCATCGTCGCCGAGTTTGTAGCCCGCCGCGATCAACAGATCCTTATTCCAGGGCTCGGAGATGACTTCTCCTGAAGCCGGCTCTCGAACAAGGACGATGTCTCCCACGGTGAGTCCCTTGCTGATCTCGGCGACTGTGTCGGACCTTCGGCCAAGACGGACGGGCATACGGACAAACTTCGGCCCTCTCGGGGTGTACACGTACTGCACCGGCCCCTCGTTGAACACTGCCTGGACGGGAACGGTCAGCGTCTCGGCAACGGTATCGAGGATAATGCGTCCCTCGCAGCGCATCGCGGGCTTGAGGTTGTCCCCTTTGACATCGAGAGCGACACGGACGGTGTACTCCCGAAGGTTGGGGTCCCGCCAGCCGCCGGTTTCGGCCATGACGCCGATCGAATCAACCATGCCGTGGAAGACCGAGCCGCCCGCCGCATCAACTCTCACAGCGACTGTCTGACCGGGGCGCACCCTGGCCGACATGCTCTCGTGCACGCGCAGTGCGGCGACCATTTCCGATGTGTCCGGGAGGACGATGAGCAACTGGTTCGGGTATACCTGGGTGCCGATCTGCAGGGGGCCATCGCCGCCTCCGCCGCCCCAGCGCATGCCCCGGTCGAGTGTGGTGCTGTAGACCACCAGCCCGTCACGCCTGGCGATGATGTTCGCGTCCTGGCGCTGACGCTCGAACTTGGCGAGCCGGTTCTGCAGGCCGACAAGTTGCTCGGTCCGGTTCTGGAGCGCGGCCTCCTTGTTGGCCAGTTCGCTTCTGTTGTTCAGTTTGACGCGTTCGATCTCCGCCGCGGCCTCCTCAACATCGGAGAGGAACTTTTTTTCATCCTTGCGATATTCGTAATCCTCGTACACGTTCGAGGCGAGGATGCTTGTCTTGTACTTGGCGATCGCCTCGATGTACAGAATCTCGTCCTTGTCGAGTTGGTCCTTGCTCAGGAAGCCCTCGGCGTTGAGCTCCTGGCTGCGGAGGAAGAGTTGCGCCAGGCGTTCAAGCTCCAGCGCGGCCCGGTCCACGTCCAGTTGCAGTTCGTTGCGCTTTTTCTGGACATCGCCGCGCCGCCACTGTTCCAGGGCCAGTTCGGCCAGCGCCAGTTTCAGTTCGGCCTGCCGCAGACGACTGGCGTTCTCGTTCTTTTGAATCTCGACATTGCTCTCGGCCGCGACCTTGTCGGCCAGGGCCGATTCGACTTTGAGCCGCTCCTCATCCACCTTGATCTGGATCGCCTCGACATTCAGTTGCACCAACAGATCGCCCGCCTTCACGCGGGTTCCTTCCGGTACAATCTTCACGATCGTCGATTCCTGATCGAGCGGGTTGCGGTATTCCTCCTTGTTCCTCGCCTCGAGCTCGCCCGTCGCGGTGGTGACGATCTCAAAACCCATCAGTTTCGCCGCGGTGCGGTCGGTTGTGATCTGCGGGGCCTTGGGTTGCGGCGCTGCACCGCCAATCGCGAGGTATACACCGCCCACGGCCAGTCCGGCACAGGCCACCAAGGCATACCGCATCCCGCGCCGGAGTTTTGATCGAGAGCCAGCCGCGGGGTGTGTCATGTGAGTTCCGTTCGAAAAGGTGAATCCATTCAATCTCGATTGTACGTTGCAGGATCGGTTTTGTTTCACCTGGGTTCGGTGAAAGTGCGGTGAAGGATTCAACGCATAGAGATGCGCGGATCGATTGAATCCGTCCCAAAGAGATTCCAAACTCATTCTGAGTTGTGTGTGGAAACGATGTTTGGATTCCGGAAGGAAATCTGATCAGTCTCCCTCGTGGGAAGACTTTCTCAGTTCGGCATGTCGTCCCGGTGGTACTTTCACCGCCCGTCGAGAATCCGGCTCGAACCTGAACGATCGGCGTGATCAGTCGACCCGTGGAGCGTTCGGACGGATGCCCTCCGCGACTTCATCAAATGCCCGAGGATGCAGCCGGGAACATGAGCAACTCGATTCGTTCGACCATGGCGTGCAATAGCAGCATGTGCAGTTCCTGGATGCGATCGCTGGTTTCGCCCGGCACGAGGATGACGATATCGCACGCATCACGCAGCCTTCCGCCGTCCTTTCCGAGGAACGCGGCGGTCGTGATTCCGAGGGCCTTCGCCGCCGTGGCTGCCTTGATGCAGTTTTCGCTGTTGCCGCTGGTGCTCAGGAGGATGAGCACATCGCCGGTTTTTCCGAGTGCCGTCACGGCCCGCGAAAAGACATGCTCAAAGCCGTAATCATTCGCTGTGCAGGAGAGGTGCCCGGCATCCGAGAGCGAGAGGGCCGGGAGCGGTGGGCGATCATGGCGGAATCGTCCGGTGAGTTCCTCCGCGAAGTGCATGGCGTCGCAGAGCGAACCGCCATTGCCGCAGATCATGACCTTGTGTCCCGAGCGAAATCGCTCGACGAGAAGTGCCGCGAGTTTCTCGGTGGTTGCCGGGGCCAGACCGCTTTCCAACAGGCGGTGGAGTGCTTCGGCGGCATCCCGTAACGCCTGATTGATGACCGAGCCTGAGCCGGATCGCGTTGACGGTGGGGCGTTGGTGTGACTCATTGTGGTCCGGCACCGGTTCAGGCGTGCGAAGCGGCGGCGGATGTGGCGTGTGATCCTTCGCCGGCATCTCCGGGGAACTGCTTGATGCCTTCCTGCCGCGGCGTTCGCCCGGTCCCCTTGGCGGACGGGCTCTTTTCCGGGATGACGTACTCCGCATTGGGGAGGGTGTCGTTGTGACGGATGACGGCGTCGGCGCACGCGAGCATGCTCTCATCGCCGTTTTCGTAGAGTTCGCGGAAACGCTTGTGGATCTCGCCCTCGGCGAGGTCGAGGAAGAAGAGTGCCGAGGCCTTGTCGCGCAGGAACTCGGGGTCGTTCGCTCCGTTGCCCCCGTGCTGTGCCAGATCAGAATCGAGTTTGCTCAGAGTGCAGGCGTAGGCGTGCAGATACATCGCCGCGTCCGCGACGCGGGCCTGGACGGCCTGGCGGTCGAGGATCTTGACGTCGAACTTCTTGCTCATGACCTTGAACTGGTGGCTCAGTTCGCGGGTGAGCGAGGCCAGGCGGGTCGCGTGCTCGGCCAGGAGGGGGCTTCTGACGCTGCCGAGACGGCGCAGACTGGGCCGCAGCCCGAGGTAGACCTCCAGCCCCAAGGGGATGGCCCGCTTCATGATGTCCCAGCGCAGACTGTTCTTGATGGCTTTGCCGAGGAAAGCACCCAGAGGCTCATCGGACTCGCGCAACAGGCTGTTCTTGACGCCGACCATCATCTCGGCGAGTTGCTTGCCGCCGTAGCCGAAGATGTAACTCTGCATGACCTCGTTGGCACCCTCGACGATGAGGTTGATGCGTGAATCGCGGAAGGCCCTCTCCACCTCGTTCTCGGTCATGTACCCCTCGCCGCCCATGATCTGCATGCCGTCGTTGACGACCTGCCAGCCCATCTCGGAGCAGAAGAGTTTGCACATCGCCGTTTCGACCTGGTGGTCCTCGTCCTTGCGGTCCATCATGGCGGTGGTGATGTACAACACCGCGTCCATCGCGTAATCGAGCGCGGCCATCCGGGCGATGTGCGCTTTGACCAGTTCCTTGTCCGCCAAGGGCGCACCGAACTGGTGGCGGGTGCGTGCCCACTTGGTCGCCTGGTCGCGAACGCGCCGGGCCCCGCCGAGCATCCCGGCGCTGAGCGTGCAGCGCCCGTAGTTGAGGCACGACAGGGCCATCTGCAGCCCGCGCCCCTCCTGACCCAGCAGGTGCGATTTGTGAACCTTGACGTCGTGGAAGCGGATGCGAGCCTGCCATGTGCCGCGGATGCCGCACTTGCTGCGGTTTTTCTGGTAGATTTCGACACCGGGCATGTCGGGGTGGCAGACCAGGGCGCTGATCTTGCCCTTGCCATCGGGGCGTTTTTCACGGGTCATCACGGTGAACAGCCCCGAAATGGCGCCCGAGGTCGCCCACTTCTTCTCCCCGTTGATGATGAAATACTCACCGTCGGGGGTCTTGGTGAAGTTGGTCTCCTGCCCACCTGCATCGCAGCCTACGTTCGGCTCGGAGAGACAGAACGCGCTCAGCCAGTCCTTCGCAAGCCGGGGCAGCCACTTCTTCTTCTGCTCATCGGTGCCGAAGAGCATGACGGCCTTGCAGCCGATGGACTGGTGGGCCGACACCATCACGGCGGTTGAGCCGCAGTACATGCCGATGCGCTCGAGCACACGGTTGTAACTGGTGATCCCCATTCCTAAACCGCCGTACTCCTTGGGGATGGTCATGCCCAGCACGCCCAGGTCGAACAGGCGGTCGATCACCCAGCGGGGAATCTCCTGGTCCTGGTCGATGGCGATTGAGGGGTGCTCGGTGCGGAGGTACTCATCGAGCCGAGCAAGAAGTTGATCGCACGCGGCCTGTTCCCCCGCCTCCTGCTGGGGATACGGGAAGTAAAAGTCCTCTTTGACCCGACCCCAAAAGAAGTTCTTGATCGGACCCATGGCGTCGGGTTCGGCGCCGAGCCATTCCTCCGCTTCTTCGATCATCTTGCGGTCGAGTGCGGAAATGCCTTTGAGGTCTTTAAGACTGGCCATGGCGGGTCGAATCCTGATCGAAAGGAAAAATGGGCGCAGGCCCGATGCAACACACGAAAGGGGCGGTGCCCCGTGACTTACTTCTTGCCGGCGGCCTTGGCAAAGAAGGCCGCGATCGCTTCGCGCCCCGACGGGGACGCTCTCAATTGTATCAGGTGTCGGCGCTCCGTTTCGAGGGCCTTCTGCCACCCTTTCACCAGCCCCGCGTTGACAGCGTCCAGGACCGCCGCGATGCTCCCGCCTGAGGCGAGGTCTGCCTCGTGCTCGCGTGCGAGCGTCTCCAACGCGGCCAATGTGGACGCTGCGACGCCGCTGCGTCCTGTGTGTTCCGTTTGGGCCGTTCTGCCGATCCAATGAAGCGGTGCGCCGTCGCGCACCATGCGGGGCTTGGCCGCGGCCTGAGCGACCCAGGTCTTGGCCGTGCTGAGCAGTGCCGCGGCGTCGGGGGCGAAGGCGTCGAAGAGGCCCCCCGCCTTGGCTTCATCGACCATCATGGTTGTTCCGGTCATGGTCAGTTCAATCGCACGCCGCGGCTCCATGCGGGCTGGGAGCAGGTTGGTGCCGCCCCAACCCGGGCAGATTTTGAGACCCGCTTCGGGAAGTCCGACCGGATACGGCTTGCCCGGTTGACCATCCTTCATCGGGGGCGGCGCTCCGATAAGTGCATCGCAGTGCATCGCCAGTTCCAGCCCACCCCCGAGCGCCGCGCCGTTCATCGCCGCGGCGGTCGGGCATGGGAGTTCGCTCAGCATCGCAAAGACGCGGCTGCCATAGACGAGATAGGCGTCGAGCTGGGCATCGTCGAGTTCTGAAATCGCCTTCAGGTCAGCCCCCGCGACAAAGACGCGGTCGCTGGCCGAGCGGAGCACCAGGCCCCGCGCCGAGCGCGGCACGAGTCGCAGCGAGGCTTCCAGTCGTTGGATCAGGACGTGGTCGAGCACCACCACGGGCTTGCCGGGCTGTTCGAGCGTCAGGGTGTAAATCCCGGCGAAGGGGCCGGACTCATCGTTGGTCAGCGGCAGTGGTTCCATGAATCAGGGTAACAGTGTCCGGGTTGGTCGGCGAGAGGAATTTGGTTGCATGTCATCTCGTCACTTTGTGCCGAAGTGGATCTCAGACTCGACTCGTGCGGATAGCGGCCGCCCGGGACGAATCGAGATGAGATCTCCGCAGCGCCCAAGGATTCCGCCTTACCCGGTCATTGAAAGGCAGCGGTCAACTCGGCGTAGGGTCGAATCTCGCCCGAGCACCGCCAGCGTTTCACCCAACGGCGGGCTGACGGCAACCCCGGCGATGGCCACCCGGATGGGCTGTGCCAGCGGACCAATGTTCGGGAGACCTTTCTGTTTCGCGAACGATTCGATCAAATCGTGAATCGGACCGGGTTCCCAGGAGGCGAGCGATTGAAGACGATCGCGGAACTCCGCGAGCAGCGCACGCCCGGCCCCCCCGTTGGCGAGCAGGTTCTTCTCAACCGCCGCGGCATCGAACTCATAACCGTCATCGGCGACAAAGGCGAACCGCGCGGGACCCATCGCGTCTGCGAAGGTCTTGGCCCGCGGCTTGACGGCGCGGGCGAGCAGCTCCAGACGGGCGCGGGCCGCCGCAGCGCCGTCACCCGCGGCGGCCCCGTGAGCCTCCGGGGCGAACTCCTTCATCCCTGTAAGCCATGCCCCGGGGAACTCTGGGTCGCTCAGCGCTGCGTGGGCGTCGCCGTCGCAAATAGCGAGTT
>DDSA01000013.1 GCA_002343715.1 Phycisphaerales bacterium UBA2402 | reverse complement strand
CTCGAACTTCAAACGCGCGACGCACCTGTCGGCACGCCGCACGCACTCTCTCTATCTGCCCTCGCGCCGCGGAGAATCGCGGTAGGGCCGGCGCCGGCGCGCCATCAGCGCGCCGGCGCAGCCCAGCATCAGCGGCACGCCCGGTGTGGGGACGGGCGCGACATCGCTGATCGCATCGATAGAGAACATACCGCCCGCGTTGCTGATGCGGACGTAGGAAATCGCCGCGAAACCCGTGGATGCCAGGTCGATCCCTACGCCTCCACCCGAGCCGGCGTACCCGGAGACGAGTTCGGCGTAGGTCTTTCCGAAGGGATCGAAGGCGGGGTTCACGGGTTTGGTGAAGTCCGTCGGAAGAGCACCGGCAACCAGTGAGTACGGGTCGGTTATGTCCGCGTAGCCCATGTTCGGGAACATGCCTACCGGCTGCACTCCGAAGATATCGCGCCATTCGTTGCCGTCTGGGCTGACCTCGACCCGTCCCGCGCGAGAGCCGCCGAAAAGACCCAGCGCAACGCCGTCGGGGTATGAGGCATCGATGAAAAAGGCATTCCCGAAGATGAGCAGATCGATCCCGAACGGGTTGAGCGGGTCGTTGACCACCGGCTCATCGAACGCCACGGTCAGCCAACCGCCCGCGCCGATGCTCACGATCTCATCGGGATTGAACGGTGGATTGAACGGGGTCACCGCGCTCGGAAAGACACCCTCACCGGTAAAACGTTCGGGCGAGCCGAGCGCCATTGTCGGAACATTGTACGGAGCGGTCACTCCGGCTCCGGGCTCGTACTCCACCACACGATCCGCGAACGGATCAGCGCCGAACGCCGAAACGGAAGACGACATCACAAAAACAAAGAATGTCGTGCGCACGGTCTCTCTCTGCCGCGAACAGCGGCTCGACCCCGATTCGCGCGGGATCGGTCCCCAGGAAAACCCTGAAAGGCCGTGACGCGGTGAAGATTCCGGGAGGCGCGGCGTGGAGACGGTTTCGCCGAGCGGTTCGCCGGGACCCTTGCCTGCTTTGTGAGGTCTCCTCCACCTCACGCACACAGGCCCGCGAGGGCCATCCGATACGCTTCTTCGGCAGGTCTTCCGGCTCCGGGCTTCGCGGGGTTCGCCTTCCCGATGGTGTTCGCTGCCCATGTAGGGCTTCGCAAACTGACCCATCAGTGGCCGCGGATGGTCTCGCCGCAATGGCAATTCCTGATCCGCATGAACCCGCATCAGCACCCGTTACGGCGGCGCGTCCGCGGCGGTTTTTCACCGCACTTCCCTTTTCACCGGGGCACCAAGCCAGTCCCCGGCACCGAAGAGACCTTCAGAATAGCAAATGAAGGCGGGGTGTCAAGCCCAATTCGTTCTTCTGAACTGTCATTTTGATATCCAAGTTCTTGTCGGATCAAAGTTTACAAAATATCGACGAGGCGGGTACGGTTCTCGTAATATCCCCTATTTGGGTTATAAACTCATACCCCTCATGCATAGACGCCGCCCCGACTTCACCGTCTTTACGAATGGCATAGAGCGTTACGTTGAACTTCGGCTGTCCGTTGGAGTTCTTGAGCCGCGCTTCGTGAGTGCGGGCCGCGATGCGGCGCAGGACCTCGAAGCATGCTTCGGTGGCCGTTCGTCCAGACTCCATGAACCGCACGGTGTCGAACGCGGCGCAGTTGTGCAGCGCGGATTCCCCGCGCCCCGTTGCTCCGGCAGAGCCAAACTGGTTGTCGGTGTAAATGCCCGCGCCGACGAGAGGGGAATCACCGACCCGACCGGGGATCTTGTACGACAGCCCGCTCGTGCTGGTGCAGGCGTAGAGATTCCCCTCTGAATCTCGCCCCGAGACATGGATGGTGCCATAAGTGAACGGGACGCGGGGTGGTTGGTTGGCTTCCGGCGGACCGCCGGGCGTCGGGTTCCCCTGAAGGCCGGCCCAGCGGGCGTGACCGAAGTCACTCGCCGATTCGTCGGGCGAGATCCATCCATCCCTGGGCGAGAGTTCGGCCTTCCAGTTCAACCACGCTTCACGCGATTTCGGAGTCAGGAGATTCTCCTCCGTGAATCCGCACTGACGGGCGAACCGCGATGCCCCCTCACCCACCAGCAGCGCGTGGTCTGTGCGTCGCAGCACCTCCCTCGCCACCGCCGCGGCGCGCCTGTACCGGCGAAGCCCCGCCACCGCGCCGGCCTTGTGCCTCGGCCCGTCCATGACCGCGGCGTCGAGTTCCACTTCACCTTCTTCATTCGGCAAACCGCCGTACCCGACGGAGAGTTCCTCGGGGTCGTCTTCGACGAGACCGATCCCTTCAACGATCGCGTCGAGCAGGGGCATGCCGGCGGCGTGGAGTTTCGCGGCCAGCCGTGTGGCCGGGGCGCCGTTCCAGGAAGCGACAAGGATCGGGGGTTGGGTGGGCATAGCTCATTCCGCTTGATTGGGAGACATCGCCGCGACCTTCTCCAGCGCCGGGCCGCAGAGGCGTTGAACGGTCCACTCGCTCATCGGCACCGCGCCCAGCGAGCGATAGAACCCCAGCGCCGGCTCGTTCCAATCCAGCACGCTCCATTCGAGTCGTCCGCAGCCGCGGTCTACCGCCAGTCGGGCGAGGCGGGTGAGCAGGGCCTTGCCCAGACCTTTCCCGCGAACACCCGGCCGCACGAAGAGGTCTTCGAGGTATAGCCCGGGTTTGCATAAAAACGTCGAGAAGTTCGTGAAATACAACGCGAAGCCCTCGGGCTTGCCGTCGACCTCTCCGATGAGCGCGCCCACGATGGGCATCGGCCCGAAGAGGGCCGCCGCGAGACCGGCTTCATCGGCGCGGCACTCGTGCTCGAGTTTCTCATACACCGCGAGGTCGCGGATCAGGCCGCAGAGAAGCGGTATATCGTCGGGTTCCGCGGAACGCACTCGAACCGAGGGATGGTCATGGGTCTCGTTCATGTCAGTCAGGTTGTTCGGGCGGGATGAGGGCCTTGGCCTCGCGCACCGCGGCCACGAGATCCTTCATGCGGGGCGAGAGGTCCGAGAGGATACTTGTCTCGTCGAGCACGCGCAGGAGCGTGGGGCTGTCCATCACGGCGCGGATGGCCCCCACCGAAGCCTCACCCCGCTCGAAATAGGGCGCGAGGCTGCGGTCGTTCTTGACCGCCTCGATGCCGCGGGTCACGCTTGGTAACTCGGCCACCGCGACCATCACCGGTGTCGAGAGAAAATACTCCATCGCCGGCGGATGACGGGATACGGCGGCGAAATCTTCGGCCAGACCGAGGAGTTCGGATTCCGAGAATGGGTTGGTCGCTCGGGCGAGGGCTCCGAGGGCCGAATCGCCAACCTCCCGGTTCAGACGCATCAACGACGCCGCGAGCGCAGACTCGGGCCGGTCCTCGCGTGCATCTGCCTCCAGTCTGTTCTGCGCCACCGGCGCGAGGGCCAACGGAATCCACAGGGCCAGCAGGGCGAGGAGCACGCCCTCGATCCCGCCGAGCACGCCGCCGGCGACCCGATCCCACGATTGCCATTCGGGCTTTCGTTGCGAGAGCTTCCGTGCTGCCAGCCCCGCGAGTCCGCCCACCACGCACAGCACCGCCGCCGCGGCCAGACTCATCGAGAGCAGGCGGTTGGTCAGCCCCGTTGTGCCCGCGATGGAGCCGACGACTCCTTCGCACCCGCGTCCGAGTGGCGCGGCGAGCAACGCCGCGAGCACCAGGCCCGCGACCGTGCCGGCGAGCCGCGCTCCTCCCCGCCACACCCCGTGCAGCACGGCGAGCGCGAAGACCGCACCGGCTATTTTTACCGGAAGCGATGCGAACACAAGACACGCGAGCCCGATGAGCGCGGCCGAGCACACGAAACCCCGAACCGCGGCTCGGGCGGTGGTGTTTGGTGTGTCGTGCGATGCGCCCATGCGGCGGACTATATCAGAAACCCGGCGGGGCGATCGGGCGGTGCTTCCGGCTCACCCCAGCGGACCTGCCAATAGCCCACATCGCGCCATTGTCCGAGCTTGAATCCCATCCGTCGAAGGGTCCCGACATGACGCATCCCGAAGACTTCGTGGAGTCGCACGCTCGCGGGGTTGGGCAGAGTGATCCCTGTCACGATCGTCCGCAGGTTCGCACCGCGCAGGCGTGGAAAGAGCGCCTTGTGCAGCGCCCGACCAACGCCGCGTTCGCGGTGCTCCGTCGCGATGTACACGCCGTCTCCGCCATCCAGGCGTAGGCCCCGCGCGGCTTCCTCGGGGCGGCTTTGGCAAAGCCATTGACCGCGCCGTTCGTCTCGCACACCACCCACGGGTATCGGCCGCGTGCGGACTCGATCTCGCACCTCAGGTCGTCGAGCAAGAGCGGTTCGGTCCCGAAATGCGCCGCGTCGGTGCGGATCTCGATGTTGGTGATGTCGAGGATCGCGGGCAGGTCCCGTTCACACGCTTCGCGGATCATCAGGCACCACCCCCGCCGTGGCCAGCCGCCGCGAGCAGTTCCCGCGTGTATTCATGCTTCGGGGAATCGAGCAGGGCCTCGGTCGGGCCGTTTTCGATGATGAGGCCCTCGCGCAGCACGGCGATGCGAGAGCAGAAGTGAGATACGACAGCGAGGTCGTGACTGATGAAGAGGTAGGCGATCCCGTGGGAATCGCGCAGTTCGGAGAGCAGGTTGATGATCTGGGCCTGGATCGAGACATCCAGGGCGCTGGTCGGCTCATCACAGATGATGAGCGACGGTCGCAGCGCCAACGCCCGCGCGATGGCGATGCGTTGTTTTTGACCGCCGGAGAACTGACCCGGCAATCGCGTGGCCGAATCCGGCGACAGCCCGCAGTCCGCCAGGAGCGAGGCGACCCGAGCCGCCAGCCACTCCCGCCGCGGCAGCCCCGGACGTGCCTCGTCGTACGCCCGGTGCACGATGAGCGGCTCGGCGATGATCTCTTCCACACTCATGCGCGGGTTGAGCGAGGCGCCCGGGTCCTGGAAGATCACCTGCAACTGCCGCCTGGCCCTTTTCCAATCAGCGGTGCCGGCCCGGGTCAGGTCCGTGCCCGCGAACCGAACCACTCCGGCATCGGGGCGCGTCAAACCCAGTACGACGCGGGCCAGCGTGGACTTCCCCGACCCGGATTCCCCGACCAGCCCCAGGCTTTCGCCGCGGTTCAGATCGATGTCGAGGCCGCGCAGAATCTCTCGCCCACCGAGCGAGACACGGATGCCGCGCAGGTGCAGAAGAGGATCAGGGCAGGGAAGGACTTCGCTCACTGTGGATGGTACAGACCCTCAGTCCAATTACAATCGACGAAGTCCGCGGATGGCATCGACGTGCTGATCCGCTCTTAGATTTTCTGGTGTCCTGCAATCTGTTGAAATCGTGGAAATCCACGACTCCGTAGGTACCAAGCGTCTCTCTCTCTGGAAAGAGGTCGAACGACCGACGAACCATTGCGTCGTCTCCCCTGTCAAGGTGGAAAGCGGTCGCAGACCATGCTATGTTTCGCTCAGACAGAGACGGGGCTTTCATCCTGGGTGTTCGCGTGAAAGGAAGGCTGTCGTGGGTAGAGCGATGAAGCGTGTAGTGGGCATGGCCGCTGGGAGTGCCGCGCTGGCGGGGGCGTACACGGTGATGGCCGAGCCGTCAACGTTCACACCACTCGAGGGAGTGCCGACGAACCCGTATTATTTTTACCGAGGATACTCTCAAGCCTTCGGTGTTTCAGGGGACGGGAGTGTCGTGGCGGGGCGCGCCTATTCCTCGCAATACGACGCGTATGTGTCTGTGTACTGGATCGGGAACGAACTCAACATCATACCGCCTTTTCCCGGCAACGTGCCGGCGGAAGGGCAGGCGAATGCCGCATCGGAAGATGGGCGATATATCGTTGGTGGCGCGCGATGGAGCACCCGATTTGATAGGCGAGAAGCCTACCGGCACGACCGCGTGTCCGGCCTGACGCGTCCTCTTGGCGATCTGCCGGGCAACGAAATTTTCGAGAGTTACGCGGCGGATGTGAGCCGGGACGGGCGGCGTGTGGCCGGTTATTCTTCATCGAGCCGGATTCGGTTCTACGACCCCGTAGTGTGGGATGTCCCGACCAACTCACTGCAACCCGTGAATACGACCGCGCTCGGGTTGCCCGGCTCGTTTAGCTTCTATACCTACGCACATACATCGGCGATCTCGGGTGACGGGCGGCGTGTCTTCGGGTCTTTCGATTCACAATCGGCGAACTTCCGGGATATCTTCTCGTGGGCAGATCCTGCTTCGGGCGGTGCCGGAAACATGGTCGTTCCTTCGACATACGCGGGCAACTCATCGGGACGAACGAACGGTGACGGCGGCATCCTCGCGGGGGCGGTATACGCGGCGGGGCCTAACTTTGTGCCCGCAGTCTGGATCGACCCGCTCACCGGTGGTACGGGGTTTGAACTGTTGCCGATTCCCGGTGATGCCACGGGGGGATACGCCTCAGCGGTTTCCGATGACGGCAGGACGGTTGTGGGGCGTTCGTTCACCACGTTCTTCGGATCGGAGAACAACCGCAAAGCCCTGATGTGGCGGCCCGAGTTCGGGCTGATGGTCATCCAGGACTTCCTGCAGAACTACTGGCAGGTGGACCTCGGCGGCATGGTTCTCGAGAACGCGACGGATGTCTCCGACGATGGACAGACGATCGTGGGTGAAGGGTATCGCTTCGGCATCCCGCTGGCGTGGAAGGCCTTCATCCCCAACTGCCCAGCCGATTTCAATGCGGATGGTGGTGTCGATGGCGGCGATATTGAAGCATTTTTCAACGCATGGGAGAACGGTCGCCCCTTCGCCGATGTGAACTTTGACGGCGGCATCGACGGCGGAGATGTCGAATCGTTCTTCGCGGCATGGGAGTCGGGCGGGTGCCAGTGACGTGAGTCGCTCTCACAGTTGGTCCGGAGAGTCGCGTGCCGCGGGCTGGTTCGCCTCCTGTGCCGCGGGTGCGCTCTTGGTGTTCCTGTCCCTGACCACGCTCTGGGATGTGGACTTCTGGTGGCAATGGAAGACCGGCGAGTTGATCGCTCAGATTGGTGTGATCCGCACAGAGCCGTTCGCCCTGACCCGAGAAGGCGTGCCGCGGATCGAGTCCTCGTGGCTTTATTGTCTCGCGGTCTACCGAGTGTACAACGCGCTGGGAAGCGCGGGTTTGATACTCAGCAAGACGGTGCTTGTTCTGGCGGCGTTCGTGCTCGCCGCGTTGTCGGCACGCCGCCTTTCCCCGGTGCGACTCGCCGTAGTCGTATCGCTCGCGGCCTTGGCGTGCAGCCAGCGATTCGTGGTCCGGCCCGAGGTGGTAAGTTACGCCATGCTCGGGCTCTACCTCTTCGCTCTGTCGCGATTGCAGCGAGGGCGGCGGTGGCCGATCCTCGTGCTGCCGCTCGCGCAGATCGCGTGGATCAATGTGCATAGTTACGCCCTGCTCGGTCCTGTTGCTGTGGGGCTGTTCATCGTCTGTGGGGCGGCGGCGGCGCTGGGAGCGGCATGGTCGGGCGAACGGATCCGTCGATGTCAACCCCGCATCCTCACACGGAGCGCGATCGTCCTGCTCAGTGTCGGCGCGGCGACTCTGGTGAACCCATACGGATGGATCATGCTCCGCGTGCCGATCGACCAACTGCACACGGTGCTCGTGGATTCCCGTGTGTGGCTGTGGGGTGCGGGGGGGGTCGGGCTGCTCGTCGCGGGCGCGACGTTGGGGCGGCGAGCGGCGCGTGCGTTCCCGGGGGTGTGTGCGGTGATTCGTGCAGTTGCAGCCGCCGCGGCGTTCGCGCTGGTCATCTCGGCCTTCGTGTCCGGCGTGAGAGAATCGGCCGGCGATTGGATCGCATCCCGCCTGCCGACCGCGACCGTGGGCGAGAAGGCCGTGATCACGGAACTGGCCTCTCCCTTTTCCATCGACCGGCGTTTTCTCGCGGTATATTACTACGAATGGATGGTTGTGCTCTTCGCCGCGGCGGTGCTGCTCAGGCCGCGGCTCACGTTTCCCGTATTGTTCGCCGCGGGACTGTTCTCGCTCTCATTGGTCGCCGTTCGGAATGTTCCACTCTTCTGCATCGCCGCGGTTCCGGTCGTGTGTGACGGGATTGCTGGTGGGTGGGTGTGGGCTGTCGCGAGCCGGCGGGCGTGGGCCCGTGTGGTCACGGGGCCTGGGCCGCGCGCTGCCGCGGCATGCCTGATCGGATCGCTCGCAATCTTCCAGTGCCGCCAACTCATCACCGACCGGTTCTGGGTGAGGCAAGGGGCTTCGTTCCGTTTCGGGTTGGGAGAGACACCACATCACTTCCCGCGTGCCGCGGCGGATTTTCTCGATGCTCATGCTCTCACGGGGCGGATCTTCAGCACGCACGGCGCGGGATCGTTCCTTGTGGCGAGGGGGAACCGCACGTTCATCGACTCTCGCGCGGTAGATGGTTTGATCGACGAGTACCGCGTGCTGCTCGCCGATCCTGCGTTGCTCGCGTCATGGTGCGATGCGCACGGTGTCATGACCTGCGTCATTGAGATCTCGCACGCGGAACTGATCGCGACGATGATCGCCGGAGATGCATGGAGGCTGGTCGATGCCGACCCCGTTGCCGCGGTGTTGGTACGAGCGGGTGAGAGACCCGACATTCCCGCGCTCCGGCTGGATGGATCGGCCTGGAGAACCGACATGCGCCGCCTGCTGCCGCCCCCACGACCTTACTCCACCGTGGGATGGCTGGGGCAGGTGACGAATCCCATTCCGTACCACCGGATGGGGCGCTTTTGCCATGCGGTCGGGGCGCACGATGCCGCGGAAGAGTTCTTGCACGATGCGTACGCCGCGTACCCACCGCTATTCGCTGCGTCGGCGCGCTGAGAGATGCACGAGCGTGCGGAAGGCCGCCGCCGATGCCGAGGTCGTGATCCAACGGGGAGGGTTCGAGACAATCCCCTCCCAGGCCCCGCGAACGGCGAGCGCGTGCGCCCGCGCCCTCCATCGAGCACGGCGGTGTGAATCGGCCCACGCCAACAGGGCTCCCAGCGGCCAGAGTCGGCCGGCGTGTCGCCGAGCGTTCCAGATGCGGTTGCGGGTCGCGAGGCGGAACCAGGGGGCGGGCCGCTCAAAGGCGGTCTGTGTGTCGTGCAGCACACGCCACGCGGGGTCAAAGGTGACACCCCGCCCGGTGCCGAGCAGTTTGAGCGCGAGGTCGGTGTCGTTGCCGTAGAGAAAGTACCTCGCTTCATACCCCCCGACTGCACGCCACGCCGCCGTCCGGACGATGTGCCCGCAGCCGAGCAGCGGCCAGTCTCTCCGACCCGCATCATCGGTTCGGGCAAACGGCCACTCCGACCTCTGAGCCGGGCCAACGACCGGGTGCAGCGCCGCGGCACCGAGAGTCTGATCCGTCCGCAACACATCCAACGCAGCGAGAACGACCCCCGGCTGAGGAGCCGCGTCATCGTCGAGCACGAGCGCGAACTCGCTCTTCACGAACGTCATGCCGTGGTTGTACGCATCGACGCCGGTATTCTCACGGAGACGAAGTACGGTGTCCGCCCCGGCGAGCAGATCCCCGGTCATGTTCGCACCGTCGCCGTTGATGACAACGATGAGCCGTGCTCCGTCTGTGTCTGGTTGTCTCCTGAGTGTTCGGATCGTCTGAGCCAACACATCGGGCCGCCGGTGCCCCACGACGACGATGGACAGTTCATCACGCATCGGTAGACGGCACTGATGGCCGGAGCATCCCGCAGATGAAGGCGGTCAGCATGGTCTGCACGCCCATCGCGGCGACCGTTGCTCCCGCGATGGTCGGGCGAAGCGTTCGTGGAGCATTCAGTTCGCCGAACCCTGTTCCGGCCCACCGCAGCGTGATCCACGCGATCACGCCCAGCCCGGTGACCAGCAGGGCAAGGCCGAAGAGTAAACCACGCTCGAGCGTGATACCTCGCGCCGCGAACGCGACGGACTGAGGCGCCGGCCCCAGTTCCGCCGTCAGCACGTACGCACGCATCGCCACCGAGAGCAGGAGTGTCTGGTACCCCGTGGTGACGGCCAGGCTCGCGACGACCATCGTGTGAACATCAAGTGTGATCCCACCCGCCTTCAGCGGCCCGGGGAGAAGAAGCATCAAGACCGCCGAGCCGAGCGCGAACGGGATGGCGCCGGGCAGTGCCAGCGTCCACACCGGGCAGAGCAGGAGCATGAGGCGCGTGTGACGCCATCCATCTCGCCAGGGCCGCAGGTGCGGGGTGCGTTCGCGTTGGTCACGCCGGTACGAAATCGCGGCCTCACGGATGGTCAGGCCGCGCACCGCCGCTTTGGCGATCATTTCACTGGCCAGTTCCATCCCGTCTGATCGAAGTCCCATCCGATCGAACGCGTCGCGTGAGAAGGCACGAAGCCCGCAGTTGACATCCCGCACACGATGCCCGAAGAACAACCGACCCAGCCCGGATAGAACCGGAGTTCCGATGTGCCGGTGTTTCCACGGCATGGCACCGTTCTCGATCTGCCCGCCGAGCCGATCTCCGACTGCCAGGTCCGCACCCTTCCGAACCAGAGCCACCAGGTGCACAGCGTCCGCGAAGTCGTAACTCCCGTCGGCATCTCCCATCACGATGATCTCGCCGCGAGAAGCCTTGAATCCGGCGAGCAGAGCTCTCCCGTAGCCTCGACCCTCGACGCGAACCACTCGGGCCCCCGCGCTCGCCGCGATGCGGTCCGAGTCGTCCGTGCTGCCGTTGTCGGCCACGATGATCTCGCACGGGAAGCCTCCGTGCACCGCGGCGCTTCGGGCCTGTTCGATGCAGAACCGAACCGTGCCTGCCTCGTTCAGGCATGGCAGCACGAACGAGACCAGCCCGGGTGTGGGGGGAACGGTCGTGGCGACGGGGCTGGTGCCGAGGGAAGGGCGCATCGAGGGACCGGACATCAATACATTGACGATAGGTCATCGTACCGAGCACCCCGCTACGGTTCGGCCTTCGAGTGCCAATCCGGGTCGTCGCCATCACTCCCTGCTACAACCGCCCTCGCGATGTGCGGGACTTGCTGCGCGATGTGCGCGCGTTGAAACTGCCGGGGATCGAACTTCGTGTCTTGATCGTGGACAACAACTCCAAGCCACCGCTGGCCGATCCGGAGCCGGATGCCCGTGTTCCGGCACGCCTTGTACGCAGCCCTGAGAACCGGGGCGGCGCGGGGGGGTTCAATGTCGGCATGACCGAGGCCCTCGGCGATCGTGATTTCAGGCCGCACTACCTCTGGCTGCTTGATTCCGATGTGCGCCTCGACCCCGACGTGCTCCGGCTGCTCGTGGAACTGCTCGAACGCCGCGGCGACCTGTGCGCTGCCGGTTCGGAACTGCGCGACACCACCACGGGCATCACGTACGAGATCGGCGGCATGATCTCGCGCGAAACCGGGCACCTCTTCCCCGCGCACTTCGGCCCCTGCGAGCCTGGGACAGTGGTTGGGTGCGAGTACCTCGCCGCGTGCTCGATGCTCGTGCGTGCCGAAGCGGTGCGCCGGACAGGCCTCATGCCCGATGTCTTTCTCTACAACGATGATGTCGAGTGGTCCCTCGCGCTGCGGGAGGCAAGCGGACAGAATCTCGCCGGAATCGCCGGGTCGATCGTCTATCACCCCTGGCGGAAGTTCCAAGGGGTCACGCGCTTCTACGCCTCACGGAACGCGTTCGGACCCGCGTTTCGACTCGGCCTGCGGCGAAGAGCGATCTTCAAGCGCGGTATCATGGAAACAGGCTACGCGATCTCGCTGGCAATCACCGGCCTGGTCGAGTTGGCCAATGCTCACATCTTCGGCCTCGAGGCCTGCGCGGCGGGCCGACGCAGCGGACCGGGGCCGGGACTCACGGCCAACATGCCCGAGGTTCGTGCCTTCACTTCACTTATTGAAGAAGTGGAGCGACTCGACCCGGGCCGGCGGGCCACCTTTGTGCATCCCTCGTTCGGAGACCCCTGGGCCGGGTTCGACGATCTGCGTAAGCAGCTGCGACGCATGTACCTCGATCCCGGGAACTACAGCCTGTGGCACTCACGATCGTTGGTGCCGCTGCTTCTGCGGACCGTGCCGCGGGTCCTGCGAAGACTCTTTGCCGGGGCCGTCTACCGAGTCGCGATCGTGCCGATGGGATGGACGACCAACTGGCTGCACGGCGAGACGATGATTGTCGTGGTGGGCAACGGGTTCATCACCATGCCGGTTGAACCGTGGAAGGCGTTGCCCAGAACGTTTGCTATCGGTATCAGAGGTCTGTGGGCCTCGCTGCGCATCGCGTTGGGGCGTCGGCGGGTGCTGCCGCTTCCGCCCGCACCCCCCGATCCGCGGGATGGAGTTCAGCAGAAATAGCGTTCCGTACATCCGCGTCGGCGCGCGAGGACGATATCCTCTGCCCCTATGCACGGCGATGACAACATCCGCGGCGTACGTTGGCGGCACGGGCCCCACATCTGGACGCTGAGCCTGCTCATCGGTCTGGGGCTTGGGGCGTTGCTCGCGGGGTTCGTGCCGCAGCGGCTGAACGAGTCGGGCGAACCGGTGATTCCTCTCTGGCTGGTGGCCCCCTTCGTGGCGATCCTGCTGAGCATCGCCTTGATGCCGTTTGTCAGCGAACGCATCTGGCACCGGCATTTCCCGGACTTCTCGTTTTTCTTCGGCGGCATCACCACCGGCTACTACCTCCGCGCCTTCGGCGGCCCCTCGCACGGCATGACCTTCGGGCAGTACAACGTCGTGCACGCGCTCGTCGAGTACTACTCCTTCGTGGCGCTGGTGTGCGGCCTCTTTGTCGTCTCGGGGGGAATTCTGATCACGATCCGCGGACGCGGGAGGCCGGCATTGAACACCGCCCTGCTCGCCTTCGGCGCGGTGCTGGCGAACTTCGTCGGCACAACCGGGGCCTCGATGCTGCTGCTCAGGCCGTACATGCGGTTGAACGAGGGCCGCCTCCGCCCGCTGCATGTCGTGCTTTTCATCATGATCGTCAGCAACTGCGGCGGCGCGCTGACGCCCGTCGGCGATCCTCCCCTCTACCTCGGGTTCCTCAAGGGCGTGCCGTTTCTGTATTCACTCTCACACTTCTGGCCGCAATGGGCCTTGGTGGTCGGCCTGCTGCTGGGGGTGTATTTCGTGGTGGACACCTGGTATGAAAAGCGGCACGCCGCCGAGGTTCCCACCGCCGACCCGGAGACACTCCGGCCTCACCGCTTCGGCGTCAGCATCGAGGGTGGGACCGGTCTGGTCTGTCTCGCGCTGATGATCGCGGGGGTCTTTATCGATCCGCTCCTGAAAAAGTACGCGAAGATCGAGGGCATCCCCGCCGGGGCGACGTTCCAACTCCTTGTCGCAGCTGCGGCCTTCTTTCTTGCCGACCGCCGTCTTCACGAAGCCAATCAGTTCTCATTCTTTCCAGTCAAGGAAGTCGGCCTGCTCTTCTTCGGCATCTTTCTGACAATGATCCCGGCATTGGGGTTTCTGTCGGCCAACGGTTCCGCGCTCGGCGTGAACAACCCCACGGCCTATTACTTTGCCACCGGCGCCCTCAGCGCCTTTCTCGACAACGCTCCCACGTACCTCAACTTCCTACAAATCGCGGTCGCGCCGGAAGCGGTCAATGCCGCCAGCATCGAAGCGCTCCTCTCCGAAGAGGCGGGGCGTGCCAAACTCGCAGCGATCTCGACCGCGGCGGTCTTCTTCGGAGCGGCCACGTACATCGGCAACGGCCCGAACTTCATGGTGCGCACCATCGCCCAGACCAGCGGTATCCGGATGCCCAGTTTTTTCGGGTACTTGTTTCTGGCAATCATCATCCTGGTCCCCATTCTCATCCTGAACTGGTTCATTTTCATCCGCTGATGAACTGAATTCCGATCCGTTCGGGGAATAATCGCCTTGCGGACGCAGCCAAAGTCCGCTATTCTCATTCCTACAAGCCGCACCGCAGCGCAGGGCACCCCCCTGTTCCGGCGGCTCGGGCCGAAGCATGAGCCAGTCGCACACGCCACTCTCCACCAGTCGCGGCTACTCGCCGCCGACCGTGACGCAGTTCAGCGTCTTTCTCACCAACAAGGTGGGAAAGTTGTTCGACCTCGTCGAAGCCTTTGAGACGTCGACCTGCTCCATCTGCGCCTTGTCGGTCCACGAGGCCAGCGACCACGCCGTCGTGCGGATCATCACCAGCAACTCCGACGCCGCGGCGGAACTGCTGCGCAAGGAGAGTCTACCGTACAGCCTGAGGGAAGTCCTTGTGGTGGAGATCAGCGGGGATCACACCCTGGCGAGCATGTGTCTCTGCCTGCTCGCGGCGGAGTTGTCCATCCACTTCGCCTATCCGCTCATGATGCGCGACTGCGGCACGCCGACGATCGCCCTCGCCGTCGATGACATGCACCTGGCGGGGCAGATTCTTCGTCGTAAGGAGTTCAAGTTGCTCGGAGAGGCCGATCTCCCCCCCAAACGCTGAGTCTTACGGCAGGTGCAGAAGTACCGTGGCCGGGTTCACAAGGTGGATGCGTTCCACGGTTTCCGCCGCGAGAAACACGCAGAGCACCAGGGCCGACTCCATGACCGCCCGTCCGAAGAGTCGGGGTGAGATACTCACCAGCGCGGGAGCCGGTGACAACACCCAGGGGCGGGGCACAAACCGGGGTACACGTTCAGCATACAGCGTGAAATCGTCCCCGTACACGCCGCGCAGATAGTTCTCCTCGCGGACGATGACAGGCCAGTGAGTGATAAAAAAGAGCAGTCCGAACAACGCGGCCAACGTCCACGACTCGAACGCCAACCCGGCACCGACGAACCCGAGGAAACTGAAAAAATAGAGCGGGTTGCGCACGATGGAGTACGGACCGTCCGTGACGAGCACGGCGTTCTTCCGCCCGGAGATGTAGGAGGCGGCCCACAGGCGGCCCAGCGCCGCGGTCACAAGAAGAATAAAACCAGCGGTCTCCATGCCGGCATCGATGTATGAACTCTCGTCGAAGGTGTGATGAGTGACCAGCGCGAGGGCGACGACGGGAAACGCGAGAAGTTTGGTGAGGTGGATTCGCCGCGTCTTCTTCGGAAGCGAAATAGTCATTTTCGTTGAATCATAAGCGATTCAATCTGTTCTCGTAGCCTCGCCAAGAAAAAAACCCGGGCGAAGCCCGGGTTGAAGTATCGAGAGAGGGGGTTACGTCAGTTGGCTCTCAGCGCCATCGGTTTATTCGCGGGCTTCACGCTTTCGGGCGTGATCTCGATGACCGTGGGCGAAGCGGGCACGGAGGGAAGAGGCTCGAAGTCGGGTGTGAGGTACGTCGGGCGGGCGTCGAGTTCGAACTTCGCCCGATCCTCGTAGTTGAGGGCGTTGGTGGACTGGCCGAGGGATTCCAGCTGGGCTTCCTGCTTGGCTCGGATATCCGCGAAGCGGGCGGCGAGTTGGTCGAGGCTGTTGGTGGTGTAGCGGCCCTGCTCATCGAGCGTGCGCTGACGCTTCTCCATCATGGCGATCAGCCGATCGTTGCGGGAGATCGTGTCCACCTGGCGGTCCATCTGCCACAACTGGGCCTGGAACTCCTGGTGCTCGGTCTCCAACTGGGTGAGCAGGGCCGACAGGCGGGATTCCTGCTGCGCCAAGTAACCAAGGTCGCGTTGAATCTCGGTGGCCCGCGTCGCGTAGGCGTTGCGGACCTGCCGGATCTTGTTGCCCTTGGCGAAGGCGTCCTTCACGTCCAGCGATTCGTTCCCGAAGACCACGCGGACGACTTGGTTCGTGCCGGTGAGCGACGCCTGCGTCGTCTGGGCCTGGCCGATCATCGCCTGCATCTGCGAGAGGTCGCTGTCGGCCAGCGCCACGACACGCTCCGAGACGGCCATCTCGCGCTTGAGTTGCGCCGATTGCTCGCGGAGTTCGGCCAGGTCGCCACGCACATCGGCGATCCGCTGCGGGTACTGACCTTCCAGTTGTTTCATCTGGGCCCGCAGCGCGACGGGATCGTCGATGCTCTTGTCGATGCACTGGTTGATCGAGTTGCGGGCCTGCGTGCAGAGCGCGCTGACACGGTGCGGTCCGGCAACGAGCGCCGCGGCCCCGCCGACCAGGCCGGCGATCACGGCGTAACGAACGAGGTGCTTGGCGAGACTCACGGTACAACCTCCTGCGAAAACGGCCTTTCTCCCGATGGTCACACGCCGATTCGGGGGTGGCGAGTTTGGATGCTTCAGGTGGTTGTTGGGAATCAGGCGGCCGGAGTTTCGAGATTCCGAGCCGGGATCCGGGGCGGGTCCGGGGTGAAACGGTCGGTGATCTTCGATCCGCAGGGCGTTGATTCCGTCCTCGATACTCCGCCCTTAGCCCTGCTCCCAGGCCATAAAGAAGGCCTCGACATCCGCCCCGTCCACCCCGCCGTCGATATTGAAATCGGCGATCGTGTCCGCTGCCTCCCAGGCAGTGAAGAAGGCCTCGACATCCGATCCGTCCACCCCTCCGTCGAGGTTGAAATCCGCGCCGGGATACACAAGCACGCTGAACTCCAGCCTCGCGATGTACCCCGCCGCCTGTGCTACAGCGTTCTCCTTTGTAAAGAACGCGGGGTAGTTCGGATTGCCCGTCCCACCGCCCGGCCCACCAGCGGCGGCGTGAAGCCCAGAGATCATGAACGTGACCCGACCATCATCAAAGCCCCGTGCCAGGTACACGCTGTCCGCGAGACGGCCCGTATCCGCTTCAAAGACCAGCGGCGTGCCGGCTGGGACTGTCTGGCCGGGCGTCAGTTCTTCATTGCGACCGATCGCCATCGGTAACGCCTCAAACCCCTGGCGCACTTGACGTCCGATATCCGTCGCGATGCCCGCATCGTCGTAGACGGCGGCGAAGACGCTGCGCACGCCTTCTCGTGGGGGGAAGGACGGAAATGGGCTGAACGGTGAGTTTTCCTGGTACGTCAGAGCCGTCCACCCGTTGCGATACCCGGCAGCGAACAACTCCACAGGCTTTCCGGCATCGAGATCGGGTGTATAACCAGCCTGCGACGGCTCGTACGAAGTGGTCACGGAGTCGAACGTCGGATCGTACTCAAACTGATTGTCCGCGCTGACCCACGCCGTGACCCGCAGCGACGATACCACGTATCGATCCGAACCTACGCCCGATGGAACGAGTGACCCCGTGTCAAAGGCGAGGTAGAACATCGCATCCCGATCATCGAAACCTGCCTGCTGCAAGGCAGCGAAGACAGTGACGTTCGGCTCCGATCCGGGTTGCGCGGCGAAGGGGTAACTCCACCGATCGATTGTCGGCCCGTTTATTGTTCCGACGAAGGGTTGTGCGGCAGCGAATGACGCCGTAATGCAGACCAAGAGCAACGTAGATTGACCGACTACCATTTTGAATATCCTTGAAATACCTATCTTAATACAAACAAATATTGTAAGTTAATAGAAGATAATGGGGCTTTTGCTGGATGATTGCAATAATTCTTGTCAAACAAGTATAGCGACCTAGAATCAATACATCTCATGGCCAGTGACTTGTTCATCCAAAAACAGAGACGGGACATACGCGGCGTAGCGCTCCATCACGTACGACTTTTTACAGGTCGGATGTCCTCTCCACGCTGGCCCATGGCTTCGGAATCGCGTTGCCCTGTAATGCGGGCGTGCGCCTGTGTGCGCCGGGCCGGGTTCTCGCTGATTGAGTTGTTGGTCGTGATTGCTGTGGTCGCGCTCTTGATCTCGATGCTGTTGCCCGCGCTGGGGCGAGCCCGTGCGATCGGCAGACAAACGCGAGAACTGGCCGGGGCTTCGCAGCAGATGGTGGCATTCAACTTGTACGCCGATTCGAGCAAAGGCCAGGTCATTCCCGGCTATCCGCCGCGGACCTGGGTCAACGGCCCGATGAGCGTACTCGATGCCGATGGTCAGCGGCTGTTCAATGAGGATGCGCAGCGGTATCCATGGCGGCTGGCCCCGACCCTCGACTACAACTTCCGGGGTTTGTACCAGAGCGACCGCCTGCTCGCCGATCTGCGAGAGCGGTCGGACGAGTGGGCCTCGTACGGGGTGACATACAACTATGTGGTCAGCCTGTACCCTTCGCTGGGGATGAACATCGCCTTTGTCGGCGGCAGCGACAGGCACCAGGAGTTCGATCCGATCTTCCGTCGGACCTTTGGCCGGGTCTACATCGAGCGAATGGATCAGGCGGTGCGTCCGAGCGGGGTGCTTGCCTTTGTCTCGGCCCGGGCCGAGGATCAGGCGTCGTTGAGCACGCTCGGCAAGCCGGAAGGCTTTTTCCGTGTCGAGCCTCCGCGCTTCGCCGCGGCGGGTGCGCCCGCGTGGCACGCGGCGTACGACGCGAACTCCGATCAGCCCGGACTCAACTCCGGCTTTGTGTCGCTTCGGCACGGCGGCAAGGCGGTGGGGGCCCATCTCGACGGGCACGGGCAGATGCTCGGGTGGGACGATCTGCGCGACATGCGCCGCTGGGCCGATCAGGCCACCAGCGCCGAGTGGGGTATTGCTCCCCGTTGACTTCGTTCAAGACGCCCAGATGGCGGGCACATCACCGTGCGTAGCGCGGATCACGGAGCGGATGCCGCCCCTCCCTTTCCAATCCGTGCGCACCAGCATCCAGGCAGGGTGCATGAGGGCGGCAAGGTCATCACGGATCCGGTTCGTGACCGCTTCGTAATAACTACCTTCGTTGCGGAAGGATTGAAAGTACAACTTCAGGCTCTTGAGTTCCACGCACACGCCCCCAGCGCGGGCCGCGCGTGGCTCGAACCGCACCGTCACGCTCCCGAAATCCGGGTGTCCTGTCACCGGGCAGACAGATGTAAACTCCTCGGCGATGTGCTCCACAACGAAAGGAACATCGCTCGGAGTGGGGAAGGCTTCAAGAAGAGTGGCGTTCGGCATGGCTTTGCGCGGTGTGTGAATCGGCACGTCAGCGGTACCGGCCCAGGATCTCGAGAATCCGCGGCTGGTTGGGGTCGATCTGCAGACTGCGCCGCAGTGCCCTCAGCGCTTCCGAACGTGCCAGTTCATCGGTCTGCTTGCTCCACTCCCATTGATTGAGCAGGCACACGCCGATCCCGTTGAGCGCTGGGAAATGGTTGGGATCAATCTCGATTGACTTGCGGAACGCCGCCAGCGCATCGGGGTATTGCCGCAGCCGGAACAGCCCGAAACCCAACCGCTCGTACGCCGCGGCGGTCGGTTCCGTCGCTACCAGTTGCCGGAGGGTGTTGACCATCTCGTCGTACCGGCCCGTCTTGCCCAGGCTTTCCGCCAGGTTGAGGAGCAGGGGCGAGGAGAGTTCGGCGAGTTCCGCCGCCTGCTGATACTCGATCACGGCTTCCTCGTGCCGGCCCATCGCGCCGTAGATCGCGCCCAGGTTCGAGCGTGCGGCGGCGCTGCGGGAATCGAGTTGCACCGCCCTGCGGCCGTAGGGAAGGGCCTCGGCCGGCTCGTTGAGTTGCAGGTATGCCGTGGCCAGGTTCAGGTTGGCGTTGAAGTCATCGGGCTTGATCGCCAGCGCCCGCAGATACGCTCGCACGGACTCGGTGATGCGGTTGAGGAGTTGCAGCATCAGGCCGTGCTTGTACTGCGCGCCGAAGTTCTGCGGCTCGAGTTCCGCCGCCCGGCCGTAGTTCTTCTCCGCGCTGGTGTAATCGCCCCGCTCGCGGTAGATGTCCGCCGCGCCCATGTACGCCACGGTCAGTCGAGGGTTGACCTCGATGGCCTTCTCAAACTCTGCCAACGCCAGTTCGTATTGACCCTGTCCTTTCAAAGTTTCGGCTTTGGCGACCTGGGCCTGTCCGGGCGTTGCTGTCTTGTCCGCGGGCGGCTTGACCGCGGGTGGTTTGCCCACGCTATCGGCGGAGACGGTCGCCGAACCGCTCGTTTGTGTTGGAGAGGGCTTGGGTTTCGTGCGAGAGGCGTCCCGGTCGAACAACTGACACCCGCCCGCGCCGACGAGGAGGGCGGCGACGAGTCCGAGTGTGAGTGTGTGGGGCGTTCGCATAGGGTGTCGATTATTGGTGCTGTGGATCGTGCGGGAAGGTCGGCGCAGACAGCCCGTCCGACAGACATCTATCGGGCCGATCCGCTCCGAGGGAACGGCCTTTCACGCCAGCAGAGCCTTCAGACGTTTCAGGTTGACCCGATCCCAGGGCACATCTCCATCCGTCTTACCTTTCGGGGTTTCGAGAATCTTTGGTACGCCGCCTAGATGGGGGTTGTTCACCACAGTGTAAAACCCGCTCTTGGCGAGCCGTGCTCCGTTGAACTTCCCCACGCCGTTATGCAGAGTCGCCCCGCCCCCGATCCAACCCTGGCCGATGTGCTCATGGCGGTCGAGATGGCTGCCCACCTTGCCTTTCGAGTCGTTGAGGTGCATGACCCTGATGTTCGAGATGCCGCAGAGACGGTCAAACTCTTCCAGCACGCTCGCGGCGGAGTCTCGCGTCGACAGGTCGTACCCCGCGGCGTGCATGTGGCATGTGTCCAGGCAATACCCCAATCGCTCGGGCTGACCCGTGCGGTCGAGGATTGTGGTGCGAAGGGCGGCAAGGTGCTCAAAGGGGCCGCCGATGTGGCTGCCCGCGCCGGCGGTGCCTTCGAGGCAGGAGACGGTCTTGTACCCCGCCGTGCGGCGGAAGAGTTCTTTGTACGCCTCGCCGATGCGGGAGATGCCCTGCTCCAGAGTCCAGCCCACGAACGAGCCGGGATGATGCACGAGGTACGGGATGCCCAGCATCTCACACCGTTCGATCTCATCGGTCATCAGGTCGAGGCTCTTGGTCCAGAGTTCATCGTTGTGGGTGGCGAGATTGATGAGGTACGAGGCATGGCTGACGGTTCGTCCCTGCCAGTTCAATCGCGCGATGCCGGTGCGCCAGTCCTTCACCACGGCATCGTCCAGCGGCTTGGCTTTCCATTGCTGCTGGTTCTTGGTGAAGACCTGAACGGTGTCAAGCCCGAGCGCTTCGGCCTCGGCCAGGGCGTTGACCATGGTGCCGGCGATGGAAAGGTGGGAGCCGAACATACGGGGCTTGATCTTCCGAACCGTGTCAAGGGCGGCCCGTGCGCACAGGGCCTCACGATGAGAAGTGACGCGTGATCCTACGAGAAGTCCGTCGTTGTCATACGGAGGTGCTGTCTCCGGGTTGCGGTCAGGAACAGCCCAACTCTTGCTACAATCACTCGATGCCCGAACGCCAAGCGCCCTCTCAAGCCCCGACCGAGCCGAATGTTGCTGTTGCGCAGAGTACGCCACGGAAGGCCGCCGAAGGTGCCGAGGCCTTCGCCATCGAGGCCGCCCGGCTCATGCACGACGACAAGACCACCGATGTTGTCGTGCTCGATGTGCGTGGCCTGTCGCAGGTGTCCGATTACATCGTCATCGGCAGCGGCACCAGCGACCGGCAGATGCGCAGCGTGCTGGACCATGTGCAGGAACTCGGGGCCGCGCGAGACATGCGGGCCTTCAAGACCCACGCCGACGACCGGGCGACGTGGCTCCTGGCCGACTTTGTCCACGTTGTCGTTCATCTGTTCGAGCCGAACGCCCGCGCCCACTACGACCTCGAGATGCTCTGGGGCGATGCGCCCCGCATCGCGTGGGAGCGCCCCGACCAACTCCGGCGTGACATGGCCGGGCTTTCACCCCAGCGCCGGTAGCCGCGCATGACACGCACCGTCCGCGTCGAACTCGGCGAGCATGCGTACGGCGTGCATATCGCGCCGGGCCTTTTGGAGCGCGCCGGAGAGTTGGTGCGGGCCTCGCTGCGGCACACCGCCTCGCGCGTGCTGGTCGTGAGAGATGCCGGCGTCGCGGACACGGACGCGGGGCGTCTGCGTGGATCACTCGCCCGCGCCGGGTTCGAGGTCTGTGAACTGATCCTGACACCCCGGGAACCCGACAAGTCCCTCGGCACGCTCTCGATCATTCTCGAAGCCCTCGCGCGACGCCGCGCCGATCGGCACGATCCCGTCATCGCGCTGGGCGGGGGCATCATCGGGGACCTCGCGGGCTTCGCCGCCGCGGTCTACCGGCGGGGTGTTCCGTTTGTTCAATGCCCTACCACGCTGCTGGCGATGGTCGATGCGAGCGTGGGGGGGAAAACGGGAGTGAATTTCGACGTCGGCGGCGTGCTGCGCAAGAACTTCGTCGGCGCGTTCCATCAGCCCGCGGCGGTGCTCATCGATCCGGCGGTTCTTGCCACTCTCCCCGCGCGAGAACTCCGCTGCGGCATGGCCGAGTGCGTGAAGCACGGCCTGATCGGCGCGCACGCGGGTGAGCCGGCCCTGCTCGAATGGACCCGCGCGAACACCGACGCGATCCTCGCGCTCGCCCCCGAGAAACTCACCGAACTCATCGCACGAAACGTCGCCGTCAAGGCCGCCATAGTCGCGGTTGATGAGCATGAAGAAGCGGACGATACCGCCGGGGGAAGGGCGCTGCTGAACCTCGGGCACACCTTCGGGCACGCGATCGAAACCATCCCACACCTCTCCCCGGACGGTGACCCTTCACACGCGCCCCTGCGTCACGGCGAGGCCGTGGCGCTTGGCCTCATCGCCGCCGCGCGGTGCGCGGTGGTCTTGGGCTTGTGCGATGCATCACTGTCAGGTGAGGTCGCCGAGCTGCTTGCTCGCATCGGGCTGCCTGTTGCTGTGGCGAATCTGCCCGAGTCGGGGGATGTGATCTCCCGTATGGGGCATGACAAGAAGGTGATCGGTGGGAGGATGCGTCTCGTTCTTCCCTTGAACAAAGGGTACGCAAGAATCGTCGCCAATCCCCCCATCGAGGCGGTCGGAGCCTCTATTGAGGGGATACGGTTACGGGACATCACCTGACTTTCGTGCAGGTTCTGCGCGAGGTTTCAAGAGCGGCTCGCTTCATCTCCGATATCGGACGGTTGCCGCGTACAACGGTGTGTTCCCCCGTGCCGCGGCGTTTGTGGCCCCAGTGTCTCTCTCCCACAGCGGGGTGTGCTGCACATGCGGACGATCGCGATCATTAATCAGAAGGGCGGGTGCGGCAAGACCACCACCGCCATCAACCTGTCGGCGATGCTGGCTCGTCAGGGGCGGCGAACGCTGCTCATCGACATGGACCCGCAGAGCCACTGCGCCGCGGGCCTTGGGGTGCCGGAGCAGCGCATCGACCTTGACATCGGCGACGCCATGATCGCCCCCGAGCACAAGGTGCTCGATCTGCCCCGCCTGATCTGGAACCCTGCCCGCAATCTCGACCTTCTCCCCAGCCGCATGCGTGTGGCGGGGTTGGAGGCTCCGCGCGGGGCGCTCGCCAACATGCCCGAGAAGGAAAAGCGGTTGGCCGCGACCATCGCCAAGGTCAGCGCGGGCTACGACATCATCTGCATCGATTGCCCGCCGTCGATCGGTCTCTTGACATACAACGCGCTGGTCGCCGCCGACGTGATCCTCATCCCCGTCGAGACCAGTTACTTTTCTCTTCAGGGCGCGACTCGTCAGGTGAACATGGTCAAGACCCTGGCCCGCAAGATGGGGCTGCACCGGCCCGTCTGGGTTCTGCCCACCATCCACGATGAGAGCAACGCCGTGGCCCGGGACCTGCTCGGGGAGTTGCGACGTCGCTTCGGCGAGCGGGTGATCCCCACCGTCATCCGGCGCGATGCCCGCCTCCGCGAGGCGGCCAGTTTCGGTCAGACCATCATCGACTACGCCCCCGGCAGCGACGGCTTCGACGATTACGCCCAACTGGCGGATTGGGTCGCGGCGCACTGGGCGATCCATGGACAGGTCGATACCGCCCTTGAAGAGGCGCTCGCCGCGGCCGATCAGCACGAGGACGAGGGCGCGGAGTTCGATCGGCCCGCGGAGCCGGACGCCGATTCGACCGCTGTGGTGCCGATGATCCCCCAGGCCGCGCCGGGTGATGCCGGCGAGATGAAGCCCATGAGCCGGGCCGAGGACGTGGCACGCCGGGCGCAGGAGTTCCTTCGCCGGGTGGCAGTTGGTCGCGCGCCGGACGGACAGGATCAGGCCGGCATCGATCCCGGCAGACTCTCCGCGCGATCTCCAACGGTGGAGACCGTACGATCCATGAACCGCGTCGGCGACACGGTGCAGATTGTGCCGATCAGCCCTTCGGAACGCCGCCTGCTCGGCGCCCACGAGACAAATCAAGGTGTCCTCTTCGTTCAGCCGATCGGAGTGGGTTCGCGCGTCTGTGTCGCCGGCGAGTTCAACGGATGGAACCCAGACTCCCATCCGTTGCGTCGGAATACGGAACTGGGAGTACACGAACTCTGCCTTCGGCTCCCGCCCGGACGGGTGGTCTACCGTCTCGTGATCGACGGAATCTGGTCGGCGGATTCCTACAACGACACATGCGATGTGAACAGGTTCGGAGAGGCGGACAGCGTGATCGTGGTCGGTGCGGGCCAACCGGCGGAGCGCGTGGCGGCGCCGCTGTGACGGCGGACGGGAGCATCGTACAGAAGACAGGAGCGGCGGAGCGTTGAATCATCCGACAGCCAAGCCACACGCGGGCAACACCAACGGCGGTGCGAAGGATGCCCCGTTGAAAATCGATGCGCCATGGCCGCACGCCCCGAAGGATGCCGCGCAGGCGGAGTACGACGCCCTGGCCGATCTGTTCCTCAGCCCTGAAACACCAGGATCCACAGACGTCCTGGGGAGTATCGGCATCGTCGATACTCCGCAGCCCGCATCGATCGTTCCCGCTCCATCATCGAAACCGCAGCCGGCCGCGGGTGCGAAACCTGTCCACGCCGAGGTCGTTCAGGACCGCGACACGATCGACGCGGCTCCACACGCCGTCGTCGAAGCCCTGATCCTCGGCCATCTGCCCGTGCTCTTCTCCGCCTGGGCGGCGCAGTACACTCGCACCATCGCCGAGACCACGGGCCGCCCCGTCGCGCTCGCCCGGGTGCAGGAAGGGATCCTTCAACTCGAAGTCGTCTTTCCCACGGCCGAGGCCGCCGCCTCGGCGGACGCGATCGCCCCGAGCACGGACGTGGCCGAGGCGCTCGCGCTGGCGGTTCGGCTGGCGCCGCGCATCGCGATCCGCGTGGATGAAACCAGCGAGATCGACTTGTTGAGCGGGAACGGCGCGGACCGCGCCACCCTGCTGACCGGGGCCGATGACCTCGCCGTGGTCGCGGCATACAGGACGATCAAGCACATTTGCCTCGATGCGCCCGGGGCGGTCTGCCTGCCCGGTGATGATTCATCGCCGCGCCGTGCCCCGGTGCTGGGCGTGGCCGTGATGGGTGCCGATGCCGAGAAGGCCCGCGCCGCGGATCAGAAGATCCGACGCGCGACCCTGACCTTTCTCGGTCGTGGACTCGAACCCGCCTGGTGCGTGTCGCGCATGGCCCCCTGCCGCAGCGTGCTGCTCTTCCGCGGGCCGTGGCTCTTCCCCGCCGCCGATCTCCTCAAGACAATCCGAGAGATCTGGTCGGATCGCCCGCAGGAACACGCTCGCCCGACGCGAGCCGCGGCACGAGTCGAACTCAGCGCAGCCGCGCTCTCGCCTGTCCGTTCGCCCGAGTACGCCGCGCGGCTGACGGGCCTGACCGCGCTCTCGGCCCGGTGCCCCTATTGCCCGGCGGTCGAACTGGCGGCGGACGCCGGTGGCACACTGCACCTGCTGGCCGGAGCGGGCGGAATAGCCGGTCGCAACGCCGCTTCGGACGCCGGCCAGGCCGTTGGGCAACTCCTGTCCGCGGCCTCCTGGGCCGAGGATCACGCCCCGCTTCTCGCCGAGGCGCACCCGGTGCTGCGGGGAGGCCAAACCGGCAGCGGCCCCGTACTGCACCTGCTCACCGATGAGCCGCGTTCAGCGCGGACGCTCCTGGGCACTGGCGTTCGGATCCACCTGCTGACGCCGGTTGAAGTCGGTGGACGCCAGACATGGGTGTGCAGCGATCTGAACTGAAGCAGGCCTGTCGGTCACTTCCAACTTGTCCGATCGATCACAACCCAGGCTCAAGGCCGGGGTTGCGGATGGATCAATCGAATCAAGAGCCTTGTTGGGTCGGGCGCGAAAGAAGGTGGAAGGCCACCATCGGCTCAGGCCGTTTCCTTCCGGAGCACTTTGAGTTGCGAGAGGCCCAGCCGCCGCTCCACCGCGTCTTCGTCGATGATGTACTCCACGCCCCCGTTGTCCTGCTCGGGCAGGTCGTACATCATGTCGAGCATGACCTCTTCCATGACGGCGCGCAGGGCGCGGGCCCCGGTGTCGCGGGCCTGGGCACGCTCGGCGATTTTCCGCAGGGCACCGTCGGTAAAGGTCAGCTGGGCGCCCTCCAGCGAGAAGAGGTGCTGGTACTGACGGCACAGCGCGTTCTTCGGCTCGGTCAGGATTGAGATCAGGGCATCCACGGAGAGCGGCATGAGAGGAGCCAGGACCGGCAGCCGGCCCACAAACTCGGGGATCATGCCGAACTCGATGAGGTCATCCGCGGTGACCTGCCCGAGCACCTTGGCGCTCTCCTTGGCCTCCTCGCGCTCGAAGGAATCGAGGGTAAAGCCGATCCGGCTCTTGCCGATACGGCGGCGGATGATGTCCTCGATGCCCACGAAGGTGCCGCCGCAGATGAACAGGATGTTCGACGTATCGACCTGGATGTACTGCTGCTCGGGGTGCTTGCGGCCTCCCTGTGGGGGGACGTTGGCGGTCGTGCCTTCGAGGAGTTTGAGAAGGCTCTGTTGAACACCCTCGCCCGAGACATCGCGCGTGATGGAGACGTTCTGGTTGGTCTTGCCGATCTTGTCGATCTCGTCGATGTAGATGATGCCGCGCTGGGCGGATTCGAGGTCGAAATCCGCCGCCTGGAGCAGCTTGAGCAGCAGGTTCTCGACGTCTTCGCCGACGTAGCC
>DDSA01000148.1 GCA_002343715.1 Phycisphaerales bacterium UBA2402 | reverse complement strand
TGAGCCAGGTCGGTCCCTATCTGTTGTGGGCGTTGCATGCTTGAGTGGAGTCAACTTTAGTACGAGAGGATTGAGTTGGACGAACCCCTGGTGATCCAGTTGCACCGCTCGGTGCACAGCTGGGTAGCTACGTTCGGCAGGGATAACCGCTGAAAGCATCTAAGCGGGAAGCCCCCCACAAGACAAGGCATGCTTGTCGAAAGACGAAAGACCCCTGGTAGACCACCAGGTTGATAGGCCGCGGGTGTACGGGCAGTAATGCCTTCAGCCGAGCGGTACTAACGGTCGAACGCTCGGTCGCCAACCAGCCGCCGCGGTTTCGTGATTCTGATCACGCCGCGGCCGTGCATGGATCTGGCCCAAGCGCTGCATTGCAAACGCTTTGCTTCCCTTCTTCTGTGTCATTCGTTCCGGTTCGCGGAGGTCCGCACCGGTTCGCGTCGGTCGAAAGGCCCGCGGATCGTTTGTCGGTGAATATGAGCGTAGGGAAACACCTGTTCCCATCCCGAACACAGCAGTTAAGCCTACGCTGCCGATGATACTTCTCTGAGGGAAAGTAGGTCATCGCCGACTCTCGACCCCCGCCGGGTAAACCCGTCGGGGGTCTTTTTTTTTCAGTCCGTCCCCGCAACGATGTACGTTCTTTCACCTTTGTCGGGGAGAATCCTGGAGCTTCCCGAGTTGCATCGGTTTTTTCAGTCGGCTCATCGGAGTTCTTTTTCCTTGAGCCTGTACTGCGATGTACTGGGAGTTCAACACACACAACCGGTAGTAGTCGTCGCTCTCGTTGACTCTACAGGCGGTTATCCGAGCGATCATTCGCGCAGGGTGTTCATTCCGTGAACGCGATGAAATCCCTGTTATTCATGGCTTCTTGCGCCGTACGTTCGACAACAAATCCTACGAGTGATTGAACGTCCTCCCCTCTTTGTGTCGATAGCGGCGGGACGAGCACCGCCCGTCGCGGCGATCGGTGACGCACGGATGCGCCTACGATCAATCGCGCGGGAGATGCCGCGCGATTCACGATCGCAAGGACGCACGCATGGCCGGACGGACGAACCATCCCAGCAAACAAGCCAAGCGCACCCGCGTACCGACACCCCGCGGAGTCTCGCGGCGTGTCAAGCCCAACCGCCCGCAGAAGGTCTGGATGTCATTGATCGCGGCCATGACGGTCGTCGGTGGTGGCCTGATCGCGCTGGACCGCAAGCCCGCGGTGGGTGCCGATGGTCTGGCACTCCCTCCACTCATGAGCATCACCGGGCCCAACTCGGTTGAGATGGTGCTGAACACACGCGTGCCGCAGATCAAGGGTCAATGGAAGTCGATTGTCATCCATGATTCCGGCAGCCCGGTCGGTTCTCCCGCGAGTCTGGACGCTTCGGCTCGTCAGAACGGCCTCAAGGGCATCGGATACAACTTTGTCATCGGCAACGGCAACGGCATGGCCGATGGTGAAATCCATGTCACGAACCGTTGGATGCAGCAAATCCCCGGGGCGCACGCCGCGGGGCCGCGCGCCGACGAGTTCAACCGCACGGGCATCGGCATCTGCCTGGTGGGTGATGGGAATCGCCAGCAGTTCACACGCGCCCAGCTCGACCGGCTCGCCCAACTTCTGGAACTGCTCACGCGCGAGTGCGGCATTCCACCCGAGCGCGTCTATCTGCACAGCGACATCGCGCAGACCAGCAGCCCCGGACGTCTTTTTCCCGCCAGTGTCATCCGAGCGCAACTGGTCGGCGGGCGATAAGTCCGGGTTCGCTGCGAGCCCTTCATCGGAAAGAAGAATTCTCCTTGCGGCCGCGCCAAGTGGGCGCGAACGCCGTACTCTTGTTTCTTCACAACCTTGACCGTGGGAGATTCCTTCTCCGGCTCAAGGTTATTTAGGAATCGTTCGGCAATTGCTCTAGATTGGATTGGTACCAGGCGAGATCAAAGCGCCCCCCAGTGGCTGTTCTGAAATAGATCGCCGTGTGGGACGATATTCAGTTTTCGCCTGTGGAGACGGCGGGTCGCGAAAGCCCGGATGTCAGAGAGACGATGAACAACGGACTGCCCAAGTTCAAGGAAGGCGAGGAGGTCGAGGGCTACCGCGTCATGGCGGAGTTGGGCGTCGGCGCGGCGTCTGTGGTCTATCTTGTGACGGATCCCAAGACCAAGCATGTCTGGGCGCTCAAGCACGTGCACCGGGGCGACGCCAAGGACACGCGGTTCCTTGACCAGGCGATCTACGAGTACGAGGTGGCATCCAAACTCGACCACCCCAACATCCGCAAGATACCACGGCTGATCAAGAAGAAGGAACGGTTGATCCGGCTCATGGATGTGTTCCTCGTGATGGAGATGCTCGACGGTCGCAGCATGGACATCAAGCCGCCCAAGACCTTCGAGGACGCCGTCACGATCTTTCATCAGACCGCCAGCGCGATGGCCCACATGCACGCCCGCGGTTTCATCCACGCGGACATGAAACCCAACAACATCCTGGTGCAGACGGGGCCTGTCGCCAAGATCATCGACCTGGGGCAGTCCTGCCCGGTCGGCACGGTCAAGCCCCGCATCCAGGGAACGCCGGACTACATCGCCCCCGAGCAGGTCCACCGCCGCCCGATCACCGAGAAGACCGATGTCTACAACCTCGGAGCGACGATGTACTGGACGGTGACGAACCGCAACATCCCCACCGCCCTGCCCAAGGACCGCAGCAGCCTCGTCAGCCGCATCGACGATGCGCTGATGGAAAAGCCCACGCCCCCGATCGAGATCAACCCGCGGATTCATTCCAAACTCAACGAACTCATCATGCACTGCGTCGAGGTGGACCCGGCACGCCGCCCCGCCTCGATGCAGCAGGTGGTCGATCGTCTCGAACTCATCCTCGGCCTGATGCGTGTCAAGCCGTCCGGTGCGGGCGACGGCGGTGTGAAGTAACTCCACGCGGCGTCTTCTGCGCCGTCGCTCCCGGTTCCCGGTTCCCGGCTCGTCCCGTCTGTGTGCGCGTTGGTTCAGATTCCATCCATCCCATGGCGATGCCGCCGCTCAACTTCACCGATGCACAGACCGTGCGCGAGACCCTTCTCGCCGGCGCATCGGCTAACCGAAACGCCGCGTGCCGGCGCGGCTCGATCGACGTGACCACCGCCCCGGGCCGGTTGATCGCCACGGGCGACCTGCACGACAACCCCGTCCATCTCGCCCGTCTCGTGACCGCCGCGGGGATGGACGGCGACGGGCCGCCGGCGCACCTGGTCCTGCACGAACTCATCCACGGCGACAAGCTCGTCAACGGCATGGACATGAGTTACCGTGTCCTGACGCGCATCGCGGACCTCAAGACGAGATTCCCGGAGCACATGCACGTTCTTCTGGCCAACCACGAACTCAGCCAGATCATCGGCGCCGGCATCGTCAAGGACGGCGTCCGCGTCGTCGAGGCATTCAACAAGGGAGTCGAGTACGTCTTCGGCGATGAGGCCGACGGCGTCATGGAAGCCATCGCCCACTTTGTTCGTTCGCTCCCGCTCGCGCTGCGCTGCGTCACGCCGGCGGGAGATCTCCTGATCGCTCACAGCCTGCCCACCGCCGGGAGCATGGGCCGGTTCGATACCACCATTCTGTCCCGCGACCTGACCGAAGACGACCTCTCGCCCCGCACCGGCAGCGCCTACCTCATGGTCTGGGGGCGGGGGTACGACGCGGGCGTCCTCGAGGACCTCGTCGAGCGGTGGGGTGTCAACCTCTTCATCCTCGGCCATGAACGTTGCGATCACGGAGCCCGCATGATTCCTCCCAACGCGATCGTCCTCAACAGCGACCACGAACGCGGCGTGTACTTGCCCATCGATCTCGATCATCCTCCACGGGCCGAGGAAGCCCTCGGCATGGTCGTGCCGCTCGCGGGGTAAACCGTGACCACCGGCTCGCCAACTCCCCAGGTCCTGTCCCGTGCCGCGGCGCGAGAACTCGACCGCCTTGCCGCCGAGGAGTACGCGATCCCCACGATACTGTTGATGGAGAACGCCGCGGCCGCCGCGGCTCGCTGCGCGATGGCACTTCTTGAGGATGTCCCCGCTCCGGTCCTGATTCTTGCCGGCCCCGGCAACAACGGTGGAGACGGACTCGCGATGGCCCGCCATCTGCACAACGCCGGTTGCCCGGTCGCCGTCTCGCTTCGACGGCCTCCTCATGCCGGGACAGACGCGGAGACCAACCGCATCATCCTGCTGCGAATGGGCCTGCCGGTCGCCGCCGATCCGGTGTCCGCCTGCGCGTTCCTGCCCGGGCCTCCCTCGTTGGTTGTGGATGCGATTTTCGGTACGGGTCTCACGCGTGCCGTCTGCGGCGACGATGCCGCGGATTTCGCGACCGTCGCGGGGCTTCGGGGCGTTGGTGCGCTGGTCCTCTCGCTCGATACGCCATCCGGTCTTGACTGCGATACCGGGCGGCCGATGGGCCTTTGCATCGAAGCCGACGCGACGGTGACCTTCGCTGGCCTGAAACGAGGATTTTTGAACCCCGAAGCGGCTCGCTACCTGGGTTGTGTGACCGTTGCGGACATCGGACTTCCGCGAGAACTGATCGAACGGGTTACCGACTCATAAGACCCGGATTCTGCCGTTCCTGGGGATATCGTGAGGGGGTGAGACCACCACAAACTCCGTTCAGGGTTAGGGACGCGAGATCGAAGTCCCAATAACATGTTTACTTGACATTTTGACTTCGGCTCCCTTCCCTCTGTCGATCAACCCATTATGTAAATCGAGCGTACGCATCATGTTTGGGTAAGTGCACATATCTCTATGGCCAAACGCGCCCCGAAATCTTCAGCGAAAACAGAATCTCCAACAGCGGAAAAGGCTCCTGCTCCCAAGAAGGCGGCAGGGGGTCGGGTTCGGCGTGCGGCAACCACGGCGTACACGCCGGGAGCATCCAAAGACCGCCATCTTGTGATCGTCGAATCTCCGAGCAAAGCAAAGACCATCAACAAATATCTGGGGCGGGATTACCTTGTCCTTGCCAGTGTCGGTCATGTGCGTGATCTGCCCGAGAAGAACCCCAAGGGAGTGAAAAGCCCGGTGCCGGGGGTTGACCTGGAGGATAACTTCAAGCCCACGTATGTCGTCAGTGAGGGGAAGGAGCGGGTCATCAGTGACCTGAAGAAGGCCGCCAAGGAAACTCTCTCCAGCGGCTGCGATGTCTGGTTCGCCACCGACCTTGACCGCGAGGGAGAGGCGATCGCGTGGCATCTGGCTCAGGAACTGGGGATCAAGAGCAAGGACGCCAAGCGGGTGGTCTTTCCCGCGATCACCAAGTCGGAGATCGAGCGGGCATTCAGCCACCCGCACGCGATCGATGAGGACCGTGTGAACGCCCAGCAGGCCCGCCGCATCCTCGACCGCATCGTCGGGTACCAGGTGTCGCCGCTTCTCTGGAAGAAAGTCGCACGTGGCCTTTCCGCCGGGCGCGTGCAGAGTGTCGCCGTGCGGCTCATCGTCGAGCGGGAACGCGAGATCCGCGCCTTTGTCCCTGAGGAATACTGGGCCGTGCAGGGGGTCTTCACCGCCGATACCGCGAAGGCCATGGGCCTGGCGGATCAGTGGCGGACATGGATGGCACGGCGCGATGAGAAGGGCAACCCGCCCACGGTTCGACTTCAGTCCGCATGGCTCAGCGAGCACGCGGGTTTCCGGGCCGAACTGATCCAGGTCGGGGGCGAGAAGGTCGGATCGCCGGCCCCGGAGAATTCGGTCGGCGGCTCTGGAGAGCCGCTCCACCAGAGGGCTGCGGAGATCGCGGTCCTCGTCGGTCTGCGGGACGTCTCGACCACCGTTCGCGAAGACGAAGAAGGCAAAGGCCCCGCCAGGTTCCTCCGCACCATCACGGGGACCATCAACCCCGCCACGCCCTACAGAATCACGGGCATCGAGACCAAGCGCACCACCAGCCGACCGCCCCCTCCCTTCATCACATCGTCTCTTCAAGCGGCCGCGGCGAGTAAACTCGGCTTTGGCGCCCAGCGGACCATGCGGACCGCCCAGCAGTTGTACGAGGGCGTCGAAATTCCCGGCGAAGGTCCGGTGGGCCTCATCACCTACATGCGCACCGACTCGACGCACCTGTCGAAGGATGCGCTGGAGATGGTGCGCGGGTTCATCACACGGAACTTCGGAGAACGCTATCTCCCCGAGAAGCCGAACTTCTATACATCATCGAACAAGGATGCGCAGGAGGCCCACGAGGCCATCCGACCATCGACGCTCGATTACCCTCCCCGGCGTATCGCGGGGGCGCTCAGCCCCGATCAACTGAAGTTGTACACGCTCATCTGGGAGCGGTTCCTCGCGTGCCAGATGGTCCCGGCGCAGTGGGATTCCACCGCCGCGACCATCACCGGCGGCACCGACCCGAAGCAGCCCTGTACATTCCGGGCCACCGGGCGGGTGCTGGTCTTCGACGGGTACTACAAGGCCACAGGCGTGCCGCACAGCGCCGATGAGCAGACCCTGCCCGCGCTCGCCGAGGGCCGGCCCGTCTCCGCCTTCGGCATGGACGTTCTCCAGAAGTTCACGCCGCCCCCGCCGCGGTACAGCGAGGCCAGTCTCATCAAGGTGCTGGAGAGCGAGGGCATCGGACGTCCCTCCACCTACGCGTCGATCATCAGTGTGATCCAGGACCGCAACTACGTGGAGAAGGTCGAGGGTCGATTCCGCGCCACCGACCTGGGCGAGGTCGTCACCGACAAACTCGTCGAGGCATTCCCCGAGATCATCAACGTGGGCTACACCCGCGAGATGGAGACTCAACTCGACAAGGTCGAAGAGGACCACATCGACTGGGTCGAGATGCTCCGCAAGTTCTACGGCCCGTTCAAGAAGGCCCTGAAGGTCGCCGAGGAGGAACTCGTCCACGCCAAGGCCGAAACCGTCCCCGCGCCCGACAAGTACAAGTGCGCCCAGTGCGGCGCGGGGCTGGTCTACCGCTTCGGCCGCAACGGACGGTTCCTCTCCTGTTCCCGCTACCCGGACTGCAAGTACGCCAGCCCGGTGGATCGATCCGGCGCGCCCCAGCCCGCCGCGGAGACGGTCGATGTCGCCTGCCACAAGTGCGGCAGCCCGATGACCAAGCGCATCGGTCGCTTCGGGCCGTTCCTCGGCTGCTCTCGTTACGGCGATAAAGACAACCCGTGTGATGGCATTCTCAATCTGGACAAGAAGGGCAAAGTCGAAGCACCGAGCCAGCCGCCGCTCATCACCGACCTCAAGTGTGAAAAGTGCGAACGCCCGTTGAACCTCCGCAACGGCATCAGGGGGCCGTGGCTCGGGTGCTCGGGTTTTCCCAAGTGCCGCGCCCGCGGCAAGTGGAACGAACTCGAACCCGCCGTCCGAGACAAACTCATCGCCCAGATGGAGGCCCACGAAAAGGCCAACCCGATCCCCATCATCAGGTCGCTCGCCGGCAAACCCCTGACCGACGCCAAGGGCAAACCGCTCCCCGATGCGCCTCCCGTGGGCGCTCAGCCCGAGGCTGAACAGACGCTCGAAGCGGTCGCCGATGAACTGGGCGTGTAGTTGGCCGATCGGCGCTGCTCCATGTATGCGCCGAAAGGATTGCAGGACAGCCGTGGCGGGGTTGCGGTGCCATGGACCCCGCTGCTCCCGTGGTTCAACGGGCCGCGGCGTGAACTGCTCCCGCTCTGTTCATCGCCGCAACAATCGCCCTCCGCATGTCCACCGACGGTTCCATCCGCCCCGCCCCTTTCGCGCTAATCGTGATCGCTGTCGCCGCCGCGATCACCGCCTCGCGCGGGCCGCGTTCCACTCCGCCGCCGTTGACGCCGCGCGACCTGCCCGTCAAGGCCGCGCCGGTCCTCTCCCCCGCTGAGGCTGTGAGTTCGTTTTACCTGGAACCCGCGTTCGCGGCGATGCCCGCGGCGAACGAGCCGGAAGTTCAGGCCCCGGTCATGGCGGTCTTCGATGAAGACAGCCGTCTCTGGGTCGTCGAGATGCGCAGTTACATGCCCGATGTACGGGCCACGGGCGAGAGCGCTCCGACCAACCGCATCAGCGTGCTCGAAGACAAGGACGGCGATGGTGTCTTCGAGACTTCAACGGTCTTTCTCGACAATCTGGTGTTGCCCCGCGCGGTCGCGCCGTGTTACGGCGGGGCGCTCGTGCTCGAACCCCCCAGCCTGTATTTCTGCAAAGACACCGACGGTGACGGGCGGGCGGACATCAAACAAAAACTCCTCGACGGGTTCGGCGGCATCGAGAACCCCGAGCACGCCGCCAACGGCCTCATGAGAGGCATCGACAACTGGCACCACTTCTCGCAGCACAACCTCGAAGTCCGCTTCGACGGGCAGCGGCTTCAGACGCGCCCCACGCCCAACCACGGCCAATGGGGCATCACCCAGGACGACCGCGGAAGGCTCTATTACACCCCCAACTCCAACCCGCTGCTGATGGATGTGTTTCCCAAGCACATCGCCGGCGGCGGGGGGGCGGTCGCGGGGATGGGTGACCTGATCGCCAGAGACGCCTCGACCCGGCCCGTGCGGGCCACGCTGGGTGTGAACCGGGGCTACATGCCCAACGTGCTGCGGGATGATGGCACGCTCGCCAACCTCACCGCGGCGTGCGGCCCGGTCATCTTTCGCGCCGGGGGTATGGGCCCCGAGTTCCGTGGTGATGCCTTTATCTGCGAGCCGGCGGGCAACCTGGTCAAGCGATTGCGGATCACTGAGAAGGACGGGCTGCCTGTCGCTACCAATGCGTATCCCGACCGCGAGTTCTGGGCCAGCACCGACGAACGCTTCCGGCCTGTCTGGGCGCTGACCGGTCCGGACGGCTGCCTGTATGTCTGCGACATGTACCGGGGTGTGATCCAGCACAAGATGTTCCTGACCGAGTACCTGGAAAAGCACGCGAGAGCGCGGCAACTCGAAACACCCCTCAATATGGGCCGCATCTGGCGGGTCGCCCCTGTCGGTCACGTGCCCGGCCCGTTGCCCCGTCTGTCGGTGCTCGGCGATGACATGCTCGTGAAACTCCTCTCCCACGAGGATGGGTGGTACCGCGAGACGGCCCAGCGGCTGTTGGTTGAGCGGCGGGCCGTGGGCATCGCCCCGGACCTGCGGCTTCTGGCAACGCGCGGCGAGGCCGCGGCCAGGCTGCACGCTCTGTGGACGCTCGAAG
>DDSA01000169.1 GCA_002343715.1 Phycisphaerales bacterium UBA2402 | reverse complement strand
GGCGGCGGACCAACGGCGTGATCACACTCTGGGACATTCTCCGGCCTTTGACATCGGCGCTGCTGGGGCCGCCGGCATCCGCCGCGCCGGTGCGGAAACGGTCCGCGGCGCCGACAAGGCGGCAGCGGGCGAAGCGCCCGACGCGGCAGGATCGGTACGAAACAGTCAAGGCGGACATGCTGGCGAGGTACGGGGTCCGCGTGCGGCGTTGGAGGAAGAGTCTCTCGGGCCTGGCGTGGCAGGTGGAGTACCGCGACGGACGCATCCAGCGGCTGATCGAAAGCCCGGAGCCGAAGACGCCGCTTTCGATGGCCATTTTTCTGCACGAGATCGGCCACCACGCCATCGGGCTGGCGCGGCACAAGCCCCGCTGCCTCGAAGAGTACCTGGCGTGGAAGTTTTCGCTCGACCAGATGGAGGCGCTGGGCCTGCCCGTCACCGACCGTGTGCGGCAGCGGGTGCATCGGAGCCTGCGGTACGCGGTGTCGAAGGCCCGGCGGCGGGGCCTTCGGGAGTTGCCGCCGGAGTTGCTGCCGTACGCCGAACCGGCATGAACCTGTGCTCGGAGAGAACATTCATATGACGACGACGATGGAACTGATCCTGGCCCCGGCCCTCCGCACACGGGGGTACACGGAAAAACTGCTGGTGGGTATCGGAGCCGATCAGGTGGCTCGCAAGCCCCGGGTGGGAGGCGCCATCATCGACACCAACCATCCCGCGTTCATCATGGGGCATCTGGGGCTGTACCTGGCCCGCCTGATGACCATCACCGGGCAGGATCCGGCCCCGGTCGCGGCACCGGCTGAGTGGGAAGCGCTCTTCAAGGCCGGAGCCGAGTGCCGCGATGATCCGGAGGGGGCGGTGTACCCGGCGTTCGGGGCGTTGACATCTCACTACTTCTCGGCGACGGAGAGAGCCATCGCGGCGCTCCGCACGCTGCCGGATTCGATCCTGCAGCAACCCACTCCGGACGAAAAGGCGCGCCAGAACTTTCCGTTCGTGGGGATTCTCGTGAACTTTCTGCTGAACAACCATGTGATGATGCACATGGGGCAGATCAGCGTGTGGCGGCGGTGCATGGGCATGCCGTCGGCGATGTGAAGCCGGGCATCAGCCCCGTACGAACGGGTTGTCCCGGCGCTCCGCACCGATGGTGCTTGTTTCGCCGTGGCCTGGGTAGATGGTGGTCTGATCGGGCAGGGTGTACAACTTTGAGCGGATGGAGCGTTCGAGTTGCTCGAAGGAGCAGCCCGGGAAGTCAGTGCGCCCGATGGAACCGGCGAAGAGCGCATCGCCGACGAAGGCAGTGTGGGACGGCTCGTGGTGCAGGGTGATGCCCCCGGGGGAGTGGCCGGGGGTGTGCAGCACGCGCCACGAAGCCGCGCCCAGCGTCAGGTCATCTCCATCGCGCAGCAGACGATCGGCGGGTGGCGTGGTGACGGGAAGCCCCGCGAAGGCGCTGAGGTTCAGTTCGGGGTCGAGAAGCCAGTCTCTCTCGGCTTCATGGATCCACAACGGGGTGCCGGGGAAGGCATGGAGCAGATCGCGGACCCCGGCGATGTGGTCGATGTGGGCGTGCGTGAGGATCAGGGCCTGGGGCTTGATGCCCAGCCGCCGGAGGCGGTCGATGATGGGATCGGGGTCGAAACTCGCATCGATGATCCAGGCCTCACCCCCGACCCGCACGAGGTAGCAGTTCGTGGCGTAGGGGCCGAGGGTGAAGGTGTCGATGATCGGGGATTCGGCCCCCGGCGGGGTGGGGGAACTCATGGGGCCAATCGTAGATATGCTTGGCCCATGCACATCCGCAACATAGACGACGTGCCGATGAAACCCGTGGAGATGGCCGGCGTGAAGGGGGCGACGATGGCCATGATGTGCGGGCGCGAGCACGGCGCGCCGAACTTCTCCCTGCGTCAGTTCCGCGTGGAGCCGGGAGGTCACACGCCCCGCCACAGCCACGACTATGAGCACGAGGTGGTGATCCTGGACGGCGGGGGCACGGTGCTGCTCGAAGGGCGGGAAAATCCGATCCGACCCGGCGATGTCATCCTCGTGCCCGCGAACGAGGAACACCAGTTCCGCGCCGACGAGGCGAAAGGTCTGCGGTTCCTGTGCCTTGTGCCGGGCGTGCGCAACTGCGGCGAAGTGACGCCGGGGAGTTGAACGTGCGCCGATTGATCGATGCCGCTCCTCTCACCGCGGCGCATCCCCGCAGGCCGATGCTCAAACGTTGAAGTCTCCTCCCCGATGCCGGTCCCCTGATGCCAGTACATTACTCACGAGTCTTATCGACACATGAACGCACCCCATTCTTCATCTGATTCGCAGCGCCGGTCGAAACGCGGCGGCGGTGGCCCGGTCGTGATGCTCGTGGTGCTGTACGCCGCGGCACTGGGGCTGAGCGTGTACCTGGCGCTGCGGCCCGAGCATTTCCACCTCGGCGCGGCGGGGGTGCTGCTGGTCCTGACGCTGGCGCCGGTGGCGTTTTCGCTGCTGCTTGGAGGGCGGACGCGGGTGCTGATCGAGCGGGTGGAGGAGTTGACGCGGATGGTCCGGTCCTTCACGGACCTGGCGTCCTTGTCGGACGATGCGCGGCGGGTGCTCAGCCGGCGCAACGACCGCGAACTTCTGACGCAGGCCATCGAAGAGGATATCGCGAACAAGAACTGGGACGCGGCGATGATCCTGGTGAAGGAACTGGCCGAGCGCTTCGGCTACAGGTCGGACGCGGAGGGATTCCGCAACAAGATCGAGGCGGCCCGGGCCGAGACGATGGACCGCGAGGTGAGCGACGCCATCGCGTACCTCGACGGGCTGATCATCCAGCGGCGGTGGGACGCGGCGTACGCCGATGCGGCCCGGCTCCTGCGGCTCTACCCCGACTCGCCGCGGGTCTTTGGCCTGCGGGGCCGCGTCGAGCAGGCGCAGCGTTCGTGCAAGGAAGACCTGGAGCGGCGGTTCCTCGTGGCCGCCAAGGACGACAGGCCCGAGGAGGCGATGGCTCTGCTCAAGGAACTCGACGGCTATCTGACGCCAAGCGAGGCTGAGCCGCTGCGCGAGTTGGCACGCGGCGTGATCGGCAAGGCCCGGGAGAATCTGGGCGCGCAGTTCAAACTCGCGGTGCAGGACCGGGATTGGCGGAGCGCTTCGCGTTTGGGCGAGCGCATCATCGCCGAGTTCCCCAACTCCAGGATGGCCGCCGAGGTGCGTGGGGTGATCGACGGCATCCGCATCCGTGCGAGTCAGGTCTAGCGTGTTTTTTCGGACGGCCACCGGCGGGTTCGGGCGAATCCGCTGCAAGGCCCGGAGGGAACAGACACATTCGCGGTGTGGTCCACAACGAGGGAGAACGCACCGAGCGCGGCGGGGACGTGTCCGCCGGTTCGGGTGGTCGGCTGTCACCGGAGCGGTTCGCCGCGTTGTTTCGTGAGCATCATCGGACGTTGTGGTTGATCGCCGCGTCGGTGCTCGGGGACCGAACGCACGCGTTCGACGCCGTGCAAGAGGCCGCGATGATCGCGATGACCAAACTCGACGACTTCGACCCTTCCACGAGTTTCACGGCGTGGATGGGCCAGATCGTCCGGTACACCGCGCTCAACGAGGGCCGGAAGCTGGCGCGGACCAAGGCCCGCGGCTCCGCCGCCGACGACACGCCTCCACCTGAACGCGGCCCCGGCCTGCGGCCCGCGCCGGTGGGGGATGCGGCCTTCGATGCGCGGGTGGCCGAGGCGCTCAAGGGACTGGACGACAAGGCCCGGGCCTGCCTGCTGCTGCGAACGGTACAAGGGATGAGTTACGCGGCGATCTCGACGGCACTGAGCCTGCCCGAGGGCACCGTCATGAGCCATGTCCACCGAGCCAAGGCGGTGCTGCGCGATCGGCTCGCCACGGTCCACGCCGGGGAAAGGGGGACCGCATGACGCCCGACGTGCAGGCCCGCCTGGACCGCTACCTCGACGGCCAGTTGAGCGCCGAAGAGGCCGCCGCGTTTGATGCCGACTTGGCGGCGAACGCCGAACTCGCTGAAGCGGTCCGGCTGCAGCGCGCCATCGACGGGTCGTTGGCGAGGCTCTTCGAGTACGGCCCCGCGGAGGCCGCGGCGGAGGTCCCCGCGCCCGAGCCGATACCCTTCACCCACTCGAAGGTCCCTACCCACCGAAGGTTCTCGTGGCGATGGGCGGCGTGGGGGAGCGCGGTGGCGGCGCTGCTGGCGATCGCGGTCTACGTGAACCGGCCCGTGAAAGAGTTCACGTTCATCGCGCCGCAGACAATGTACAAGCGGCTTCTGGTCACGGGTTGGAACCCGCCATTCACCTGCACGACGGACCAGGAGTTCATCGACACCGTGCGGGCCAGGCTTGGGCACGGGCTGCTCATCCCCATCGGCGCGGCGGGGATCACGCTCGACGGGTGGGCCTACGGGGACACGTACCAGGGCTCACCGGTGAGCGCCGACACGCTGGTGCTCATGGCCCACGCCGCCGAGAAAGAGGGCGGGACGAAAGAGCCGGTGCTTCTCTTCATCGACAAGACGAGCAACGCCCGCAAGGTGGAGGTGCCCGAGGAGAGCGGCCTGCGCGTCTTCGAGGCGCGCCGAGGGAAACTCGTGCTCTACGAAGTGACTCCGCTCTCGCGGCCCGTGCTCATCGAAGCCGCCGTTGCCGAGTGATCGCGGGAGTTACGTGCGTTCGCCGAGCAGGCGCGAGCGTTTGATGGGCGAGGCCGCGCGGTGAACGGCCACACCCCTCATGACGGCGGCGACGGCCTCCGAGGGGTCATCGGTGACGGTGAGGAGGTTGAGGTCGGCGCGGTCGATCAGCCCGCGCCGGGCGAGCGTCTCGCGGATGAAGTGCATCATCGGCGACCAGAACTCCGTGCCGACAAGAACAACCGGGAAGGAAGCGATCTTGCCCGTCTGCACAAGGGTGAGCGCCTCGAAGAGTTCGTCCATGGTGCCGAAGCCGCCGGGCATGACGACAAAGGCGGCGCTGTACTTGACGAGCATGACCTTGCGGACGAAAAAGTACCGGAACTCGATGAACGTATCGACGTAGGGGTTGGGTTTCTGCTCCATCGGGAGTTTGATGTTGCAGCCGATGGACCGTCCTCCCGCGTCCTTGGCGCCCCGGTTGGCGGCCTCCATGATGCCCGGCCCCCCGCCGGTCATGATGGTGACGCCGAGCCTGGAGATGCGCGCGGCCAGTTCGCGGGCCTGCTGGTACGAGGGATCGGTCTCGGGCAGGCGCGCGGAGCCGAAGACCGTGACGCACGGTCCGACAAAGTGCAGGGCACGAAACCCGCGGATGAACTCGATGAAGATACGGCACGCGCGCCGAAGTTCCGAGAGCCGTGCGCGGGGACCGTCGAGAAAGTCGCGGACATCGGTATCGCCCCACCCCGGGAACCAGGCGGGCGGGCGGCTGCTGGTCAAATCTTCATGATGGGATTGGGTCGCGTTCGGTAAGCCCGTCACTCGTGAACTCCATCCGCGCCAGTGCGGCATCTTTCAGAATCCGGGTGAACCCCGGGAACGAAGCAAGCGTAACCCGAGCACGCCAGGCCGGATTCGGAGCCACCAACCATGAGCGCTGTTACACGAACTGACCAGAACAGGACTACCGTCGAAAGAGGTTTTCAGCCCGCCGAGAACGGACCCGTGCTCTGGGCCGCGCTCTGTGAAGATTGCGGCGCTGCGTGCCTTGTGGTCTCCGGCGGGGGGATCATCCAGTCCGCGAGCCGCTTGGCAGTTGAGTTGCTCGCGGGCGGGCCGGGTGACTACGCGGGCCGACCCATCACGGAACTTCTCGGTGACAGCGTTGCCTCCGAGCGGGCCGCGATGATCGAGGAAGTCGCCGCCAGCGGACGGGCCTCTTCGATCGACGGCATGGTGCGTGGGCGGATGGTCCGCATGACCGTACGTCCGCTCGCCGCCCGCGCACCGGGCGGCATGGTGCTGATTGTGGCCAGGCCAATAAGTGAGGATGAGTCACGGCGACCCGGCTCGCCCACACGTCGTGCTCATACGGACGACATGGGGCAACTGGAGACGCTCACCACGCGGGAGTTGGACATCCTCCGCCACATCGGCCGTGGTCTATCGACCCCCGCTATCGCCGAGAAACTCGGCCGCAGCGTCAAGACTGTGGAGTGGCACCGCGTCTCCCTCGGGGAGAAGCTGGGAGTCTCCAACCGCGTGGAGCTGGCCCGCATCGCCATCTCGTGCGGCCTGGTCGGTTCAGGTGATGTTCCGGCCGCGCCCGTCGGGGCGGGCTGAGTCACCGGGCTTGACGGGATATGGAGAGTTTTGGTAGAACTCAGAGCCGGAAACGGCGTATAGTCTTCTGTTGAGAATGCGTTCTCACATTCTCGGAGCGCGCCTGTCCACCTCGCTCGGATGGGTGGTTGTCCTTCTGCTCGCGGTCGTGGTGCCCCAGTACCCGTCGTGGCACGCCTCGGTGTCGCACGCCTGCCATGAAGCAGTGGCCATTGAAGCCGGGCATGTTCATGAATCGCACGCCCGCAGCCGCGCGACACACGCCTGTCACGGTCATCCGCTCGGTGACGAAGAGCACGCCGACGATGATGAGCACGTCCATGCGCCGGACCCCGGCGCGCCCGGGGAGGACCATCCCGCGGACTCCTGCCCCACGTGCGCGGAGTTGCTCCTGACGAGAACGGCGGTCCTCGCCGCGCCGGTTCATCCGGTCTGGATGGGCACCGTCTCCTACCCCGCCGAGCCGCTGCCGGGTTCACCGTGCATCGCGCGGCGTGCATGGCGCACCGGGACCGTTCGAGGCCCGCCCGCGGCCTGAATCACTCGCCAGCCTCATGAAGCGCTGCGCGTTCATGACGTCGCCATCTTGTCCGCTCCGCGGTTCTGGTTCAGTTCATCACGCGCTTGTGTTCCCGCGCCTTTGGGAGAAGGTCCCGTGCGCTGCCGTGCTTTCACATTGATCGAGTTGCTGGTGGTCATCGCCACCATCGCGCTGCTGCTCGGTCTGCTGCTGCCTTCGCTCTCGAAGGCGCGGCAGAGCGGGCGGGCGGTGCGCTGTCTCTCGAACCTGCGCAGTCTTCAGACGGTGCAGATGGCCTACGCCGACACGTACAAGGGGCACCTGGTCGACATCGGCCTGGCGCACGGGGGCGCGGGCGATGAGGCTGTCTCCTTCACCACGACGCTGGCCGAGTTTTACGGCACGCCGATGGCGATCCACAGCCCCGGCGACCGAAGCCCCTACTGGCCCATCGAACGCGGCGGAGAAGGCCTGACGGTCAACGGACGGGGACGGGTGACGAGCTACGGGATGAACAACTACCTCTCCCGCACGTACAACCCGGGCCTGTCGATCCGAGAGCCGTTTGATCGGCTTGACAAGATCGATCGTCCGAGCCTGACGGTGCAGTTTCTTCTCATGACGGAGCGCGGCGACTACGCCGTCTCCGAGCACACGCACGCGGAAGGGTGGGGCGGGCCATCGCGGGCCCCCGGGGTCGCCGCGACACAGGTGTATATCGACAAGTACGGCGGGCCGTCGAAAAGCCCGCGGGGTCTGTCCAACTACGGATTCCTCGACGGGCACGCGGCGACGCTCCCCTTCGAGCGGGTCTACGCGGATCGGGACCGCAACTCGTTCAATCCCGAGATCGCTCAATAAGCAGGGCCGCACGGCCCGGAGAAGACACATGAACCTGAATCGCACGTTCGCGCCGGCCGCGTGGCCGGCTTTGCTCGCCGCCGGTGCGCTCGCCCAGCCCCACCGGGGCGACATCCTGCTCACCGTGACCGATGATCGCATCCGTACCGGCATCACGGCTTCCGATGGCGGCATCGGCCCGGAGGAGCGGGTCTTTCAGACCGACCTGGGGGTCGCGGCTCCGAACTTCACCGCCGACCCCGGGTTTGACTCTCTGCCGGGGACCTTTGTGCCGGGATCGCGCATCGGCTTCACCATTCAGCGGGCGGTCAGGGAGTGGAACGGTGTTGATTTTTTCAGTCTGTCGCCGAACGAGTTCGAGGTCTCGTTCGCGACGCTCGCTGCCTACTCACCGCCCGATGACACTCCCGTGACGGGCTTCACGCTCAGCGTGGGGAGCAACGGGCAGTGGCACCGTCACTTGGACTACACGCTCATGCCCCCGGCGGATGCGGGCGTCTACCTGCTGGAACTGACGCTCTGGAATAGCCGCGGAACACCCGGAGAAAGTGAGCCTTTCTGGATCGTTTTCAACCAGAACTCGCCGCGGGAAGAGGCGGATGCCGCGACCCGGTGGGTGCGGGAGAACCTCATCGGAGAATCGTGCATCGCTGATTTCAACGAAGACGGCGGTGTGGACGGCGGCGATGTCGAGGCATTCTTCGTGGCGTGGGAGGCGGGCGGCTCGGTCGCGGATGTGAATCAGGACGGGGGCGTGGACGGCGCGGATGTGGAGTATTTCTTTGTCCGATGGGAGGCGGGCGGTTGCGAGTAAAGACGGTCCTCCGGGGTCGCCGGTGCTCCGCTTGGGGGTGCGGAGTTATCACCTCAACGTTCGTTACGGAGGTGAGGCGTGTTGCCTCCGCACCGGCTCGGTGTGTTCGAGCAGCGTTGTTCAGGTATCCAGCGTTCGGTTTAGGACAAGGAGAGTGAGATGAAAAATGGACTGGTGTTTGGAGTGGTGGCCGCTCTTTCTGCCCCGGCGCTCGGGAGCATCCCCGAGGGTGATCTGTTTCTGTACACGCAGGGCGGCCTGCTTCGTTCGGGGTTGATCAGCGAGGATGGACTCACCATCGTGCCCGGGGTGCGCGTCTTCTACGCAACCCTCGGCGAGGATGTGCCGAACTTCACGGCCGAGCCGGGGTGGCATTCGCCCGACGGCACGTTCCCCGGCGCGGGCGTGCTGACCTTCACCATCAACCGGGCGCTGCGGAAGTGGGACGGAACGGACTTTTCGCTGACCGAAGGCTCGATGGCGCTGACCTTCGGCCCGCTGGGCCCCGTGTTGACTCCCGCGACCGATCTTCCGGTCACGGGCTTCGACCTGCCGATCGACGAGTTCGGGGGTCTGCACGATCACCCGGATTATGAACTGCTCGCCCCGGCGACCGACGGCGTGTATCTGCTGGACCTGTCGTTCGCTGTGGATTTCCCGGGGATCGGGCCTTCGTCGCCGGTGTGGATGCTCTTCGGTCAGAACGTCACCGACGAAACGGCGGAGGCGGCGTATGAATGGGCGACAGCGAACATCCCCGCGCCGAGCGCTGCGGTCCTGTTCGGCACGCTCGCGGCGGGTCTCGGGATGCGGCGAAGGCGATGAGTGCTGTGTATTCTTCCGCGTCGGCGCTGAACAGCACCGCCGTGGTTTTCTCTTACGAAGGAGCGTGATGGCGGACGAACCGGCGCTGCGGATAGACAGTCTTCGTTTCGCGTACCCCGGCGGGTGGACGCTGCGCCTGGGCGCGCTCACGCTGGCCCGGGGGGAGCAGATGCTCCTGGCCGCGCGGAGCGGCGCGGGCAAAAGCACGCTCCTCTCCCTGATCGCCGGGCTGATGGACCCGCACGGGGGCGTGATCGAGGTCGCGGGACAGAAGGTGCACGCCCTTCACGGCGCGGCCCGCGACAGGTTCCGCGGCAGGCACATCGGCATGATCTTCCAGACATTCAACCTGCTGCACGGGTTCACGGCGCTGGAGAACGTGTTGGCCGCGCCGGCCTTCAGCGGCGCGGGCGGGGTGGACGCATCCGCGGCGAAGGGCGTGCTGGCATCGCTGGGGATCGACCGCCCCGGGGCGCGTGTGGAGAACCTGAGCGTGGGTCAGCAGCAGCGCGTGGCGGTGGCGCGGGCGGTGGCTTGCCGCCCGGCCCTGGTGCTGGCCGATGAGCCGACCGCGAGCCTCGACCCGGAGAACGCGGCGAACGCGATGGGGATGATCCAGGAGGCGTGCCGGGCGAGCGGATCGGCCTTGCTGTGCGTGAGCCATGATCCGGCGATGTGGGAGCGATTCGCGCGGAAGGAGCATTTATGAGCGATTGGACGGTGATCCTCCGCAGTCTGTCGGTGCGCCGATTCTCGACGGTGACGACGGTGGCGACGGTGGCGGTGGCGGTGGCGCTGATGCTGGTCCTGGTGGCGATGCGCGAGGCGGCGAAGAAGGCCTTCGAGCGGGGCGCGGGCGACATGCACCTGATGGTGTCTGCGGAGGCCAGCCCGCTGGCGTCGGTCCTCAACGGCATCTTCTACGCCAACGCGCCGCGCCGGCCCATCCCCTGGGATCGGTACGAGCGGCTCTCGGCCGAGGCGCCGTGGGCCTACGCGGTGCCGATCCAGCAGGGCGATAGCTTCGAGGGGCACCCGGTCCTGGCGACGAGCGAAGAGTTCTTCACCGAGTTCAAGCCCAACCCCGGCGAGGCCTGGCAACTCGCCGAGGGAAGGTTCTTCACGGACAGTTTCGAGGTGGTCCTCGGCGCCGGGGTAGCCAAGGCCACCGGACTGCGCCTTGGCGACCGTATCGCCCTGGCCCACGGGTATTCGGCGGACAGCAAGGCGGGGCTGCGCCTGCCGCCGGAGGACGACCACGACCACGCGCACGACCACGATCATGACCACGATCATGACCACGCGCACGACGAGGGCACGCCCCACGTGCATGATGAGTTCGCGTACAAAGTCGTGGGCATCCTCAAGCCCACGGGCGGCGCCCACGACCGCGCGCTCATCACCAATCTGGAGAGCACCTGGATCATCCACGCCCACGACCGTCGGGTCAAGGAGGGTGAAACAGATACCACCGCCGATGACCTGATCGACGCGGACCGGAAAATAACGGGGGTGTACCTGCGACTGCGGACGCGAGAGGGATCGAACGTCCCCGCCAACCTGCCGATGGTCTTCGACGCGCTGCGGAAAGACACGAGCATCACCGTCGCCGCGCCCTTCGATGAAATCCGCAAACTCGACATCATCGTGGGCAACGTGAACCGGCTCTTCGTCGTGGTGGCGGGCGCGGTCATCCTCTCGAGCGGGATCGCGATCATGCTGGCGCTCTACAACTCGATGGAACAGCGGCGGCGGCAGATCGCGGTGCTGCGGGTGCTGGGGGCGAGCAAGGGGCGGATCTTCAACCTGGTATTGACCGAGTCGGTGCTCATCGGCCTCATGGGCGCGGCGGCCGGCGTGCTGCTCGCGTTCGTCGGCGCTGTGTTCGCGGCGGGTATCGTGAAGGGAAGGATCGGGCTGGTGGTTGATCCGGCGCTGCCGGCGCGTCCCGTGGTGGCGGTGGTGCTCGCGACGGTCGCGCTGGCGGCGGTGGCGGGGATCATCCCCGCGATCGTGGGCTACCGAACGAGCGTGGCGCGGAACCTGCGGCCGCTGGGGTAGTCCGGGCCGGGGCGTGAAGTTCCGAATGGTCCGTACAGTTCGGCCATGATTCAACGCCTCATCGCGTGTGTCGCGGCGGTGTGCCTGCTGATCGTTCCGAGCCGGGCCGGCGACCCCGACGCCAAGGCACAGATCGAGGGTGTGCTGCGCGAGATGGCCGCGGCGTGCGTGTCGGGGGACGCCGCGGCGTACCTGGAGCACGTCGCGACCGGAGACCCGGAGTTTCTGCACGAGCAGCGGTACTTCGCCAACGACCTGGCCAAGAAGCCCGCGAAGGAGTGCGAACTGACGGTGGCCGACCTGGAGTGGGGCGACGGCACGGCGCAGGGCGTGTTGACGATGGAGTGGACGATGCCGGAGCGCAAGCCCCGGAGCGTGTCCTTCACGGCGCGGTTCCTGCACGAGAGCGGCGCGTGGAAGTACGCGGGCGAAGTGTGGGAGAAGCACGAGGCCCCGGGGGTGCTGGTGCTGTGCGCCCCGGGCCTGGATGCGCTGGCGGATCGGGTGGTCAAGGCCTTCGGCGAGGTGCGGGCGCACGTGGAAGATGGGTTCATGCTGACCGACAAAGACCTGCCGCGACGGACGCAGAAGATCAAGTTGTACGGCACGATGAAGCACCTGCAGGCGTCGATCTGCCTTTCGTACACCGACGGCCTCAGCGGATGGAACGAACCCGGGGAGAGCATCAAACTGCTCTGCGGGAAGAACACGTCGATCGGGGCGCTGCGGTCGCTGATCGCGCACGAGTATGGGCATGTGGCGACCTTCGAGCTCGGTCCGGATTCCAACAAGATGCCCTGGTGGATTCTGGAGGGTGTGGCCGACCTGGCGGCGGAGCAGTGGGGCGGCAAGGCCGACGGCCTGGTGCGTGCGTGGGCCGCGGCGGGCCGGTTGGCGGCGTGGGAGGACATCACCGACTTCGAGACGGTGCAGCCCCGCTGGCAGCAGCACGTCTACAAGCAGGGCCACCACATGCTCGGGTACATCTCGGACACCTACGGGCGGGAAAAACGTGTGGAATGGATGATCGCCATGTCGAACGGCGCGACGCTGGACGAGGCGACGCGCCGCGTTCTGGGCCGCTCGTTCGATGACCTGTCGAACCAGTGGCGTGCCACTCTGCCCGCGCCCGATGAGAGCAAGCCCGGGGCCTGGCCGGAGAAGTCGGAGTAGCTCCGTGCTACGCTGCGCCTCACCGTGTTTTCCAACACCGCCGAATATGCTCTCAGGGCCATTGTGTTTCTGGCCACCCGCACCGGGTCGATGTGCAGTTCGCAGGACATCGCCGCGGCGACGCGCGTGCCCCCGGATTACATGCTGAAAGTGCTCAAGGACCTGACGCGGGCCGGGCTGGTCCGGGCGCAGCGCGGCCCGGGCGGGGGCTTCGAGTTGACCCGAAAGCCGGCGGAGATCTCCGTGCTGTCGGTCGTCAACGCGGCGGACCCGCTCAAGCGCATCGAGACATGTCCGCTGGGGATCCCCTCGCACGGGAAGAATCTGTGCCGGCTGCATCGCAAACTCGACGACGCGATCGCGCTGGTCGAGAAGACGCTGCGCGACACGCCGATCACCGAGATGGTGACGCCCACGCCCGAGAAGACCGCGTGCGTCTTCCCCACGGTTGAGGGTCGGGGGCTTCGACGGACGGATGCGAGGCGCCGCGCCTGACGGCCCGGATTCGATCGGAGTTCGCACGAACACGGTGCGAACCCCTGCAACGAGAACGAACGACCTCGAAAGTAATTATGCATTGCATGCTTGACTCCGCGCCCAATACACGATAAACATATACGGATATCTGGAATACGCCCAGCGCGTTCCGATGCGTGAGCCGGGAGTGCAGCAATGACCGCTTTCAACGTACCCAGCAGGACGGCAGACAATGCCGAGCGCTCGCCCGGGCGCTCCTATGATTCGGGCATCCGCAACCTCGTCTGGGCCGTGCTCGTCGGCGTGGCGGTCTGCCTGCCGTACGTGGGCCTGGGGGCGTGGCGGATCGAAGGGCAACGCGCCGCGAAACGGGAGGCCCGCGCGGCGTACGCCGCGCGTCTGGCGTCGCACGATCGGTTGATCGGATCCCCCCCAGGGCCGATGCTCCCGGAGGACGTCCTGGTGCGGGGCCGTGCCGCGTTCGATGCCACGTGCGCCGCGTGCCATACGCGCGAAGGGACCGGGCTGAGGGGGATGGGCTCGGACCTCACCCGGAGTTGGTTCGTGGCCTCGATGGATGATCGTTCCTTGGTGGGGTTTGTGGCCGCGGGAAGGCCGGCGGATCACCCGGACAACTCGACAGGCGTGGCCATGCCTCCCCGCGGAGCCAACGACGCGCTCACCGACGAGGAACTGGCCGACATCGTGGCGTACATGCGGGCGCTGCAGGACCCGCGCCGCGCGCCAACGCTGCCCGAGCGGACCATCGCCGGGCCGAGCAAGGAACAAGAGGCCCAGGCCCTGGCGGCGGCGGGGGGCGATGCGGAACTGGCCGGGTACATCGCCCATGGTGCGGCGGTGTTCGCCTCGACGTGCTCGGCCTGCCACGGGAAGGACGCCCGGGGCGTCGCGAAGATGGGCAAGGACCTGGTGGCCAATGAGTTCGTGAAGACCACAGGGGATGATGACCTGCTGGCCTTCATCAAGCGCGGTCGCAACCCGGGCGACCCGCTGAACACGACCAAACTGGACATGCCGGCGCGGGGCGGGAACCCGGCGCTGAGCGATGATGACCTGCTCGATGTGATCGAATACCTGCGCAGTATGCAACGGGCCGCCAAGAGCGGCGCATGACACACGGCCCGACCGGCGGGCACACAAGGAGTCTCCCATGAACAGAACTCGTCACACCGCTCCGATCGCACTTGTGCTGGCCGCAATGGCCGGTCTCGCCGCTCTCGCACCGACCGAGGCGGTGGGGCAGGATGCGGCGCGGCCGAAGCGCCGAGCCGCGCGCGAGGAGAAACCCGTTGAACTGACGCCCGGGCAGGTGGCGGACCTGACGAGGATCGCCAACGAGCGGAAACTGACCGTGGACGACCTGGTGGCCGCGGCCAAGACCTACACGCCCAGCGGCAGGCACGATGAGTACATCCTGTTCTCCTCGGGCGGGCAGAGCGGGCAGGTCTTCGTGATCGGCGTTCCCTCGATGCGGCTACTGCGGTCGATCGCGGTCTTCACGCCCGAATCGTGGCAGGG
>DDSA01000145.1:575-16455 GCA_002343715.1 Phycisphaerales bacterium UBA2402 | reverse complement strand
GGGGAGGCGGCGGGGAGTTCGTTCCGCGCGCCCGGGCCGGTGGCCGGGCCGTTCGAGGTGACGCTGGGCGACGGCAGCGTCGTCAGGTTCGCGTGGTACCGGTTCGCGGATCAGCCGGCGTTGCTCAACGCGGACCTAAGCCCCGCGGCCCGGGAGGAGGCGCAGCGGCGCGTGGAACTGCTGCACCGGGCGTGGACAAAGGACCGAGAGTACTTGGCCCCACCGGCGACTGGAACGCTTGCAACGCTCGACCCGGCGCTGCTGGTGACGCCGCCGAAGGGGCTGGAGGTCGGGTACGTACCGATCGTGCTGCGGCAATCGCCTGGAGACGGGGCGAGGTAAGAATGGCGAGCCTCGTCGGGTGCGCGGCCTGACTACTTCTGCCGCTTGACCATCTCGCCGACCCACACCGGCACGTACGGAGGAATGCACCCTTTGGAGACAGGCCAATCGCGGTACAGGCCGACTGTCTCTCCGATGGCAACCGCACGGCCGCGGAGTTGGGCGTGATGAATTCCGATCGCGGCGAGGGTGTTATTCATTGTCCACTGCACCTCGGGCTTGGCGCTGGGGAGTTCGGTTTCGATGCGGTCGAGCAGGGCCGAGAGATCAACATCGGTCGAACCCCTGTTGATCAGACTCGCCGTGAGGTTCCACCCCGCGCGTGCGGTCCAGCGTTCCCTTGATCTCATCCACTTTTCCCGCAGGGCATCCTTCTCTGGGTGCTCTTTGACGACATACGCGTTCAACCAATCCGCGACCTGCGCACATGTGGTGGAGCGTGTGAGTGTATCGAGCTCCTCGGAGGAGAGAGATTTCGGCTTGATGATCAGCGTGGCGAGGAGTTGCGCCTCGACATTGCCGGTCTTCCAGAGATCGAGGGCGAGTTCGTGGTTGGTCTTCAACTCCGCCGCGATCGCGCGGATGTCGCCGAGTTTCACGCCGAACTGGTTCTCCGGCGCACCAGCCTTGGCGTTGTGCCTGTGTCGTGCCTCATCACCCATCGACTTGAGTCTGGCCAGGATGTTCTTCACGCTCATGCGAGGGATCGTAGCAGTCCGTTGAATTACTCCCACAATCTAATCGGATCTCAATAACCATGCGTGCACTCGATGCGAACGGAGTGGCATGCGAGGAAACGAGAGCCGTCAAACTAACCCGATCGTGAAGATGGATGAACTTGTCCCCAAGGATCACCGCTGCGGGCCGTCAAGCGGATGGCCGATGAGGCCCCGGCAGCGATGAGCAGGACAATCGCCGCGGCGCTCGCACCACCGGACAAGGACGGGGGGCCCGGCATCCTCCTCAACACCTAGGCCAACGGCGATTTGTCTAACGTGAATCGAGGCGATCTCCTTGGCGTTTGAGACCGAGCCGGACGTTGCGATACTCGCGGGTCAGATCCCCTCGCCGGGTGCGTGGTCACACTGGCCTTTGGATCTGTATTCCCGGCAGAAAGGCGGCGGAGAAAAGATACAGTTCGGGCGCAGTCACTCTGAAACGTTGCGTTCCGTTTCAAGAAACCGATTGAAACCCGTGCCAGCGATTGGCAATGCTGCGCAACGATGCCCCAGGCTGAAAAGATAACCCCGGGTCTTGCGACCCGGGGTTCTGCAGTAGTGGGCGTGGAATGGAGTGACAAGTCCTTATCAATTCCAGAGACACCGCCATGCCGGGCGGCAGTTCGACACAATGATGCGCAGTATCTCTGTTTATTCGGGACTGAATGGGCAGTTCCGTGACCTCAAGTATTCACATGAGTCCCAGTGCTGCGTGCCGATGCGGGGTCAGAACCAGCTGGGTCCACTAGCTCCTGACGCACGAGCGATTATCCCACCATCATTCGCGAGTTCATCGGAATCGCACGCGTGATGTTGAAGAAATTGGGGCTTGTCCTGCGGACAATGTCGTGAAGACGGTCAAACTTCTCGGCGCTCGCGTTTCCGTCGATACGCACTGTCTGCTCGAGTTTGAGATAGCCGGGCGTGATGCTCTCAGAGATCCCGAGGAATCCCCGCAGATCGATATCCCCTGTGGTTTCAAGTTCAAGTTTTGTTAGTTTGATTCCCATGATGGCGGCGACGGCCGAGTAGCCGACCATCATGCATGCGTTGATCGCCGCGAGGAGGTACTCCTGTGGATTGGCGAACTCGTTCGTTCCCGCGAGTTCACAAGGCTCGTCGATCTTGATGACGAAGGGGCGTGGGACAAAGGCACCGCCGATGTCGCAGCCCCGTACGTGGTGATCGGAGCGAGTTCCACCCATCCACTTGCTGTGGACACGCCACGTGGTCTCGCCCTTGCGAGGGTCGGTCTTGATCTCGTCGATGGACGCCTGAAGTCCGGCAACATCGATTCCGTTGACCGTGCGGTGAGCCACGGTCGTGGGGTTCGGGGCCGCTGAGTTGTATGTGTTCGTCTGCATGTATGTACTCCTTCTACTGGTGTCATCCGAAGCGAACCACAGCGGCTCGCACGGGCTTATGATGACGTACCGGGAACATCTGAACAGAGCACTTGAAGTACACCCCCGGTGTACTTCAGGTACACCGACGGTGGAGCACGGCATGCGGTCCAAATCGGTAAACGAACTATTCGGTCAGCCTCCCCCACCCCAGACTGGACGTGAGAGACTGATTGCTTCGGGGCTTGAACTGTTCTACCACCACGGATTCCAGGCTGTTGGTCTGGATCAGATCATCGAGCACGCTGGCGTTACGAAGACAACGTTTTATAAGCACTTCGAGGGCAAAGATGATTTTGTACTCGCGTGTGTCGAAACACGCGACGCGTGGGAGACGCAGTCGTGGGACCGGGCGATCCGAACGTTAGCAGGGGAAGAGCCGCGAGCCCAGTTGCTCGCGTTCTTCGATGTGCTGGACACATGGTTCAACGACGACGACTTTCGCGGGTGCATGTTCATCAATGTTGCGGCCGAGTTCACCGATCGGCGCGATCCGATCCATCGGGCCGCGGTGGTACACAAACGGAAGAACCGCGACCACTTCCGTATGCTGGCGGCACGAGCCGGCGCGAACGATCCCGACACGTTTGCAGATCAGTTCACGATCCTTCTCGAAGGCACTCTCATGCTTCGCCATGTACACGATCGTGACGATGCCGTCACTGTTGTGCGGCCCGCCGTTGTCAATCTGATCGACACGCACATCCCGCATGCCGAATCGTGCTCGAGATCAGCGGGTGACGACGCATAGCAAGGAACAGCATCTCCCGAATCTTGTGCTCCGGCAACGCAGTTCGTATCTTGCATCGTCGGTCAGCGTCATAGACGCCAGCCGTCTGCCTCTACGAACCTCCTATGTAGATGAGATTCGCGACCTGCAGCAAACCGGCTGCGCCTTTGTTCAACCTCTCTTGACTCGCTCCATCAGGGAATCTCTGGCTCCACGAGCGCGGCGAGCATCGATAGTGACTCCTGCCACCCCATGTAGCAGAACTCGACTGGAATCTGGGGAGGAACGTTCTCCTGCACAATCTCCAGTTCCGTGCCGCACGCCACGGGGCGAAGCGTCACCGTGATCTGCATCTGCCCCGCCAGGCCGGGGTCGTCGAAACGGTCGTTGTAACAGATGCGGCTGTGCGGGGTCAGTTCGAGATACGTGCCCCCGAAGGAGTGCGTCTGGCCCGTGTTGAAGTTTGTGAACGACATGCGGTAGCCCCCGCCTACCCTCGCGTCCATGCTCTGCACCTCGCCCACAAACCCGTGCGGCGGGCTCCACTTCACCATCGCCCGCGGATCAAGAAACGCGCGGTAGAGGCGATCGGCCGGACAACGGATAACGCGGTGCAGGCGGACGGTGTGTTGAGGTATGATTGCGGAGGGCATCGAACTGATCCATGAATGAACACAGCGGCCACGCTCCGGACGACCCGGGTCGTTGCCGCCGAGTGTATCTGGCCTACTCAGGCGGGCTTATTGCCCCCTGTAGACCACGAAGTTGATCCAGTGCGGCGGTACAAACTCATTGCACCCATTGGTGCACCGTTCAGAAATATAGAATGCACCAGTCCCCGATTGACCAATCACTGATAACGGCGAGCCGACTTTCAGTGTCATTTCAAGGTTTGAGGCCGCTGGGTTTGATCCGTACCTGGGTGTGGCGATGACTGTCCACTTCGATGGCTCACCTTCGCCAACCACCTGCACCCGCCAACCGTACCCGTTCACAAACGACACCATGACATTCCCGCTGCTTGTCGTAATGGAAGGGTTTTGGCCAAAGGTTTCGAAGGTCCCCCACGCAATCGGCGTCGCTCGGTTCAGAACCGTGCCCGTGCGAGCGTAGAGATTGCCGTTCACCTGCACATCGCCCCCGTTGAACTTGGCGGTCAGTCCGGTGCCGGCGTTGTTCACTTCAAGGGCGTTCGCGGTGCTCGTCGAACTGTCGATGTCGAAGCGCGCTGCGGCGCTCGTGCCCGTCGTTTTCCCCCAGATCGGAATTCCCCCGCCGGCAACCGTCGAGAGCAGGCCGCCGTTGATGCCCGAGGTGTTGGTGTTCTCGAAGAAGGCCGATCGGCCCGCCCGGCTCGTGGCGTAGATGCCCGGGCCTGTTCCGTTGCTTTGCGAGTTGATCGCGGCCGAGGTGTTGTTGCTCCCTTCGGTGCGGAAGAAACCCGCGTGCCCGCTGGTGCCGAGGTTGTACCCGTACAGCGCGGCCCCGCCGCCGGTGGACTGCCCGTAGACACCCGAGCCAGTGCCACTGCCAGCCCCCCTCACCGCGGCACCCGGACCGGACGAGATCGCGTTGATCGCGTTGCCGCCGCTGGAGGTCGCCTCGACCGCATCGCCGGTCGTCGAGGACACTTTCAACACGTCCGCCGTCGATCCGGTCAGCGACATGACACCGCCCGTGCCCGACTGCGTCATGGAGAAGAGCGGACCCGGAGCCGTATGACTCGCGGCGTACGGCAAGGCCAACGCCGTCGCGTACGGAGCGGGCGTCAGTTCCTGACGACCCGACAGCAGCGTAAAGGTGCCCAATGATGCGCCCTGGCGAACCCCAATCTCGACAAAGCGCCCCGTGCCCGGGAATGCAGCCGCGCCGAAATCCAACTTCACCGTGAAGTACCCATCAACAATGCTCACGTCATCGATCACCACCGGGCTACCCACGATGAACCCGAGAGTCGGGTGGGTGAAGAGACGGAACTGCAGATCAAACGTCCCGTTGGCCGGTGCCCCGGCCTGTCTCAACTGTCCTTGATAGGTGAACGCGGAGCCGACAGGCACGACTTGGGCCGCGGCGAGTAAGTTAAACGGCAACAACGCCATCAGTACGAGCCTGTATGTAGTTTTCATCGGATGTGGTCCTCTGGTGAAACAGTGGTCTTTGCCGCCATGCCGCTGCGGCCGGCGACGTGTGCGGGTTCTGTGTCTTCATGCGCGGAATCCGGACGGTGTGGCTAAGACTGCGGGCCGCACCGACTCGATCGACCACGAACAATCAAGCACATCATCGGTGCAAGGGCGGTACGCCTGTTCGGCGATGAACCGGTATCCAATAAGATTCGACCGTCGGCTGCGTGCCGAGCCATCCTTGAGTTTCGAAACGCCTTGTGTTGCGCGGACACTCTCGGTGATCCATCGAACGTACCATCGCTCCCTCATGCTCGATGTCCCCCACCGCGGCACGGCGAAGTTGAATGTCCTTCTGATGGGAGGAGGGGGGCGGGAGCACGCCCTGGCTGTCAAACTCCGGCAATCGCAGCGGCTAGGTGAACTCTTCACCACTCATCCGGAGAACCCAGGCCTGGCGGCGCTGGGCACGCCCGTGGACGTGCCCGTGAACATCCGGGAGGTCTACCGCCTTCAGCAGTTCATCCTGAAGAAGGACATCGGCCTTGTGGTCATCGGCCCGGAGGACCCGCTGGCAGAGGGCTTCACGGACAAACTCGCTTCTCCCCATACGCTGGTCTTCGGCCCCGGCCGCGAAGCGGCCCAGTTGGAAGCCGACAAGGGCTTCGCCAAACTGATCATGCGCGCGGCGAGCGTGCCTACCGCCGACTCTCGGACGTTCACTGATCCAGAGGCCGCGACCAACTATGTCCGTTCCCGCGAGCACGCTCCGGTGATCAAAGCCGCGGGGCTGGCGAAAGGTAAAGGTGTCATCGTGCCGGACACCATCGACGAGGCCGCGGCGGCGGTCGAACGGATGATGGTGAAGCGTGAGTTCGGCGAGGCTGGCCGCAAGGTTGTGATCGAGGAGAGACTCGAAGGCACCGAGGTTTCGGTTCTCGCGCTGGTGGATGGAAAGAACATCCTGGTCCTGCCACCCTGCCAGGATCACAAGCGCTTGCTCGACGGCGACCAAGGCCCCAATACGGGCGGCATGGGAGCATTCTGCCCCACCAATACTCTCTCCGCTTCGGCGATGGAGCAGATCGAACGACTCATTCTTGTACCCACGGTGGATGCCCTTCGCCGAGAAGAGATCGAGTTCCGCGGCGTGCTCTACGCCGGCCTCATGCTCACGCACGCGGGGCCGCGTGTGCTGGAGTTCAACACCCGCTTCGGCGATCCAGAGTGTCAGCCACTCATGGCACGACTGCAAACCGACCTGATGGAACTGCTCCTGGCAACGTGCCTTGGACGGCTCGATGAAGTTGATGTGCGCTGGGATCCGCGGCCCGCGGTGTGCGTCGTCCTCGCCAGCAAGGGATACCCGAACCAACCCCAGCATGGCATCCCCATACAAGGCCTTGAAAGTGCATCGTTCGCGCCCGATGTTCAGGTACTTCACTCAGGAACAAAGCGACTCCCCTCCGGTGAAATTGTCACGGCGGGAGGACGCGTTCTATCCGTGACAGCGCTTGGAAACACCATGGCCGATGCCAGAGCGGCAGCATACAAAGCGTGCGATAAGATCGTTTTCGCAGGTAAGACCTATCGCACGGACATTGCAGTTGTGCTGTAAGTTTGAAGTACGAATCGTGTTTGCAAATCGACACGAGTTGTGGCAAAGCGATCATCTTGATGCTCGCTTATACCTATCATTATATTAACATATAACGAACATATTACTTAGCAAAAGCAGGTTCATTGCATTTTACCATTCCTGTTCTTGTTGTTCGTACCAAGTTTGGTATTATCTGCTCCTACGCTTGGCTTGCAAGTAACCGACCTGTTGCTCGGTTCGCATATCCAATCGGAAACCGATCAAATGCTTGGCAGAATCTTCAAGGCCTATGACATTCGCGGCACGTACCCCGACTTGCTGAACGACACCATGGCGTGGCAAATCGGCTATGGGTCCAGCAAGTACCTGCTCAGTGATGCCCATGATGCCGGTGAAAGCACACCGATGATGCGCAACATCGTGGTCGGCAGGGACATGAGATCCAGCAGCCCTTCGCTCACGAAGCAACTTATCCAGGGGATCAATGACCACGGCGGCGACGTCATCGACCTGGGCATGTGCGATACCTCGATGATCTATTTCGCGGTCAATCACCTTGATTGCGCCGGAGGCGTCATGGTGACTGCGAGCCACAACCCGCCCCACTACAACGGCTTCAAGATCAGCAAGCGCCGCGCCAAGCCGGTGGGAGAGGAGACGGGCCTGGCCGATATCCGCAAGCACGCCGCGATGGTGGACAAGGCCACACTCATCCGTTCCAATGGCCGCTGCGAAGCCCGCGACCTCTGGCCCGCGTATTCACGGCACGTACGGAGTTTCCTCGACACCGGAGGCAAGAAACTGAAGGTCGTCATCGACGCCAGCAACGGCATGGCGGGGACCATGATTCCCAGGATTTTCGGGAAAGGTTCATCGCTCGGACTTGTTCCCGGTCTGACCATTGTCGAACTGAACTTCGACAACACGAAAAATGTCTTCGCCCATGACCCGAACCCGCTGGTCGCCGCGAATCTGCGGCAGGTGCAGGAGGCCGTCGTCAAGGAAAAGGCCGACCTGGGCGTCTGCTATGACGGGGATGCCGACCGGTGCATGATCATCGACGAAAAAGGGCACGCCGTGGGTTGCGATCACCTTACCGCGCTCTTCGCAAAGCATTTCCTCGCGCAGCACCCCGGCGCCGCGGTCGTCTACGACCTGCGCAGCACCAAGGCCGTCGCGGAAGAGATCACCAAGGCCGGGGGCAAAGCCGTGCGGAGCCGCGTCGGGCACGTCTTTCTGAAGCAGGCGATGGCCGAGCACAACGGCATCGTGGGGGGTGAACTCTCCGGGCATTTCTATTTCCGTGACAACTTCTTCGCCGATTCAGGCGTCATCTCGATGTGCGTGGTCCTGAGCATTCTCGCCAGGAGCGGGAAGCACATGAGCGAACTTGTCAAGCCCCTTGCCCGCTACCCGCAGTCCGGTGAGATCAACTTCCAGATCGAGGATAAGGACGCGGCGTTGGCGACGCTCCGCAAAGAGTTCGCCGCGCCGTCGAAAGGCGCGACCATCGACGAACTCGACGGGATCACGATCGATTGCTTCGCCAAGAACGGCTGGTGGCTCAACGTCCGCAAGAGCAACACCGAGCCACTCCTGCGGCTGAACATGGAGGCCAGGGACAAAGCGACCTTGTCCAGGATGCTGGCCGAAGTCTCACCTAAACTCGGCCGCCGCGTCGAGCACTGAGGCATCACGTGGAAAACCGTCTCGGGCCGAATCCCAACTATCCCCGGTACGATCCGGATTGACTGGTGCCCGGGAGTGCCTCAACGCCGATGATTGGTTGCGCGCAGCGCATACCCCATGACCGTTTCTGACTTTCTCAATCACTGGTCTCTCACCGAGAACCCTTTCCGCGGCGAAGAGGCCCGCTCCGATGCGGTCTTTGCGCGGATGGGTGCCGCGTCAAAGGGCGGATTCGACGGGGGAACCTACCACTCCGACTTTGAAAAGATATTCGGTGATCCGCGCCGCCCCGGCGCCAGTGTTGTCTTTGGCGAAAAGGGCAGCGGCAAAACGGCGATCCGGCTTCAGATCGCTCGGCGGATCGGCGAGTACAACCACTCCAACCCCGGTGCCAAACTGTTGCTGGTGCCGTACGACGATCTGAACGGCGTCCTGGACCGACTTCACGACCGCCTGGGCGGGAAAACACCTCTGGAGTCCCTCCAGAAACTTCGCCTCGTAGACCACATGGACGCGATCCTGCACGCGGTCACACCGCGACTCGTGGACGCGGTACTCGACCCCGACTGCATCGCCGATGGTCTTGATCTCGGGCAAGGGTCGGGTAAGCCGGTCAAGAGGCTCTCGAAAGACCTGAGGATTGAACTCCTGCTCCTCCAGGCGGTGTACGACCGTCCTGACCAAGCCGATGCCCGCACGATTCTACTCCGCCGCCGATTACGGATCGGACCGCCTCCAGCGGTCTTCTGGGGAGGGCTGCTGCTCGCGGTAATCCCCGTGGTGCTGATCGCGGGGCTGGTCTATGTGAACTTTTTCACGTTGCCTGACCTGGTGCCACGACGCATCGCGGATTGGGCACTCGCGATCGTGGCCGCCTTGTGGGCGCTGGCGGCACTGAAAATCGCCGTATGGGACCGTCTCGCCCTGCTCCGCACGGGCCACCGTGTCCGCCGTCAGATTCGGGTTGTGCAGCGGGGCGACATCTCCTACGCCCGTGCGCTCCGACAGATCCGGCCCTCGAACCGCGAAGGTGCGAATCTGCCTCTCTCGGATTCTGATGAGTCTCGCTATCTCATGCTGGAACGACTCCGTCGTGTGCTGAACGCCTTCGGCTACGCGGGCATGATCGTGGTGCTCGATCGCGTGGACGAGCCGACGCTGGTCAGCGGCGATCCGGATCGAATGAAAGCCGTGGTGTGGCCGCTGCTCAATAACAAGTTTCTCCAGCAGGAGGGGCTGGGGTTGAAGATGCTCCTGCCGATGGAGCTGCGTCACGCGGTATTCCGGGAAAGCAGTTCGTTTTTTCAGGAGGCCCGGCTCGATAAGCAGAGCCTGATCGAGCACCTGACGTGGACGGGCGCCATGCTCTACGACTTGTGCGAATCGCGGATGGCCGCCTGCACCGCCGAGGGAGCCCCCAGGTCAAAGCTCATCGACCTTTTCGCCGAGGATGTCGCCCGGCAGGACGTGGTGGACGCTCTCGACCGCCTGCACCAGCCCCGCGACGCCTTCAAACTGATGTACCGGTGCATCGGCGAACACTGCGCATCAGTCACGCGGGGGCAGGAAGAATGGAAGATTCCTCGCCATGTACTCGCCTCGGTTGTCAAGCAGGAAGCCGAGCGCGTTCAGCAGATGTTCCGCGGCATCCGTCCCGGGTAATGGCACCTTCACACTTTCGAGAGGCGTGCGAACTCCAGAACGAGCGTCTTGAGTCCGATGCCGCGAAACAGCACGCTCACGCGGGCGTTGGCCCCGCCGGTCACCGTCTGAACAACGCCGATACCGAACTGCGGGTGACGAACATTGCACCCCACCGGGAATGCAGCGCCGGCACCCGGCCTGCGGGGCGAGGCTCCGGATGCGTGTGCCGCGCCCGAACGGCTGTCGTGTTCCCATGCGTCTTCCTCATCGCGCCCGCGGTCTGAGACGATCGTATTCCCCTTGCCTAACTCGGCGAGGAAGCGGCTGGGGACGGTGCGTTCAGGGATTCCGCGGATCGTGCGGTACTTCGCGTGCGTCATCAAGAGTCTCCGCATGGCCCTGGTGATACCGACAAAGCAGAGTCTCCGTTCCTCTTCCATGGCCGCGTCGTTCTCCATCTCACGAGCGTGAGGAAGGAGCGCCTCTTCAAGACCGACGATAGCGACCGCGGGAAACTCCAGTCCCTTGGCCGCGTGAAGCGTCATCAGCGTGACGCTGCCCTGCGACGGATCCACCGCGTCGGCATCGGCCACCAGCGCGATCGACTCCAGATACGCCCGGAGCAGTGCGAGCAGTGGCGGTGCCGAGGAATCCCCTCCCGCCGCCGCGGCGGGGTCGGCGGCGGGGTCCCACTCCTTCTCGAACTCCGCCGCAGAACTGACGAGTTCCGCGAGGTTCTCCATGCGTTCGAGGTCGCTTTCGTTCTGTGAGGCCGCGGCCTGAGCCTTGTACATCGATTCAAGGCCGGACTCCTTGACGATTCGGTCAACCAGATCGTGCAGTGTGTGCGGTACGCTTTGACCCATAAACGATCCGCCGCCGGTCCAGCCGTCAACCATGGCGACAAACTTGCTGATCGCCCCGGCCGCGCGGGCCGTAAGGTCGGGCACGCTCTCCGCGCGGCGCAGAACCTCAAAGGCAGTGACGGCGGTCTGGTCCGCGGCGGCCTCGATGCGGGAATATGTCGTCGCCCCGATCCCTCGGGTCGGCACGTTGATGATGCGCCCGAGCGACACCGAATCGGCCGGATTGGCGACGACCCGAAGGTACGCGAGGGCGTTCTTGACTTCCTCTCGCTCGTAGAACGCCGTTCCGCGCGCGATGGTGTATGGAATATTCGCCTCGCGCAGGGCGTCTTCCATGACGCGGCTGAGTGCGTTGGTACGGTAGAAGACGGCCATGTCGCGCCACGCGGCATGGGTGTGCCGCTCCTTGAGCCAATGCGCGACGATGGCGGCTTCCTGCCGCTCATCGTTGCAGGACACAACTTCGACAGGCTCGCCCCCGGCTTTGCTTGAAAAGAGCGGTTTGTGCTTTCGACGACGGTTGATTCGTATGAGCGTGTCGGCGGCGCTGAGGATCGCCGGCGTGGAGCGGAAGTTCTCGCCGAGGGTAATGACCTTCGCACCGGGGTAATGCTCCTCGAACTCAAGGATGTTGGAGATGTCGGCACCCCGCCACCCGTAGATCGCCTGGTCCGGATCGCCCACAGCGCAGAAGTTCGGGCCTCTGGTTCCCGGCTCAGTCTGTGTGCCCACGATCAGGCTGGCGATCTGAAACTGAGCTTTGTTCGTATCCTGGTACTCGTCCACGAGGAGATACTGGTACCGCCGGCGGCACTCCTCACGAACATCGGCGTTGCGGGCCAAAACACGTGCAGTAAGCAGGAGCAGATCGTCAAAGTCCACAGCGTTGGCACGGCGCATCGCGTCCGTGTACGCGCGGTAGACCCTTGCCACAACCTTCGTTGTGTAATCGAACGACGCGGCGGCGAAGGCGTCGGCATCCACAAGGTCGTTCTTGGCGTTGCTTATGGCGGTGAGTACGCTGCGGGCGGGGAAGTTGCTTGTCGAGAGTTGGCAGGTTTCGATGGCCTTCTTTACCAGCGCCGTCTGGTCCGAGGTATCGTAAATCGTAAAATCGGGCTTCAGTCCTGCCGGCTCGGCGTAACGCCGCAGCAGGCGGGCGCACAACGAGTGGAAGGTCGTCACTGTCAGGCCCCGCACCGCGCGGCCATCGCCGCTGGGGCTGAGGATCGCATGGATGCGCTCGCGCATCTCTCCGGCGGCCTTGTTCGTGAATGTCAAGGCCAAAATCTGCCAGGCCGGGACACCGCAATGGATCAGATAGGCGATTCGGCGGGTAATGACGCGGGTCTTGCCGCTGCCGGCCGCCGCGAGCACGAGCAGGGGGCCTTCGGTGTGCAGCACGGCCTCTCGCTGGGGGCCGGTCAGGTCATTCAGAAGCGCATCGAGATCAATGCGCCCCGTGGGAGGAGGCGGCGGCTCTTCTGAATCGGACAGAATCGGCACATCGAAATCCATGATAAAGGGTACGGGTGAAGAAGACAGAACGCCCCCTCCCGCGATTGGATACATGATGCCAAACCGTCAACTCGGACACTCACCCTGCGTTCGGAAAGGCACCATTCGAACGGTCGTGACGCGGCGAACCCAGACCTTTCGCTCGCGCCAGCGCGTTCGATGCCGGGCAGTTCCGTGATCTGTGGATCGTGGAAGTGAACTTCCACCACCAATCCCGGGAGTTCGAGCAACCCCTGAGTTGTCCTACCCTCGTCCACGCATGATTCACGCCTGGCATGATGTCACACCCGGGATCGACGGTCGGAACCTGCCTTCGGAGTTCCGAGCGATCATCGAGATTCCCAAAGGGAGCAGCAACAAGTACGAACTGGACAAGGCGAGCGGGCTGCTCAAACTGGATCGCGTTCTCTCGAGCGCGGTTCATTATCCTGCGAACTACGGATTCATTCCGCAGACGCTGGCCGAGGACGATGATCCGCTCGATGTGCTCGTCTACTGCACGGAGGAGATTCCCCCCCTCACACTCTGCAACGCGCGCGCCGTGGGAATGATGACGATGATGGACCACGGCGATCCCGACCACAAGATCATCTCGGTGCTGATCGAGGACCCGATCTACACGGAGTTCCGCCGCGCCAGCGATTTTCCCAAGCACATCTTCAAGATGCTGCGTCGGTTCTTTGAGGATTACAAGACCCTGGAAGGAAAGCAGGTGGAAGTGGACGAAATCATGCCCGCCGAGGCGGCCTACGCCGTGATCGAGGACTGCCTGACCCGGTACGAACGAGCACGCCGGACAGGGGCGATGAAGGGGCTGTAGGTCTGCGGCTATCCTCGTCGCATGCACCGCGACCTCGAGGGCATCCTCGTCACCAAAGGGCAGATCGCCAACCGCGTCCGCGAACTAGCGGAGCAGATTTCGGCTGACCTGGGCCGCGACATGGCTCACCTGACCGAGGAGCAGAGGGAAGGAAGGGTGGTGCTGATCCCGGTGCTGACCGGATCGATCGTCTTTGTCGCGGATCTGATCCGGCACCTGCCTATGAAAATGAGCCTGGGGCTGGTGGCGGTTTCAAGTTATCCCGGCAAAAGCATGGAGAGCAAGGGCGTCTCGATGCGGAGTGAACTGCCGCCGAACCTGGCCGGCAAGCATGTCTTGATCGTGGACGATATCCTCGATTCCGGGCAGACCCTTGATCTGCTGAAGCGTCTGGTTCGGGAGCAGAATCCTGCAAGCGTTCGTTTGTGCGTGCTGTTGCGCAAACCGGGCAAGGCGAAGGTTGACCTTCTTCCGGAGTATGTCGGATTTGACATCCCCGACGAGTTCGTCGTCGGGTACGGCCTGGATTATGACGGTTTTTACCGCAACTATCCCGAGATCGCGACTCTCAAGCCCGAGGCACGGTGATGGCCGACCAGCCCCACCTCGCCACGACGAGTTCACCAACCCCGCACGGCGTTGTAGACTCCCCTCCACGACTGACCGTCCGGCCTGCTCGCATGTCGGTCTTGCTCCGTTCCGCTCGCACGCTCGCATGGTCGGCGGTGTTCTTCGGAGCATGGCGGCTTGGTCGTGAACCGGTGGCGGCCTACATGGAACCGATCGGACTTGCCTGGGCAATTGACATTCTGATCGTGCTCGTGATCGCGTACGCCGCTGGGCGCATCGGGTACGAACTCCTCCTGCGTTGGTCGCGTTTGTACACGCTCGATGCGGAGCGTATTACGTCGCGCAGCGGCGTCCTGCGGAGGGTTCACGCCGAGGCGCCGCTGCGACGAGTCCAGCAGATCACCATCGATCGAACGCTCGGCGAACGGCTCCTCGGACTGGGAACGATCCTGATCACGACGGCGGGGTCGCAGCGCATCGCCGTCGCGTGGGTCATGGTGCGAAAGCCGGACCGGCTGGCCGGAGCGATCCGTTCGGCCATGAACGACGCACTGCCTCTGCCGGTATACCTCACCGATGATCCTCTCGCGCCGCCCCCTCCCCTGGTGATCGGGCTGGTGGGAGGTATCGGCGCCGGCAAGAGCAGCGTCGCGTCGATCCTGGGTTCGATGAACTTCCTCGTGGTGGATGCAGACCGGGACGCGAAGGCCGCTCTCGACCTGCCCGAGGTCCGCGATCAACTGGTCCGCTGGTGGGGCCGGCGCATCCTCGCCGCGGATGGACGCGTTGACCGTGCCGTGGTGGCGGAGATCGTCTTCGCCGACCCGACGCAGCGGGCGAGGCTTGAAGGCGTTGTGCATCCGATCGTCAAAGCGGGTCGTGCGAGTTTGATCGCTCGCGCTTCGGCGGAAGGTCGGGCCGGGGCCGTGATCGATGCTCCGCTTCTCTTCGAAGCGGGGAGCGAGAAGGAATGCGATGTGGTCATGTACGTGGACGCTCCGGAAGAAGTACGCCGCCAACGAGTCAGGGCGCGTGGCTGGTCGGACGGTGAGTTTGACCGTCGGGAGAAAGCCCAACTACCGCTGGAGGTGAAACGCCGGCGGGCCGATATCATCGTCTCGAACGCGTCGGATGTCACTTCGTTGGAATCCGAGGTTCGTCGAGGCTTGATGAAAGCCCGCGACAAAGTTCGCGCAAAGAAAACAGCGTGTCCCGCTTGACCACAGGGAACTGGCTATACTTTCCCGCCGAACAGAGATGCGGGTTTGGCGTGGCTCGGGGCAAGTCGCTCCGTTCTTCACCTACACCCGCGAGGCATTCCGATCGAAACCGAGGTTTCCCTCTCCCCCACCAGCGAGGGGTGCTTGCTTGCTTCTCACCGATATGATCTTTGTGTTCCGCCGCGTTGTGGCTTGATCGAGGCCCTTTGGGTCTGTTGATGCCCGGCACGGGTCATGGAGTTTCTCAAGGTTCAGATTCGGTATCGCGGCGACAAATCGACCGCGAACGATGTGTTCCACACGCTTTGGGGGAACAGTCTCCCCGGGGCCGAGTGCCGGCACTTTCGCCGGATTCCCATATCTGACACAATCCGACAACATGCCCAGATCATCCCACACGGCAGAAGATTTCAAGTCGTCCAAGTCCGACAGCGGCGAGGGCACGAAGACAACCCGTTCACGCGCTTCCAAGAAGGAAGCGGCGGATTCTCCCGCAGCAAGTCCGATCGGGCGAGCCGATCTTCCCTCTCGCACGGAGGCGAAGTCTGTCGCGCGACCCGATCCGCAGCCGGAGCACAGACCGGAACCGAAGGTGGAATCTCGCCCCGAGGCACACCAGAAGCCTGAAGTTCGTCC
>DDSA01000145.1:0-278 GCA_002343715.1 Phycisphaerales bacterium UBA2402 | reverse complement strand
ATGAGCCTCGTTCAGAGGTGCGGCCCGCAGAACCCCGACCGGAAGTCGGTTCTCGCCCGCCGGTGGACAATCGTCAACCCGTCCCGGTGTCACTTGGACACTTTCCACCCGTAGGACAGCCCGCGGGAGGTCACCCCGCTCCCGGACCGTCCCGCCCCTTCATCCCTAATCAGTCGGGCGGCGGTGACCAGTATGACCGATTCGGCCGGCGGAAAAAGAAACGCCGGAAGGGTTCGATGGGCGGGGGGGGGATGGCCGGCGGGGGGGGGGGGAGGGGA
>DDSA01000025.1:1372-16233 GCA_002343715.1 Phycisphaerales bacterium UBA2402 | reverse complement strand
GGAGCACCAGCGCGCCGGTGCGCGCCGCTTGCTGTCCTCTTCGGGCGGCAATGCCGGCCTCGCGGTGGCCTATGCCGGTCGGCAGCTCTCGCTGCCGGTCACCGTCGTCGTGCCGCCGCGCCCCCGCCCCCCCCCCCCCCCCCCGCGCCGCGGCTCCCCCCCTCGCAACACCCCCCCCCCCCCCCCCCCCACACCCCCCCCCCCCCCCCCCCGCCGGGCGGGGGGCGCCCGGCCCGCCCCCCCCGCCCTCGCCGCCCCCCCCGCGCGCCGCGCCCCCCCCCCCCCGCCACAGCGGGCACTGTTCCCGCGGCCATCAGCCTCCCCTCCTTCGATGCCGCCGCGACCCCCCGACCCAGCCGCGCCATCGAACTGCTCAGCGACGTGAACCTGAACGTCAAGATCGAACTCGGCCGCACACGCATGCTGGTCGAAGACGTACTCAAACTCGCCGAGGGTGCCGTCGTCGAACTCGACAAACTCGCCGGTGATCCGGTGGATGTGTACGTCAACGAACGCCACGTCGCCCGGGGCGAGGTCCTGGTCCTCAACGACAACTTCTGCGTACGCATCAACGAAATTCTGACGCCCGCGGCGGATGACGTCCGCGCCGCGGCCTGAAACCGGCCGTTCGATTCACGAACCGTGGCGGGGGACCCGCCGCACGACCCACCTCTCTCCAGCCAGGATGGCGACATGATTCGTTCTCGGCTACTCGTTCGCTTCTTCTACGCCGGCACTCTCTTCGCGCTCGTGCTGTCCGCTCGCGCATCGGGGAAAGGCCCCGATCCCGAGCCGCTCTCCACCGTGAAAAGCCCCGCGACGGCACCCGTGTCGGTCGAACTGCGCACCGATCCGACGGTCTCACCCCTCGCGGTGCCGGCGATCGAATCGCGGCCGCTGGGGAAGACGGCGGAGCCGGAAACCTCAAGCGGTTCGTCGGCGGCCGTTCTGCCGTCCTTCGCCCGCACGCTGCTTTCACTGGGGACGGTCATCGGAATCGTGCTCCTCGTCGCGTTTGTCCTGAAGCGCCTGCCTCATCGCGGCACGCTGGGGGCGGCACTTCTCGGCGCGGGACGATCTCCTTCCGGCATCGTGGAAGTCCTGGGACGGTTCACACTCTCTCGCGGTGTCACGCTGGTTCTCCTGCGCGTGGATCGTCGGGTTGTGCTCCTGTCGCAGTCCGGGGGGAGCGGCTCGGCCTCTGTCTCCTTGCTGCTCGAACTCGATCATCCCGATGAGGTCGCGTCGCTGGTCGCCAAGTGCAACGGCGACACGTCCGACGCCGCCTCCCCTCGCTTCGAGCGCGCCCTCGGCCGCGCTGATCTCGCCGCCTCTTCCGCGACCCGAACGGCCGCACCACAACACACCCCGTCCGGTGCGCCCGATCCCAGCACCGTGCAACTCTCCCAGGCGCTCCGCGCTCGCCTCGCGGCGATGCGAGCCGCCACCCCGCCATCGAGAAAGGCCGCCGCGTGACGTGCCTTCGCGCGTGCATCCTACTGCTCTGCATTTCCCTCGCCCCGCTCGCGGCGGCGTCCATCGGTCCGCGCGCGGATGAGCCGACCTCCGCGGCGGCCCGACCGATCGACGATCCGATCCTGAATCCATTGAGTGTGCTCGAGTCCGCCGGTCAGGCTGTCGCCCCCTCGCCGGGCGGCGGCTCGCGGGGCGGCCTCTCGACGGCGCTCAACATCATGATCGTCCTCACGGTCGTGACGCTGGCGCCGTCCATCATCCTCATGACGACGTGCTTCATGCGCGTCCTGATCGTCCTGGGCCTGGTCAAGCAGGCGCTGGGGGCTTCCACCGTCCCGCCGCCGCAGGTCATCACGGCTCTCACGCTCTTCATCACGCTCATCGTGATGGCCCCCACGCTCGACCGCATCAACACCGAGGCCGTCGCCCCGTACCGCGCCGGCGAGATCCGGGACTACGACGAACTCTGGGCCAGGGCGCGCCAGCCCGTCCGCGACTTCATGTTCGACCAGATCGAGGCGGGAGGGAACTGGTCGAGCCTCTACATGATCCTCGAACGACGCGGCATCGACACATCGGAGCCCGAGCGTCTCACCCGGGCCGACGTGGACATGATCTCGCTCATCCCGGCCTACATGCTCAGCGAACTGCGCACCGCCTTTCTCATGGGCTTCAAGGTCTACCTCCCGTTCCTCGTCATCGACATGGTCATCAGCACCATGCTCATCTCGATGGGCATGATGATGCTCCCGCCCGTGCTCGTCAGCCTGCCGTTCAAGATCCTGCTCTTCGTCCTCGTGGACGGCTGGGCGCTGGTCTGCGGCGGACTCATCTCCAGTTTCGCCCACAAGGGCGAACTCGCGCTCCACCGGGCGCATCTCCTGCTCGCACTCACGTAAGACCCCATGCACCTCGAAGAGACCACACTCGACCTCGTGCGTGAAGCACTCCTGATGACGCTCAAGATCGGCGGGCCGGTCCTGCTCGCGGGCATGGCCGTGGGTCTCGTCATCAGCCTTCTTCAGTCCATCACCTCCATCCAGGATCAGACGCTCTCCACCGTACCCAAAATCGTCGTCATGGTCACCGTCGCCGCCATCGTCCTCCCGTGGATCGCCACGCGCCTCATCGACTACGCCACGCAACTGCTCCGCCTTGTCTAGATCATGCCCTCCGCCGGATTCGAGTACCTCGCCCTGCACGCGATCCCCTTCGCGCTGGTCGTCTGCCGTCTCGCCGGCACGTTCCTCTTCGCGCCTCTGCTCGCCGGCGTCATGCTCCCGCAGCGCTACAAGATCCTCCTGGTCATCATGGCCGCGGCCGCGATCTACCCCTTCACCCGACACGCGCTCGTTGTTCCGTCCGAGATGGACGTGTTCGGCCTCCTCCCGCTCCTGGTCTTCGAAACGCTTCTAGGCTACTGCGTCGGTGCCATCGCCTCCATCCCGCTGCTGAGCCTGGAGATGAGCGGCGTCATCGCCGGGCAGCAGATGGGGCTGGGCCTGGCCCGCGTCTACAACCCCGAAGTCGATGTCGATACCGACCTCCTGGGCCAACTTCTCTATTACCTCGCCATGGGTGTGTACATCGCCGCGGGCGGCGTTGAAGCCCTGCTCGGCTGCGTCATGGACTCATTCACAAGTTTCCCGGTCGGCGGGTTCTCACCGGGCGCTGCGCCCCTGGAGGCGCTCATCGCCGCGCTCAACTCGGGGTTCGAACTCGCCATCCGCGTCTCGGCGCCCGTCACCGGCATCGTCCTGCTCCTGGTGCTGCTCATGGGCGTGATCGGCAAGACCATGCCCCAGATCAACATCATGACCATCGGCTTTGCCATCAAGATCATCGTCGGTCTGGCCGCCGTCGCGTTCTCCGCCGCCGCGATCCGCGCCGCGGCGGGTGACGAGGCCGCGGACATCACCCGCTCCGTCATCCGTTGGCTCACACCCGACTCCCCGCACCTCGCCGCCGACTGAACCGCCATGGCCGAAGACCTGGGCGAAAAGACCGAAGCACCGACACCGCGTCGCCTCTCCGAGGCGCGCGATGACGGCCGTGTCGCCAAGAGCCAGGACCTGTCCGCCGCCGTCGAACTCGCCGGCGCGCTCATCCTGCTTCTCATCTTTGGTCTTTCCACATCCCGGGCGCTGACATCGATCCTCCGGCGCACGCTCGAATCCGGCGGGGATATCGCCGTCACGTCCGTGTTCGATCTGGCCCGGTCGGCCGCGATCCAGTGCGCATCCGCGCTGCTCCCCCTGCTCGCGCTGATCTGCGCGGTGGCCTACGCGTCGCACGTCTGCCAGTTCGGGCTGGTCTTCACCACCAAACCGCTCGCGCCGAACTTCTCACGGCTGAACCCGGTCTCGGGGCTGGGCCGCCTGCTGGGCAAGAAAGGCCTCGCCAAGACCGCCGTCAACACGCTCAAACTCATGGTCGTCGGTATCGTCGGCGTGATGTACATCACCCGCGCCGCCCCGAGCATCGCGGCCCTTCCGCTCCTGGGCGCCGCCGGCGCGTGGGCCGTCATCGGTCGCCTCGCGCTGGAGCTGGCCATCTATCTCTTCGCCATCCTGCTGGCGCTGGGGTTCGCCGACTTTCTCTTCCAGCGCTGGAACCACCAGCAGGAACTGCGCATGACCAAGGAGGAGATCAAGGACGAGCGCCGCAGCATGGAGGGCGACCCGCAGATCAAGGGCAAGCGTCTGCGTCTGGCCCGCCAGATCGCCCTGCAGCGCATCAACTCGGCCGTGCCCAGCGCCGATGTCATCATCACCAACCCCACCCACTTCTCCGTCGCGATCCGGTACGACCGCGAGACGATGCACGCCCCCAAAGTCGTCGCCAAGGGTGCCGACGAGATGGCGCTGCGGATCCGTGAGGTCGCCCGTACGCACGGCGTGCCGATCATCGAGCGTCCGCCCCTGGCCCGCGCACTCTACCGCGCGATCCCCGTCGGCGGGGAGATCCGCCCGGAGTTTTACGAGGCCGTCGCCGAGATCCTCGCCTTTGTCTATCGCCTGAACTCGCGCCGGGCTCCCGCCCGCACCGCCGCCTGAAGAACCTGACCCATGCCCACCGCCGCCCCGATGCTCCTCCCCGCCTGGCTTCAACGGGTTCACACCTACCGGGGCTACATCGCGCCCATCGCCTTTGTCTCTCTGATGGCCGTGCTGCTGGTGCCGCTGCCGCCGGCGTGCATGGACATCCTGATCGCGCTCAACATCGCCCTCTCGCTCATCATCCTGCTCACCACGATCTACATGGAGCACCCGCTGGACTTCAGCGTCTTCCCGTCGCTGCTGCTGGCCACCACGCTCTTCCGGCTCGTGCTCAACATCGCCTCCACCCGGCTCATCCTGACCGCGGACGCCGCCACGCCCGAAGAGGCCGCGGGCATCGCGGGGCACGTCATCATGGCCTTCGGGAACTTCGTCGCGGGCGACTCTCTCTTCGTCGGCGTTGTGATCTTCCTCGTGATGGTCATCGTGCAGTTCATGGTGATCACAAAGGGCGCCACCCGCATCTCCGAGGTCGCCGCGCGGTTCACCCTCGACGCCATGCCCGGCAAGCAGATGGCCATCGACGCCGACCTCAACGCGGGGATGATCAAGGAGGATGAAGCACGCCGCAGGCGCGAACGCATCAGCCGCGAGGCCGACTTCTTCGGCGCCATGGACGGCGCCAGCAAGTTCGTCCGAGGTGACGCCATCGCCGGCCTCATCATCATCGCCATCAACGTTGCGGGCGGCTTCGCCGTCGGCATCATCCAGCGTGGATGGGAGGCGGGCCGCACCGCCGAGATCTTCACCAAACTCACCATCGGCGACGGCATCTCGGCGCAGATCCCTTCCTTCGTCATCGCCATCGCCTCCGCCCTCATCGTGACACGCTCGGGGAGCAAGGCCCAACTGGGCGATGAACTCACCGACCAGGTCGTCAGCCAGCCCCGCGGCCTGTTCATCACCGCCGCCTTCCTCGGGCTGCTGGCGCTCACGCCGCTGCCCTCCATCCCCCTGCTCACCACCGCCGCGGCGCTGGTCGTCATCGCCCTGAGCATGACGCGCACCCGCCGCGCCAAGGCCGCCGCGGAGGCCAAGGCCGCCGCCGTCCCGCGTCCGGTCGAACCGCCGCCCGTTGAGAACCTGCTCAAGGTGGACACCCTCGAACTCGAAGTCGGCTACGGCCTGGTTCAACTCGTCGATGCCGCGCAGGGCGGCACGCTGCTCGACAGCATCTCGCGCATCCGCCGCCAGCTCGCCGTCGAGATCGGCCTGGTCATGCCCCCCGTCCGGATACGCGACAACCTGCAGGCGCCCAGCACCCAGTACCGCATCAAGGTCCGGGGCAACCCGGTCGCCACCGGCACAACCCGCCCCGGCCGCCTGCTCGCCATGGACAGCGGCATCGTCTCGGGACCGATCGACGGTGAGAAGACTACCGAGCCGGCCTTTGGTCTCACCGCCTACTGGATCGATCCCGCCCTCAAGACCCGGGCCGAGACGCTCAACTACACCGTCGTCGATCCGGCGGGCGTCCTCGCCACGCATCTCACCGAAGTCGTCCGCAAACACGCCGATGAACTGCTGACCCGGGATGAAGTGAACAACCTCCTCGAACAACTCAAGGCCAAGGCCCCCAAACTGATCGAGGAGACGGTTCCCGCCATCATCAAGCCCGTGGAACTCCAGAAGATTCTGCAGAACCTGCTCCGTGAGCGTGTCCCGATCCGCGACCTCGAAACCATCCTCGAAGCCCTCTCCGAGTGGGGCCCCAAGACCAAGGACCTCGACGTGCTCACCGAGTACGTCCGCAACTCCCTTCGACGCACCATCTGTCAGCAGTACGCCGCAGCCGGGCCCGAGGGAGGTTCGCCGCGCCTCGTCTGCGTCACGCTCGATCCGACCTTCGAGGACCGCGTCAACGCCTATGTGGACCGGGGTGCCGCGGGCACCACCATCAACATGCCCGCCCGGACCGCGTCGAAGATGGCCGATCACGTCGTCCGCGCCCTCAAGCCGGTCGTCGACGCGGGGCACCTGCCCGTTGTCATCGCCTCTCCGCAGGTCCGCGCGATCGTCCGCCAGATCGTGGAACCGCACCTGCCCGCCGTCGCCGTGCTGGGCTACAACGAGGTCGTCTCGGGCGTCGAGGTCGAATCCCTGGCGCTGGTCATGCCGCCCGAGGAAGCGCCGTTGCGCGCCGCGGCGTAACCAGCACGCCCATCGTGGCCGCCTACGGATAGTCCTGGCGCGTGGGGCGGATCAGTACATCGCACACGTGAACCGACGGTGGTTGTGCCACGATGAAGGCGAGTGTCCGTGCCACATCCGGCGGCTGGAGCGTCGGCCCGATCCGCTCCTTCACCCCCTCGAACCACGCCGCCTCGTACCCGGCCACGCCCTGGAACTCGCTCTCGACGAACCCCGGCTCGATGAGCGACACGCGGATGCCCCGCGGACCCAACTCCCGCCGTGCCGCTTCCGCCAGCGAGTTCGCGGCGAACTTGGTCGAGCCGTACATCGATGAAAAGGGTGAGATATGCCGCCCGACGTTCGACCCGATCACCACGATGTCCCGCGGCCCCGTCTCGAAGACCGAAGGCCCATCGCGTCCCATGCCCATTTCCAGCATCCGCACCGCCGCGGCACGGATCAAGCGGGCCGCGCCGAGCAGGTTTGTCCGGATCATCTCCTCCCACTGGCTCGTGTCGCTGGTCACCACCGACCCCGCCAGCCCGCGCCCGGCGTTGACCACCACCAGGTCGGCCTCTCGCGTGCCTCCTCCGAACCGTGCCCGGGCTTCATCGAGCATCCGGGTGATCACCGTTTCATCCGCCGCATCACCCGCCACGCCGTGGGCGCGTTCACCGAGTTCCGACAGCACCTCGCGCAGTTTCGCCTCACGACGCCCGTTGACAACGACCGACGCCCCGGCCATCACCAGTTCCTGCGCGATCGCCAGACCGATCCCCGCCGTCGCGCCCGTCACCACGCCGATCCGCCCCGACAAAGTCTGTTCAGTCTTCATGCCTTGTCAGGGTACCGTCGCGAGGAGTCCAAAAACAACCAACCCCGGCGCGGGGCCGGGGTTGTTGTCGTTCAAGTGGAGGCGAAGAGACTCGAACTCTCGACCTCATCCATGCCATGGATGCGCTCTACCAAAACTGAGCTACGCCCCCGTGGGTCCACTTTGTCGGATGCTGGCATGCTTGCCCGCATCGCGTGGGGGAAAGTATAGGGAACAACGCCGCGAGGTTCAAGGCGGCATGATCCCCCGCGTCCCCCTACAGCCCCCACAGCCCGGAGTCGTCCGCTCCAAAACCAAACGAATCCCTACGATGCTCGAACGCGAATCCACCGCATGAACAACTCACACCGCCGCATCTTCGTCGTCGGCATCTCCGGTGCATCCGGCGCGGCGTATTCCGTCAGGCTGCTCCACCTTCTTCTCGGAATGGGGCACGAGGTCCACCTGGTCGTCAGCGAGTACGGCAAGCGGCTGCTGCTCGAAGAGAGCGGCATCAAGACACTCTCCCTCGCCGAACTCTGCCCGGAACTCGCCGCCGACTGCCCCGGGCGGTTGCTGGTTCACCCCGACAAGGACGTCGGCGCGGTGATCGCGTCCGGCAGTTTTCTGCACGAGGGCATGGTGATCCTCCCCTGCTCCTCCGCCTCGCTGGGCCAGATGGCCCACGGCAGCGGGAGCAACCTCCTGTGCCGCGCCGCCATGGTCACGCTCAAGGAGCGACGGCCCCTGATCGTCTGCCACCGGGAGATGCCCCTCTCACTGATCGACATCGAGAGCATGAGGCTCCTGGCCCTGGCGGGGGCCACGATCTGCTCGCCCAACCCAGGCTTCTACCTTCACCCGCGCCGCGTGGAGGACATCGTCGATTTCACGGTCGGCAAAGTCCTCGACCTCCTGCGGGTGCAGCACGACCTCAAGACGCGCTGGGGCGTGGAGGGTTGATCTCACCGACATGCGTATCGCCACACCCCTGCGGGTCACCGCACACGCGCAGAGTCCGAGAGATGATGTCGGACCCAGCGCGGGGCCGTCGGTATCATCTTCCCCGCTTGTCGTGCGGCCCGTCATCGTGTCCCTCCCTTCTCTGTGACACCTGTTCAACTCACCACACCCGTCGAGTCTCTCCCCGGCCTTTCGCCGCGCCAGGCCGGAGGCTTGCGTTCCCTCAACATCACCAACCTCGGGCGACTGGTTGCCTATCTCCCGCTGCGTCACGAGCGGATCGAGGCGGAGGCTCCCATCGCGGATCTCGCCCCCGATCAGAACGCCTCCGCCCGGGGCCAGATCACCGCGACGCGCATCGTCCGCGCCGGACGCCCCCGCATCGAAGCCGTACTCCACGACGGCACCGGACGTCTCGACCTCGTCTGGTTCAACATGCTCTTCCTCCGCGAGCGCATCCTCCCCGGCGTGCGCCTGCGCGTGCAGGGAAAGACCAAACTCCGCGGCGGTGGCCTGCAGATGGCCAACCCCAAGTGGGAAGTGCTGCGCCCCGGTGAAGAGGAACCCCCGGAGCAGGACGAGCACATGCGGGCCGTCTACCCCGCGACCGAGGAGTTCAAGAGCGGGCAGATCGCCGCCGCGATCCGTGCCGCCGCGGCCCCCGCCTTCCCGCTGATCGAGGATCATCTGCCCGAGGCTTTCCGGCGCGAGCGCCACCTGCCCGAACTGCGCGAAGCCTACCGGATGCAGCACTTCGCCGCCGATGAGGGCGAGGTTCTGGTCTCACGCCGACGCCTCGCCTACGACGAACTGCTGATGCTCCAACTCGGGGTTCACATGAAGCGAGCCCATCTGCGCGACACCCTCCGCGCCCCAGCGCTCAAGTGGAACACCGCCATCGACCGGCACATCCGGGACCGCCTCCCCTTCACCCTCACCCCGGGACAGGATGCCGCGGTCAGGGAGATCGCGGCCGATCTCTCCCGCGAGACCCCCGCCAACCGACTCCTGCAAGGTGATGTCGGCTCGGGCAAGACCGTGGTCGCTCTGTACGCCATGCTGATGGCGGTGGCCAGCGACCTCCAGGCCAGCCTCATGGCCCCCACGGAGATCCTCGCCGAGCAGCATTTCGCCTCCATCGGCAGGATGCTCGAAGGGTCCCGCGTCCGGGTTGAACTGCTGACCGGCGCCACGCCGCGCGATGAGCGGGCCGACATGCTCGCGCGGCTCGCCGCGGGCGACGTGGACATCCTCATCGGCACGCACGCGCTGCTCACCGAGAGCGTGAAGTTCAAGGACCTGGCCGTCGCCATCATCGACGAGCAGCACCGCTTCGGCGTCGTGCAGCGTGCCGGGCTGCGCGAGAAGGCCAGCGATGACAGGAGCACGCCCCACGTGCTCGTGATGACCGCCACCCCCATCCCCCGCACCCTCGCCATCACGCTCTTCGGCGACCTGGATATCTCGACGGTCACCGGGTTGCCGCCGGGTCGGAGGCCGATCAAGACATTGACGCTCACGAGCGAGAAACGCGCTCAGGTCTACGACGAAGTGAACGCACGCATCAATCTGGGACAGCAGGCCTTTGTGGTTGTCCCGGCCATCGACGCCTCCGGCCCGCTGCCCGACCTCTCCGGTGCTTGCGAACCCAAGGACGCCCCGCCCCTGCGCGATGTGCGCACCGTCGCCGATGAACTCCAGCGCATCGACCTTCCGGGACGCCGCATCGGCGTGATGCACGGCCAACTCTCCCGCGCCTCGCGCGAGAACGTCATGGACCGTTTCCGCCGGCGAGAGATCGATGTGCTGGTCGCCACGACCGTCATCGAGGTCGGGGTCGATGTCCCCAACGCCGCCGTGATGGTCGTCGAGCAGGCCGACCGTTTCGGCCTCGCTCAACTCCACCAACTCCGCGGCCGGGTCGGACGCGGCGCGGCCGACTCTCTGTGTTATCTCATCGCCGATCCTGCAACCGACGAAGCCCGCGAGCGTCTCAAGGCCATCGCCAGAACCACCGACGGCTTTGAACTGGCCGAGAAGGACCTCGAAATTCGCGGCCCCGGGGAAGTCTTCGGATCGCGTCAGAGCGGCCTGCCGCCTTTCAAGGTCGCCGACCTGACACGCGACCGCGAGTTGCTGGGCATGGCCCGGCGCGATGCCGCCGCGTGGATCGCCCGATCCCCGCGCCTCGACCGGCCGGAAGAGCAACTCCTTCTCCGGCGCACGCTCAAGGCCTTCGGCGAGCACCTGGGCCTGGCCGATGTCGGTTGACCGGTGCTCACTCCGATTTGTGCGCAAAGACCAGCCGGCCCTCGAAACCATCCGTCGAGGCCGTGAACCGCACGTACCCACCGAGCTGCGATGCCAGGGACCGCATGAGACGCAGCCCCAGCGTGCCCGATTCGTCTTCGGGCAGCCTGCCGCCCACCCCGTTATCGCGCACCACAATGACACACTCCGATCCCTCGACCGCCGCGGAGATGTCGATGCGGCCTTCGGTTCTATCGTGGAACGCGTGCTTGTAGCAGTTCGTGATCAACTCATTCACGATCAGGCCGCAGGGCACCGCGGTCTGGGTGTCGATCACGATCGGTTCGGCTCGCACCTCGACTTCGATGCGCAATGTGGCGTCGGCCATGGTGCCCGCCACCTGCGTCGCCAGCGACCTCAGGTACGAGGACAAGTCCACGCGGTCCAGGTGGTCCGAGCGGTGCAGCGTATCGTGCACCAGCCCGATGGCCCGCACCCGGTCACGACTCTCCATGAACGCCGCTTTCAGTTCGGGGTCGGCGGTCTGGTTCGACCGCAGCAACAGCAGCCCCGAGACCGCCGCGAGATTGTTCTTCACCCGGTGGTGGATCTCGCGGAGCAGAACCTCCTTGTCGCGGATGGTCTGACGAAGCCGCTCCTCCGCCGCTTTTCGTCCGCTGATGTCGTGGATCGTGCCCATCATCCGCAGTGCCCGGCCGGAGGGGTCGCGTGACTGCACCTTCCCGCGCGTGTTCACCCACACGTACGTGCCGTCGGCCCGTCTCGCTCGATAGTCGATGTCGTAGGCGCAGGAGTCATCGGACAGGTGCCGCTGCAAGACCTCGTACACGCGGGGACGGTCCTCGGGGTGGATCGTCTCCTCCCACGTCGCCACCGACGGGGCCATCGTCCCCGGCTCGTGCCCGTGGATCACCTGCCACCCGTCATCGAGGATGCACGACCCGCTGGTGATGTCCCAGTCCCACATGCCGTGCCCCGCGTTGCCCAGGGCGAGTTTCAGCCGCTTCTCGCTCTCGCGCAGCGCCGCCTCGACCCGGTGTTCGCGCGTCACGTCGATGAACTGCGCAAAGCAGTGCACCAGACACCCCGCGTCGTTGCGTACTCCAGTCAAGTGCAGGAGCACGTAGGCCATATCGCCCGGCGCACGCCGCGGGCATCTCACCAGTCGCTGGGGCGCCGTGTCATTCCCGCGCACAATGCCCTCCAGATCAGAGATGAACCGATCCTGATCCTCGGGGTGCAGCACCATCACCGCCTCCAGCCCCCTCAGCGACTCCACGTCTCGCCCCACCATCCCGGCGAGGGCTTCGTTCACGCGCCCGAACCTGCCGCTCGGCAGGATGATCGCGAACCCCGCGGGCGTTCGGTCGAAGGCGCTGTCCCAGTTGCGCCGCTCCTGACGCAGCGCCGCGGCCCGCTCACGCCATGCTCTGATCGCCGTCGCCGTCACCTGCGCCGCGATCCCGAAGATGGCGATGGTTCCCTGCGCCGCCGTCACCTGATCGGCCCCGCTCGCACCGGCACGGATAAACGGGCCGTACCCCGCTCGCGTTCCCGCCACCGCAACTCCGGCGGTCAGCATGGTCAGAATGCCGGCACCCGGGACACCGAAACGCAGCGCCGACCACAGCAGCGCCGGGAAGACCGAAGCGGACATACCCAGAAACGCCGGCACCGGCCCGAACCACCCGTAAAACACCATAAGGCTTAGTACGACCGCCGTCACGAGCAACGCGATCCCCTCGCAGGCACGCCACGGAATCGGTCGAAACGCCCACGCCGGGTCACGCCACCCGATCACCACCGGCGCCACCAGCAACAAGCCCAGCGCATCGGCGGACCACCATGCCCGAACGATCGCCCACCATGCACCGATATCCGTCAGCATGGTCAGCCAGGTCGCCGCGAGCACCGCCCCGAGTCCGCACGACGCCACCGCGCCCCACGCAAACAGCCGAAACAGATCCGCGGGCTCGCGAAGATCAAAGCGCTTGCTCTCACGCCGATTCAGCAGCCACGCCGCGATCCATGGCATCAGCCCGTTCACGGCGGCGAACCCGATGCTGACCTCCGCGCCGCGACCCACGCCGAGATTGGCGTTGAGGTTCGAGACCAGAATCGCCGCCGCGATGATCGGGCGGGCCCGTTTCGGCGAGATCACCATCAGCCCCAACGCCAGCCCCGCGCCGGGCCAGAAGACCGAGACTTCCGCGCCCAGGCCGGTGAACATCAGCCCCAGCACCGAGACCGCCCAGTAGAGCACACCCACACCGAAGAACCAGGCCAGCGCGTGAACCAACGGCAACGGCCTTTCCCACCGGCGGAGCGCCTCGCGTTGTCGCGGAGGGTCCGGAAGGCTCGGCTGGTCGTTCAGGTTCATGGGCAGTGACCCGCGTGGCACGCGCCGCGGCGTGGCTCAGACGTGCCGCAACTTGTTCAGCCCGTTGAGGGCCGCGACCTTGTAGCACTCGGCGAGCGTGGGATAGTTGAAAACGGTGTTCACGAAGTACTCGGCGGTGGCCTTGAAGGCGATGGCAGCCTGGCCGATGTGAACCAACTCCGTCGCGTGGGTGCCGATGATATGGACGCCCAGCACGGCGTGGCTCTCCTCGTGGATCAGCATCTTGAGCATGCCGATGTCGTCCCCGAGCAGTTGACCGCGGGCGATCTCCTTATACTGCGCGATGCCCGCCTCGTAGGGGATGCCCTCTTTCGTCAACCGTTCCTCCGTCCATCCGACCATTGAAATTTCGGGGATCGCGTAGATGCCGTAGGGCAGCAGGTCCTCGATCATGTCGCAGCGTTCGCCGAACATGTGGCACGCCGCGACGCGGCCCTGCTCCATGCCCGTGCTCGCCAGCGCGGGGAATCCGATCACGTCCCCCACGGCGTAGATGTTCGGCGTCTGCGTCTGGAAATGCTCGTTGACCTTGATCCGGCCTCGATCATCCGCCGAGAGCCCCGCGGCCTCCAGGTTCAGCCCGTCGGTGGCCCCCTGCCTGCCGATGCAGTAGAGCAGGCAATCGGCCCGAAGGGTTTTGCCGCTCTCCAGCAGCGCCTCGGCCATCACCTTGTTGTCGCTGCGCGCTCCCGGCGGGGGTTCGACCTGTTTGATGCTCACGACCTTCTCCCCCATCCGCAGCGTGACGCCCCGCTGCCGCAGGTGGTACTGAAGGGCCTCGATGACCTCGGTGTCCACGAAGTCCAGCAGCCGCTGGCGCCCCTCGACCAGCGTGACCTTCACGCCCAGGGCCGCGAGCATCGAGGCGTACTCGGTGCCGATCACCCCGCCGCCCACGACGATCATCGAGTGCGGGATGGATTTGAGCCGCACCAGTTCATCGGACGTGATGATGTCGGCCTCGTCGAAGGGGACGCTCGCGGGGCGCGTCGGGTGCGTCCCCACGGCGATGACGATGTTCGCCGCGCCCACAGCCTCGATCGTGTGCTCGCCGCAGACCTCCACGGTGTGCGCATCCTTGAACCGCCCACGGCCTGTCAGCACCGCCACGCCGTTGCGGGCGAAGTGGGAACGGACCATCTCGACTTCTTCCCGGATCACCCGCCCGCACGTATCCCACAGGTTCGCCAGCGTGGCTTTCTTCGCCGCCGCCATGAAGTCCGCCGTGGTGGGCGCCAGCGAAGGGCATCCGCCCAGGTTCAGGATCGCCTCGCGCAGCGCCTTGCTGGGGATCGTGCCGGTGTTCACCGCCGAGCCGCCCACCGCCGCGCGGGCCTCGATTACGGCGACGCTCTTGCCGAGTTTCGCGGCCTGGATCGCCGCTTTCTGACCCGCGGGACCTGAACCGATGACGCAGAGGTCGAACTGACGCATGGGCGCAATCCTACACGCGGCGTACCGATACGGTCTGCCCCCGCTCGGGGATGGATTGAACTACACGTCGCACACCACTACCGCCTCGCGCAGGCTTGTCATCGGGTCGCGCGTGGGGATGAACTCCTGCCCCAGGTACCCGGTGAACCCCTTCTCCACGATCGCTTCGCAGATGGCGCGATAGTTCAGTTCCTGCGTCCCATCGATCTCGTGGCGGCCCGGCACGCCCGCGGTGTGGTAGTGCCCGATCGCGTCGGCGTGGTCGCGGATGGTGCGGATCACGTCCCCCTCCATGATCTGCATGTGGTAG
>DDSA01000025.1:602-1082 GCA_002343715.1 Phycisphaerales bacterium UBA2402 | reverse complement strand
TCGCACATGTAGTCCTTGTGGTCCACTTTGCTGTTGAGCAGCTCCATGATGATCGTCACGCCCAGCCGCTCCGCGGTGGGCATGACGCGGGCCAGCCCCGCGGCGCAGTTCTTCAGCCCATCTTCATCGCTCATCCCGGCGCGGTTCCCCGAAAAGACGATCTGCTGCGGGATCCCGGCCTCTTTCACAATCGGCAGGCGCTCTTCCAGGTCCTTCACGATCGCGTCGTGATGCTCCACGCGGTTGAACCCTTTGGGGATCGGGTTGGACTTCACGTTGGTCGCCACCGCGCAGGTCAGCCCGTGCTTCTTCGCCACGGCCCACTCATCGGGCCCCAGCAACTCCACCGACACGATCCCCATCGCCGCGGCATTGGCGCAGAGCGCATCCAGCGGCATCCCGCCGTAGCACCATCGACATACGGATTGTTTGAGCCGGCCCTTCACAGGAGAAGGGGTAGGCGCGATCGCGGCGGGCTGC
>DDSA01000025.1:0-370 GCA_002343715.1 Phycisphaerales bacterium UBA2402 | reverse complement strand
GACCCCGGCAACAGACAGAACGCTGGCGGTCAGAAACTCTCGTCGGAGCATGTGTGTCACTCTGCGGGTGTGGTGTGGGATCATGAACACAATCAGATCACGGCTTGCGGTCCAGCAGACGGTATTGCACCGCTTCCATCACGTCCTCGAGACGGACATCCTCCCTGCCGTTCAGGTCGGCGATGGTCCGGGCAACCCGGCGGATCTTGTCGTACGCCCGGGCCGAGAGTTTCAGGCTGGTCATGGCATCGCCCAGCACCGCCACCGTCCGCGCATCCAGCCGGGCCATCGCGTCGAGCTGTTTGCCCGAGAGCCGCGCGTTGGGAAGGGCGGGCCCCTGTCGGGCCGCCTGCACCGCGCGGGCACGCTC
>DDSA01000167.1:56691-156075 GCA_002343715.1 Phycisphaerales bacterium UBA2402 | reverse complement strand
CTCCCCGCCGACTACCCCCAGCGGACAGCCCCCGCGCATCCAAGAACTCGGGCGGGACCCCCGCCGCGGCCCCGGACAAGAAGCGCGGCGCTCCGCGCCGCAGCCAGGCCGCCGCCGCCGCGATGGAAGGACGAACGCGCGTGCGCAACGGGCAGCGCTCGGGTGAGGAATCCGTCGCGCCGCCGCCGTTGCAACTCGATGAGCAGGGCCGCGCGGTCGCCGCCCACACGCTCACGAACCCTGAGGCGCGCGTCTACATCGGGGACTGCCGCGAGATCATCGCCCGCGTGCCCGAGTGCCGCGCGGGCACGGTCGATCTGATCTTCGCGGACCCGCCCTTCAACTGGAAGCGCGGCTACGACTCGTGGAACGACGACATGGCCGAGGAGGAGTACCTCGCCTTCACCTACGAGTGGCTGGACCTGTGCATCGGGGCGCTGCGCGATGGGGGGAGTCTGTGGGTGAACATCCCCGACGACTGGGCCGCCGAGATCGTGATGCACCTCAAGGGCCGCAAACTGACGATGGTGAACTGGGCGATCTGGCACTACCGCTTCGGTCAGAACACCACCGAGCGGTTCATCAGCAGCAAGGTGCATGTCCTGTATTTCTGCAAGGGGCGCGGCGTGAAAGGCACGGCGACGAAGATCCCCGGCCGCACCTGGAACCCCACCGACGTGCTGGAACTCTCCGACCGGGCCAGCACCTATTTCGACCCCCGCACGCTGGAGAAGAACGACGGCATGCCCGCGGGCAGGCGCGTCCCCCTCGATGTCTGGTACGGCCGGCACTTCGGGCGCGTGCAGGGCAACAACGCCGAACGCCGCAACTACCACGACAACCAACTGCCCGAGGCGTACCTCAACCGCGTCGTCCGCTGCGCCAGCAACCCGGGCGATCTCGTGATGGACCCCTTCCTGGGCAGCGGCACAACAGGCGTCATGGCCCACGCCCTGGGCCGGCGCTTCATCGGGTGCGAGTTCAGCCCCGTGAACGCCGCCAACGCCATCGCGAGGATCAAGGCCGGGCCGGTGCGGACCAGCGAAGGCCCGACCAGTTCGGCCATCTTCGAGCCGCGGCGCGTGGGGAAGAAGACGGCCGCTCGGATGGGCGGGGCGGCGCGATCCGCGCTGTTCGATCCAGAAATTCCTTAGAATCTGCGGGAATCCGCCGACTTTGGGTTGGCATTTCCGATTTCATCGTGCATACTGACCGTGCGGGATGCGCGATCTGTCGCGGCGAGGGTCCGCGAACCGTGCGCGAACACGAACTCCCGGAGGTGCGGTCCATGCTGCGGATTCAGCTGAACGTCTGTGGTCTGTTTGGGGGGAAGGCGGGCTGGTCCTTGCTCTTCACCCTTCACATCTAGGCCGTAAACAGGAGAAAGCACCATCGCCCATCAGGACTACAACGGCGTGACCAACGCCGAGGATGCGATCCTGTTCCTGGATGATTACGCCGCCGCCGCGCCGGGGGCGGATTTCACGGGCGATGGCGACATCACCGGCGATGACCTCATCGAGTGCATGAGCGCGTGGGCGACTCAAACGCCCTGAAACGTGCACCGAAACACCGTGGTATCGCTCGCGGGTCGTACGTCGAGGAGAACTTGCATGTGCCTTTGTCATCAAGTCGTCACATTCGTAGTTGTCGGATTGTCGTTGTCCGCTTGCGCGCTCGGATCGGACTCCGGATTCTTCCTTGTCGGCCATCCTCCGGGGGGATCGTTGTCGGGCGTGCTCGCAACTTCTTTCGACGGGTCCGCTTCACTCGGTGTGATGGATCGCGACAACAACACGCAGACATCGTTCGTGTTCGATCGGCGCACCGGCGTGCGCCGCGATGTACCGATCCCGTCGGGGTACACGTATCTTCGGTACAACGCCATCTCGGAATGGTCGAACGCTGGTCGGGTACACAATCCCCCAGGACAACAGTCGGCAGATCATCGTGGTTGAGCAGGACGGGGTCATGGTGCAACGCACACCATCGTTCCCGCACACCTCCGCGACGGCGGAAGCAGTGAGCCACGATGGCGGCGCTTTCGCCGGCCGATTCAGTCCGAATGACAGCTCGCTGCTCCTGCCCTTCCGCTGGTCGTCAACAGATGGATATGTGCCGCTGTCACTCTTCTCGTTTCATACCTTCTGCTTTGTCGAAGACATGAGCGGCGATGGTCGCGTCGTTGTTGGCTCCAGCGGTCGGGATGTGAACTCAGAGTTCCACGCTGCACGCTGGTGGCCAGATGGCCGAGTGGAGGCCCTGCGTCCGCTGCCGGGGTCGCCGTTTGACGATCCCACCGCTCGGGCGGTAAGTTTTGACGGCTCGTTTGTGGTTGGGTCGAGCGGCGCGCCGAACTTCACATCACACGCGACCCGATGGGACGCATCGGGAACACCGCTCGACCTCGGCGTGCTTGATGGGCTGGTCCGGTCCCTTGCGTACGACATCAGCGACGATGGATCCGTAGTGGTGGGACATTGCAACTTCAGCAACCTGAATGTCCCCTTTGTATGGACTGAATCTCTGGGGCGGATGGTGGCGCTGAGCGATTACCTCGAGGGCCACGGTGTTGCCGTTCCGGCGGGTTGGCGTCTTGAATACTGCTTCGCCGTCAGCGGCGACGGCATGACCTTTGGTGGGACCGCGATCGATACCTCCGGCGTGCGCATGGGCTACGTCGCCACGGTCCCAGCGCCGGCGGGTGCCGGAGTTCTTGCCGGGCTCCTCTCCATGGCCTCGCGCCGGCGGCGTACGCCTTCACCGGTCGAGAACAAGTGCCGGGCCGCGACATGACGCGCCAAGCCCTTCACGGCCACAGGCGGCATGACGGCTTCGCTTGCCGGTTGGGAAGTGCTGCGGCGTGTTCGGTGGGAATGGGGTTACACTGCGGCGCGGGGCCGGGAGTTGACACCGCTTCACCAGTGGCTACTCTTTGGCTAGTGCATCAAGAGTCCCGGGGCCACTTGAGTCCCGGGCGGCAACCGAGCGTGGCTTTTTCAGCCCGCCGCGGTGCCGAGCCGGCCCCCAACCCAACCGGGACAAGGGCAGCGATGTGGCGGACAGGCTCCGAGCCTGTTGCGGCAAAATCGGCGGGTGTGTTGCCCGCTGCTCGCGTCAAGGCTTGACTTCTGGATGCCGTGGAGCACACGGCGATGTCCAATTCACTCGAATCGTTCGGAACACATGGAGAGGCCTGGGACCTCGAAACCCTCGCCATCCGCGGCGGGCGAACCCCCGACCCCACCACGGGCGCGATCCTCACGCCCATTGTCCAATCCACCACCTACGTCAACGAAGCGGTGGGCAAGCACAAGGGGCATACCTACTCGCGGGCCAGCAACCCGACCGTGTCGGCGCTGGAATCTGCCCTGGGGGCGCTGGAAGGCGCTCCCCCGGCGGTCTGTTACTCGACGGGGCTGGCCGCGATCACGGGCCTGTTTCTGTCGCTGCTGCGGTCGGGGGATCACGTGGTGGTCTCCGATGTGGTCTACGGCGGCACGGTTCGGCTGCTGAACATCGTGCTTGAACCGCTGGGCATCTCGGCAAGTTGTGTGGATACGTCCGACCCCGGAGCGGTCGCCGCAGCCATCGGCCCCCGCACCAGACTCGTCTTCATCGAGACACCCGCGAACCCGACGCTCAAACTCACGGACATCGAGTCGGTGGCGCGGGTGTGCCGGGCGAAGGGGGTGAAACTCGCGGTGGACAACACCTTTCTGACTCCGGTCCTGCTCCGACCCCTCGACCTGGGCGCGGACATCGCGCTCTACTCGACGACCAAGTACATCGAGGGGCACAACGCGACGGTGGGCGGCTCGATCACGACGCGCGATGAAGCGCTCAACGAGCGCCTGCGGCTCTTCCGCAAGAGCGTCGGCTCGATCCAGGCGCCCTTCGAGGCGTGGCTGACGCTCAAGGGCCTCAAGACGCTGCCGCTTCGCATCCGCGAGCACTCTCGCAGCGCGAGGAGGATCGCCGAATGGCTCGAACAGCACCCCGCGGTGGAGCGCGTGCTGTACCCGGGCCTCGCGTCGTTCCCGCAGACGGCGCTGGCGGCGGGGCTGGGCGAACTCTCGGGCGGGTTCTTCGGCGGCATCGTTTCGTTCGAGGTGCGGGGCGGCGTTGAGGCGGGCGTCCGAGTGATGAACGCAGTTCGTCTCTGCTCTCTCGCCGAGAATCTGGGGGCCACCGAGACCCTCATCACCCATCCTGTCTCGATGACCCACGGCGATGTGCCCCGCGAGCAGCGCGAGCGGGCGGGGATCACCGACGGTCTCATCCGCCTGAGCGTGGGGCTGGAAAGCCCCGCCGACATCATCGCCGACCTCGCGCGGGCGCTGGAGAGCGCGGCCCGCAAGCCCGATAGTGGGGGTGTGGATCGAGCCGCGAGGAAGGAACTCAAGCCCCGGCCCTCCGCCGCGGCGGTGGTGGGAGGGGTGTGACCGATGCGCCTCATCCGGCCCGATGATCCCGGCACATCCACCGGAACCGGCGGCGGATTCGCCCCGGAAAAACGTGTACCTTTCTCCACGCGCCAAAGGCGCGTTCCCGAGACACGCCCCATGAGCAACTCAATCACCGTTCTGAAGTTCGGCAGTTCGATCCTCCCCGTCGAGGCGGCCCTCCCGCACGCGGTTCACGAGATCTACAGGTACGTCCGGCAGGGGCACAGCGTCGTCGCTGTTGTTTCCGCCTTCGCGGGTGAGACCGATCGGCTGCTCGTCCACGCCAGGCGCTACGGCGACTCGGCGGACGCCAGCGCCACCGCCGCCCTCACCTCACTGGGCGAGGGGCAGAGCGTGGCCCTTTTGGGGCTGGCCCTCGATCAGGCGGGGATCCCGATGAACATCCTCGATTCGGCCGGCATGGGACTGAGGACTCTCGGCCCGGCCACCGACGCACGGCCCAGCGGGCTGGATGTTGAGAACATCAAGCGCGCCCTGGCACAGAAGCCGGTGCTGGTGGTGCCCGGCTTCATCGGGCGCGATGACCTGGGCCGTATCACGCTCCTGGGGCGGGGCGGCAGCGACCTGACGGCGCTCTTCATCGCCGGGCAGATCGGGGCGCAGCAGTGCGTGCTCATCAAGGATGTGGACGGCCTGTACGACAAGGACCCCGCGGAACACACAGACGCCAAGCGGTTCGAGCGCGTGACGTACGAGGATGTGCTCGGCCTGCCCGAGGGGATCGTGCAGCACAAGGCCGTGCGCTACGCACGTGACATCGGCCTCAAGTTCGGCGTCGGGGGCATGGGCCAGCGCGTCGCCACCTGGGTCTGGGACGGCAAGAGCGCCTTCGGCAGGGAGCCGGCGCGGGTCAAGCCCATCAAGGTCGCCCTCGCGGGCGCGGGGATCGTGGGGCGGGGTGTCTACGACCGCATCGCGGCGCTGCCGCAGTTCTTCGAGATCGTCAAGGTCTGTGTCCGCGATGTGAAGAAACACGCGAAGTCGGGTATCCCCGAGAAACTGCTGACCAGCGACATCGATTCGCTCCTCTCCGGCCCTGCCGATGTCATCGTCGAGACGCTGGGCGGCCTCCACCCCGCGAAGGAACTGATCGGCGGCGCGCTCCAACGCGGCAAGCATGTGGTCACGGCGAACAAAGCGGTCCTCGCCGCGGAGTTCGACCTTTTCACCGGAATCCGCCGACAAAGTGGGGCCCGTCTCCTGTACTCCTCCTCGGTGGGCGGCGGTGTGCCGATCATCGAGGCCGTGCGGGCCGCGGCCCGGCGCGGGCGCATCGCCAGCGTGCGCGGCGTGGTGAACGGCACGACCAACTTCGTGCTCGGTCTTCTGGCCCAGGGCATCGACTTCGCCGAGGCCATCCGCCGTGCCCAGGTCGCCGGTTTCGCCGAACCCGACCCCAGCGCCGATATCGACGGCAGCGACGCCGCGGCCAAGGCGTGCATCCTGGCGAGAGAGGCCTTCGGCCACCCGATCTTCCCGAATCAGGTGAAGCGCATGGGCATCGGGCACCTGACGCCCAACCACGCCGCGCAGGCTCAGGCCCAGGGTGGAGCGATTCGGCTGGTGGCCCACATCACCTGTCCCCGAGGCATGACGCACGCGACCGTCGCCCCGCTCATCCTCCCGAGCGATGACCCGCTTGCGCAGGTTCATGACGAGCAGAACTGTTGTGTCATCACGCTGGAGGACGGATCACGGACGGTCGTAACCGGTCGCGGCGCTGGTCGTTGGCCCACCGCCGAGAGCATCACGGCCGACCTGTTCGAGTTGTGCCGCGGCGAAGGCGCGGCGGATGAAGAGGAGTACATCGGGGAGATCGCGGCATGAGAGAGTCAACATCACTGGTTCAGTTCGAGGCGTGCCCGGGCGACCCCTTCGGCGCGACCTGCACCCCGATCTATCAGACCGCCACGTTCGATCAGGAATCGCCCCTGGCGTTCGGCAAGTACGACTACACCCGCAGCGGCAACCCGACGCGTGAAGCGCTGGAAACACAGATCGCAAGGCTGGAAGGGGGTGGGCGGTGCTTCGCCTTCGCCAGCGGGCTGGCGGCGATCAACGCGGTTGCGGGGCTTCTATCCCCCGGGGATGAAGTCCTTGCCTGCGATGATCTGTACGGCGGCACCTACCGCCTGCTGTCGCGCATCCTCTCACGTCGGGGCATTCGCGTGGTCTACGCGGACCTGACGGACCTCGATGTGGCCCGGGCGGCCTTCACCGATCGGACGCGGCTGGTGTTTCTGGAATCGGTGAGCAACCCGCTGATGCGGGTGTGCGATATCCGTGCGATCTCGCGTCTGGCGAAGGAGCGTGGCGCCCGTGTCTGCGTGGACAACACGTTTCTCTCCCCGCTGCTCCAGAAGCCGCTGGACCTGGGAGCGGATTTTGTCGTGCATTCGGCGACCAAGTACCTGTGCGGTCACAGCGACGTCACGGCGGGTGTCGTGACGGTGCGGGATGATGAACTGGCCCGTGAGCTCTACCTGATCCAGAACGGCGAAGGCGCGGGGCTGGGGCCGCAGGAGTGTTACCTCCTTCTGCGGGGTCTCAAGACCCTGGACCTGAGGCTGGAGCGTCAGCAGCGCTCGGCCAACGTCATCGCGGCCCACCTGTGCGGCCACCCGGCCGTGAAGCAGGTGCGGTTCCCCGGCGTTCCCGGCCCGGCGGGCACACGCATCCACGCCCAGCAGGCGAGCGGGACAGGGGCGGTGGTCTGTTTCGAGACCGGTTCGCCCGAGTTGTCGGCGGAGGTGGTCTCCCGGCTCCGGCTCTTCGGCATCCGCGTCAGTTTCGGGAGCGTCTCGAGTTCCGCGAGCTTGCCGTGCCGGATGAGCCACGCGAGCATCCCCGCCGAGGTTCGCGCCGCCCGTAAGTTCCCGGAAGACATCATCCGGCTCAGCATCGGCATCGAGGATGTGCGTGATCTGATCGAGGACCTGGATCAAGCCCTGGAAGGCGCAACGTTGGCCACGGCATGTATCGAAGTCTGTACACGCAGCGCCCTACCGCAAGGAGTCGAGTGAATGGGTCTTCAGAACTGCACGGTGGCGGTGGTCGGCGCGACGGGCGCGGTAGGGCGCGAAGCCCTCGGCATTCTCGAACAGCGCGGCGTGCCCGCCGCCAGAGTCCGCTGTTTCGCCTCGGCACGCTCGGCGGGCGTCACGCTGCCGTACGCCGGGAGCAGCGTGCGGGTCTCAGAGATCGGCGAAGGCGTATGGAAGGGTGTCGATGTTGCGGTCTTCTGCGCGACTTCCGGCGTCTCGAAGCAGTTCGGCCCCGGCGCGGTCAGGGCAGGAACATGGGTCGTTGATAACTCTTCCGCCTTCCGCATGGATCCGGCCACGCCGCTCGTTGTGCCCGAGGTCAACCCCGAAGCCCTCCGTGACAGAGAGGGTCCGGCGCTCATCGCCAACCCGAACTGCTCCACGATCATTATGCTGATGGGCCTGAACCCGCTGCGGGTTCGGTTCGGTGTCGAAGGCGTGGTGGTTTCGACGTATCAAGCGGTGTCGGGGGCGGGGGCCGCCGCGATGGACGAACTGTCGCGGCTCGCCGCCGATGCCCTCGCCGGCCGCGCGGGTGAGCCGAAGGTCTTCATCGAGCCGTGCGCGTTCAACGTCTTCAGCCATAACTCCGCGGTCGATCCCGCCAACGGGTTGAACGTGGAAGAGTCGAAGCTCATCCATGAAACGCACAAGATATGGAATGATCGAAACGTCCGGATCACGCCGACGTGCATCCGCGTTCCCGTCTATCGCGCGCACAGCGAGAGTTGTGCCGTCACGCTGCGCAACCCCGCGAGCGAGACCGAGGTCCGGGCTGCCTTCGATGGGGCGCCGGGCGTCAGCATCATCGACGACCGCGCCGGCAACGTGTTCCCCACGCCCCTGAAGGCCGCCGGGGGCGATGATGTCCTCATCGGACGGATCCGGCCCGATCCGGCCCACACACTCGACGACTCCGGCCGTTCGCGTCATTGGTGCCTGTGGATCTGCGGCGACCAACTCCGCAAGGGCGCCGCGCAGAACGCCATCCAGATCGCCGAGATGGTCTGGCGGAACTGATCCGATCCTACCAGACCTGACTCCGGCCGTCATCGACCGGTGGTAGCGCCGCATCAATGTCATCAGCCAGCACGCGCAGGGCTTGACGTTCCTCCCGCGGTGTCGAGGTCAGCATGACCACGCTGTCGGAGGGGCGCAGTTGTCCAAGCGCCGGCACACTGCGGGCCGATACGCTCGCCGCGATCGGGTAGCCTCCGGTCGTCGGCCCATCGGGCCCGAGGATGATCCACAGACCATCACCGGGGTACTGCATCGCCCCGCGGAACGCGCCCTCCGTCACGAGCGTTCCTTCGTGCTCGCGGCGGGCACGCGGCCCATTGAACCGGGAGCCGGCGCGGTCGGAGTGCGGGGTCATGGTCAGGCGCGCGCCCCGCCAGAACTCATCGAATGCTCCGGCGATGAGAGGGGCGTGCGGTCCCGGCATGATCCGCAGACAGCTTCGATCGAGCACCCGCGCTGTCAAGCCCCGCCATGCCGCGCCCGCCGATCGCGGCGTGCGATGATGCTCCGTACCGATCGGTAGACGATCGCCGGCGATCAGGGCACGACCCTCGTGACCGCCGAAGCCGCCGATGTGGTGCGTGCCGCGGCCGCCCAGCACAGGTGCGGTGTTCACCCCGCCGCGGACGCAGAGATACAGGCTCGCACCCGCCGTGAAGCCCCCGATGTTCACGACCTGGCCGGCGCGGAGTTCGATCGGCTCCCATAAAGGGATGATGTGACCGTCGCACTCCGGCCGCGCGGCTCCTGGTCCATCAGCCACACCAGTCATCACGATGATGGTGTCATCCTCGAAGGCGAAGCGCCCGCCGGAGAGAGAGAACTCGATCCCCGCCGATGTATCCGGATTCCCGATCAGGCGGTTGCCCATCGCCAGCGAGAACCGATCCGCCGCGCCGCCCCGGGCGACAGCCTGTTCCGAGTACCCCGGACGGCCCAGGTCCTGCACCGTCGCGTACGTGCCGGGATGAATGATGCGAAGGTAACTCACACTTCGCCCCCGTGCGCTGCAAACTCTGAAGCGCTCATCGGCTTGAACCGCACCGCGTCACCGATGCGGAGCAACGACGCCTCGGCTCGTATCGGGTCGAATAGGACCAGGGGCGTCCGCCCGATGATCCGCCACCCTCCCGAACTCGGCCGCGGATACACGCCGGTCTGTCCGCCCCCGATCCCAACGCTCCCGGCAGGCAGCCTGGCACGCGGCGCGGAGAGGCGAGGGGTGTGCAGTTCCGCCGGCAGACCCGCGAGGTACGCAAACCCCGGCGCGAAACCCAGGAACGCCACCGTGTACGAGGTGCCGGTGTGCAACTCGATGACCCGCTCCGGGGTCAAACCATGGATCGCGGCGACATCGGCGAGGTCCGGGCCGAACTCGCCACCATAGCAGACCGGGATCTCGATCGTTCGATCCGGACGGGGCGGATCCGCGGCGAATCCGGCCAGGGCCTCGCTCACCATGCGCTCGGCGCTGGACTCATCGACGAGCAGCGGATCGAACGTCAGCATAAGCGTTGTGTACGCGGGGGTGACATCCTGCAGCCCGGTGATACCCAAGGAACGCACGCGGTACAGCACCGCGCGTACCGACGTCGTCGCGTCATCACTGATCGCATCGGCCAGTTCGACGCGCAGCGTCCGATCGCTGGTCCAGAGAAATCTGGGCGGGTCTGTCACGCGTCAAGCGTATGAGTTCGGTCCTGAGGGTTGCCGCGCCGCGGTGCCGTGCGGGGTGGGGGTGGCAAGGGCACGATTCGCGATCACCGACCCGCCGCGGGCGGGTCGAACTCATAGCCCTTGCGTTTGGCCTGGGTCTGGAGCGCCCCGATCACCGCGCCCTCGAGCGTTCGCGCCTGGCTGTTCTGGTGCTTCGCACGCTCGGAGGCCACGAACTCCTCTCGCTTGCGGCTGAGTTCACCGATCTGACGCTGGATGTTCACTCGCTCGGTTTCCAGTTTGCGGACATGGGCCTCGCGCTGCTCGACGGTCATCCCACGCATCTCTTCGGGAAGTTCGTCGGCATCCACTGTCGCGAGACTCACCACCTTCTCCTTTACAGCGTCTACAAGGTCCCAGTGCACATTGCGATACTGCTCCCCCGCCTTGGTCTGCGCCCGCTGCACCGCGGCTCCAGGGGCCGCAGAAGCGGCATTGCTGTCCTGCGCCGACTGACGCTCGGCCATCGCCAAGCCCTGTGATCCGTAGCCGAGGTATGTCTTGTTGAGTGCGTTGCTCAGCGTGGTGATCTGGGCGTCGTAGGGTGAGGGAATGTGGACCGCCGCGGCGTTGGTGTCGATGAACGAGTACGCTCCCTCGCCCAGCAGGGCACCGTCTTTCCAGTTGGTCTCGATGCCCACCTGCTCGTTCCCGCAATGGATGGTGTTGATCACGATCCCTTTCTTGACCGCCATGGGGATGGAGTGTCGGTAATCGATGCCACCCTGGGTAAAAGGCTCATTGCCCGCGATGAGGATGAACCGCAGGTCATCGGAACGATCGCTCCAGAGCAAGCCTTTCGTCGCGGCGTCGATCACATGGCCGCAATACTCCTCACCCCCGTTGGTAGTCAACGCGAAGAGTTGGGCCGAGACTTCATCCAGGTCAGTCGTCAGAGGCAGAATCTGACGAAGGAACCCTTCACCCGAGGGGAGGGAACTCTTCCCGTACTCGTACAGCGCGACCTGAAGTGATGGGCGTACCCCCTTGTGCTTCGCGGTGGCCAGTGTGTTGACGATTGACCAGAGTTGACTCTTGGCCTGGGCGATCAGCCCGTCCATGCTATTGCTTGTATCCAGCAGGATGGCGATTTGCACGCTGGGTTTGTGCCCATCGAGCGGAGTTGGCGAGGGCGGATCGCCCGATACCAGCCCCATCGATGTCCCCGCGGCGGCTGGCGTATCTCCGGGCGGGCAGGCCGCGGCGAGTGTCAAGGCAAGTCCGGATACAAACGGCAAGGCAAGCCTACGTGAAGTTCGGTTCATGTGTTGCGTCTCCATTGCCGCAAACCGAAGCCACGCGCGACGGTCGCGGACGATGAATCAGACGCACGCCGCGGCCGGGGGTCGGTCACAGGTGTGTAACACCACAAGCCCGGGAATTCAGGAACCCCGCGGGGGCTTCTGGTTGACTTCGATTTCTTCGATAATGGTGCGGCGGAGGGTGACCTTCCCCTCATCCCGCCGCTCCTCTTGAACCTGCTTGGAAACCAGTGTGTGTGCGCGTTTTTGTGGTTGCGACCGCACGCCCTTCAGGATGTGACCGAAGAACTCGCCCAGAGATCGCATGGTGGACTTGGAGTTGTCCGGCATTGCCGGAAGGATATTAGGATCTGGAGTCACTTGTCGCCATTAGGAACGTTGTTCACTTCACCGGGGTTCTTCCCCGGTTTTCCGTCTCGCTCCAGAATTTCCACGCCTTTCTTCGCTAACTCGTACAACTTCTCGTCTTCCAGCGGCCTCTCCACGTTGTTCCAGGTCATCACGAGTGCGTAGACCTTGCCATCATCCCGCGTGAGCAACCACGCCAGGCTGGCCACGCCGGGTTCCGAACCGCCGAGAAACGCCACGTTCGTCCAGATTGTGGGATCGAAGGTGATCGCCTCCCGCTCGACCCCTTCCATCCGGATCTTCGGCGTCTGGGCCTTCCAAGCCCGCGCGAAGGAATCCATCCCCGGGCGCTGACCGAACGCGTGCAGTTTCGCCAGGGCATACGCCGCCTCTCGATTACTGGCGAACCAGCCAACGCGGCCGATCTCGCTCGGCTCTTTCCAATCGGTTGCGCCCGCCGTGTCCTCCAGCGCTCTCTGTAGACGGCCTTTTTCCGAAAGGATATCGAGCCGTTCATCCTCGTCTCCCGCCGCGTACGCCGTGAGCAGTTCCTTGTTGCCCGGAGATTTGAGCAGCGCGTTCTCGCGTTGCGTCAGGAAGGGCAGGCTCTTCTCGGGCCGCTCGGTACACAGGCGCAGATATCGTTCGACATCAGATCGCCCGGCAAACCGGAGTAACGCATCGGTCGCTGTCGCGTCGCCCGCCGCGCTCCTCGCCATCGCATCGGCCAGTGAGAACGACTGCCCGTCGGCCTGTTTCAGATCATCGGTGAGATGCACGCGGCCATCAGCGAGCAGCGTCGCCACCGTGCCGAAGACCCACGCCCTCGAGACATGCGAAATGTTCAGCCACTTGCGCCAACCGAACTCGTACACCGGGTCCACGCTCGCGTCAGCACGGATCGTTCCGGGGTTATCGATCAGAACTTGGTACGCCCCGAACCAGACCCCTCCCTGGATCTTACCCAGGTTCCCTTCCAACGCGTCCCATTGAGCGCCCCCCTCGCCTCCGGCCCCGCCCGCGATGGCGAAGAGCATCCCCGCGATCTGCCCTGTTTCTTCGTTCACCGAGAGAATCAGGCTCAGAAATCGATCCGCCTCCTCGTTGCCGATGATGCACGACATGGCGTCTGGTCGGGGATCGACCTCATGTCGAACCAGCGTAACCGTCTCCCCTTTGAACGCCTCATCACGCAGGGTTGAGAGCCGCTTTCGCACCTCCTCGATCGTGAACTGCTCCAGAAACCGCGGGGTGAACCGACCTTCTGTCTCGGTGACAGCGCGCTCGTTGATGGATCGCAGCACCCATTCCAACTGCTTGCCCACCTGGGTGCGCATGATCTGCTCACGGGTCGGAGGGCCGGAGTCAGGGGGAACGTCCGTGCGACCCCAGGCCGGTGCGAGTGTCAACAGGACGGCCATGACAAGCGTGAGGTAAATGCACGGCATGGTCAAGTGTAATGACCGCGGGGGGGGCTGGGCGGCCATGGCTATCCGCACAATCGACGGTCGCTTTCGAGTGCGGCGATACCAGCGTGCGAATCGGGAGGCGGACGACCAAACGCTTGATTCTCGGATCGCTGTCGGCCGTGCTTTGGCCGCTGCAGCGGATCGGAGCCCGCGGGATCGTGAATCCTTGAACCGGCGCGCCAGCGCTTCTACCCTCCCGCCTCTTTCCGGTTCGGAGTTGTCGCCTCCCGGCGGCGGTGCCTTCCGGTGTGGGTAGTGCGGGTTTTCACTTGGACCAGATCATCAATCCTTCCATCCTGTACCTCCTGTGCGTGCTTGGCGCGGCGGGAGTCTGCCTGGCATTGCCGCGGAAGGGGGTCTCGCCGCAGGTCTTTGGAGGGCTGTTGGCCGGGGCCATCGGTGGGTTGGCGATGCTTTTCCTGGGGTTGAAGAACCCGGAGCATCTTCCCAACATCTATTTTTATGTCTTTTCGGTGGTGGCGCTGGGTGCTGCCCTGAGGGTCATCACCCACCCGCGCCCGGTGTACGCGGCCTTGTATTTCGTTCTGACAGTTGTGGCCACGTCGGGCCTGTTCCTGATCCTCTCGGCGGAGTTTATGGCCTTTGCGCTGGTCATCGTCTACGCCGGCGCGATCCTCATTACCTATCTGTTCGTCATCATGCTCGCGACCCAGTCGCCCGGCGAGGAACAGGTTGAAGTGCTCGCGGACTACGACGCGGCGGCCCGAGAGCCAATCGGCGCGAGCGTGGTCGGGTTCCTTTTGCTCGCCATCCTCACCACGATGATGTTCCGAGGGCCCACGGGCTGGTCACCCCCACCCTCCGTTTCGGAGCGTGACACCCTCGCCGCCATGCCACGCAAAATAGAAGCCGCCTTGCGGAATGCGGGAACATTGCCCGGTGGGTCGCGCATCCGGACACACGACGAGACCGGCCACGCCATGATCAGCGAGGACGGACTGACGGTTCGGGTGATTACACCCGATGGAGAGCGGAGCATCGCACTGCCCGATGGGCTCACGCCGACCAACGCCGATTACCTCGGGTTCAATCTCATGCGTGACCACCCCGGATCGATCGAGATCGCGGGCATCATCCTGCTCATGGCGATGCTCGGTGCGGTGGTTCTGAGCCGAAAACAGGTGCAGATCGACGAAGAGGAGAAGATGAGGCACGCGGCCAGACTTGCCCGCGGTGAAGAAGCCGGAGGGAGTGCATGATCCTCTCCAACCCGCTGCTTCACACGCTGGCCCAGTCCGGCTTTCCGCAGCCGATGCACAGCGCCACGCTGGCCCATTACCTGGTGGTCTCGGCGGTGATGTTCATCCTCGGTCTGATCGGGTTCCTCACCCGGCGCAATCTCATCATCATGTTCCTCTGCACGGAACTCATGTTCCAGGCGGCGGGGATCGCGTTTGTTGCCTTCGGGCGGTTTCACCTCGATTTCTCCGGACAGACGTTTGTGATCTTTGTGCTGACGGTCGCCGCGGCGGAAGCGGCGATGGCCCTCGCATTGGTGGTACTCCTCTTCCGACGGAAGGAAACGCTCGACGCGAGCGAGTGGAAGGATCTGAGGGGCTAGCCCCTCCAGCCTTTTGTCCGCGTTCATGAATGAGTTGCGCGAAGTCACCCGCCAGATTCTGAGACTGACTTGAACACGACCTCAACCATCCTCGGCGACGCGATATGGAGCCTGACGGCGATGCACGACGGCGCCGCGGGCGTGACCGCAGCCGGGGCTGCCGCGTCGGGTCCGTGGTACGCGATGCTGATCCCGATCCTGCCATTGGCGGGCTTTGTTCTGTGCGCTTTGTGCGCCGTATTCCGTGTCAGGTCAAAACTTCCCGCGTGGATTACCGTGGGGCTGTTGGCGGCTTCGTTCGCCGTCACGGCGGCCATGTACAGCACGGTGCAGGGCACACAGATCACGACGGTGTTCCAATGGATCACCTGGTCGTGGGGGAGCGGGCCGGGTCAATCATTCACAGCGAACTTCGCATTCTACCTGGACGGATTGACGTGCCTGTGGATGCTCTTTGTCACCGGTCTGGCAACGCTCATCGCGTTGTACGCAAGTGAATACATGAGCCATGAGGCGGGCGCGGGCTACTGCCGCTTCTTCGCGGCATTCTGCCTCTTCGTCTTCTCGATGGCTTGCCTGGTCATGGCCGACAATCTTGTCCTTCTCTACTTGGGATGGGAAGGAGTCGGCCTGTGCTCGTACCTGCTCATCGGTTATTTTTACAAAAAGCCCAGCGCCGTCGCGGCCGCGAAAAAGGCATTCATCGTCAACCGTATCGGCGATCTCTTCCTCGCCCTGGGCATCATGCTCTGCTTTGTTCACTTCGGCACGGTGGAGTACAAGGAGATGTTCGCCCAGGCCGCCGTGTACACCAAGGCGGTCTCGGCGGGCGAAATCGAGAAAGTGCCGTTGGTAGCTCAACTCATCGCGGTGCTGCTCATGATCGGCGCGTTCGGCAAGTCCGCCCAGTTGCCGCTGTACGTCTGGCTGCCCGACGCGATGGAAGGCCCGACGCCCGTCTCGGCCCTTATCCACGCGGCGACGATGGTGACCGCCGGTGTCTTCCTTATCGCCCGCACCTATCCGCTCTTCCTCATCTCCGAGTACGCCATGCCGACGGTGGCCTGGGTGGGGGCGCTGACCGCCTTGCTCGCGGCGACCATCGGCATGGCCCAGTTCGATATCAAGCGGATCATGGCCTACTCCACGGTGAGCCAGTTGGGCTACATGTTCGCCGGCTTGGGTGTGCTGACCAGCGTGGGTGCCGCCGCCCATGTCTTCACGCACGCTGTTTTCAAGGCAATGCTCTTCCTGGCCTGCGGCGCTGTCATGCACGGGTTCGCGGGGCAGTTGGACCTCCGCAAACTCAGCGGCGTCGGCTCCATGCCCGGTTGGCGGATCGTGAATGTTGCCATGCTGGTGGGCAGCCTGAACCTGATCGGCTTTCCGGTGATTACCGCCGGTTACTGGTCAAAGGACACCATCCTCGGAGAGGCTTTCGCCAACCCGTCCATGCAGGGTGTAGCCTGGATTCTCCTGCTCACGGCGGGCCTTACGGCGTACTACACCTTCCGTGTCTACTTCCGGGTCTTTGTCGGCCCGCAGTCCTACGAGCCGGGCGAGGAACTTCACGCCCAGCACGACGACAAGCATCAAGGGCACGCCGACCACGGGCATGCACACGATCAGCACGCTCATGGGGAAAAGTCCGGTGCGTCGCACGGAACACACGATTTCCACCCGCACCCTCCCGGATGGGCCATCAATACCGTCCTCGTGATCCTGACCATCGCGGCCTTCGCCGCCTTCTGGCCCATCAAGGGGACATCACACCCCAGTCACCTGGGGTACATCGGCCAGATGATGGACGCCTCGTCAGCCGCGTACGACCCTCACCACGACGCGGCGATGTACCAGTTCGCCGCACACAAGCCCGCGCCGGGCGAACCCCGGTCTCACGCCACCTTCTTCGGATTCGATGCGCACAAGGCGATGATGTGGGTTTCCGGGTTCGTCGCGCTGATCGGGATGGCCATCGCGTACTTCCTGCATTACGCAGGCCGTACGAGCGCAACACACTCCAGAGCCGATTCATGGCTTCCCGCGGCGGGGCCGCTGGCGAACTGGGCGAAGCACAAGTGGTACGTTGACGAGTTCTATGACTTCCTGATCCGCAAGCCGCTGCTGGTTCTGGCACATCTCTTTCACATAATCGATCAATACCTGGTCGACGGGATCGTCGATGCCCTGGGCTGGTTGCCGAAGGGGATCGGGCGACTGATCCGTCCGAGCCAGAGCGGCGAACTTCACGGCTACGCGTTCGGCATGGCCGGCGGCCTGGCGGTTATTCTCCTGATCGTCTTTCTGGTGACGAACTGATGCTCTATTCCGTTGCCAAACTCGTCCCCACGGTCGCGCAGGCCGATGCCGCGCTCGACAGCCGCCCCCCGCTGCTCCTTCCGATGCTGGTCGTTGTGCCGTTGGCAACGGCGCTGTTGATCGCGGCGGCCCCCGCCGCCAGGGCGAGGACCATCGCCCTGCTCGGCACGCTGGTAGCGTTGGTGGGGGCGCTGGCCGCGATGCTGGTCTTCCGCTGGGGAGAGCCGGGTTTTCAACTCGCGTGCGAGTTCTCCTGGCTGAGTCACCTGGGTATCAATCTGTCCATGGCGGTTGACTCCGTGGCGCTGATGCTCGTGGCTCTGACAGCCCTCCTGGGGCCGATCTGCGTCCAGGCGTCCGCCACCGCCATCACGGATCGTGTGAAGACGTATTACGCCTGGCTCCTGATACTCCAGGCCGCGATGACGGGCGTCTTTATCGCGCGTGACCTGGTGTTGTTCTACATCTGCTTCGAGTTCACGCTCGTGCCGATGTTCATCCTCATCAGCCTGTACGGTTCCACCAACCGCAAAAAGGCCGCGATCAAGTTCTTCCTGTACACCTTCACCGGCTCCGTGATCGCCTTGGCGGGATTGGTGTATGTCGCCTGGTTCAACAGCCATCTCTCGCCCGCGGTCATCAACGCCGTCGGTGCCGAACTCTGGCAGACGTTCCCCAAACTCGGGAAGTGGACCTTCGACATCGCCACGCTGGAGCAGGCGGCGCAGTTGATGTCCGGTCGGCAACAGGCGTGGGTCCTTCTGGCGTTGCTCGCCGGCTTTGCCGTGAAGGTGCCCTTATTCCCGGTGCACACCTGGCTGCCTCTCGCCCACACCGAGGCGCCCACCGCCGGCTCGGTCATCCTAGCGGGCGTGCTTCTGAAACTGGGCACCTACGCGATTTTCCGATTCTGCCTGCCGTTCTGCCCCGTCGCGGTTGTCGAGTACGCGCCCCTCATCGGCGTGCTGTGCGTCATCGGCATTCTGTACGGCGGGTTGATCTGCTGGGTGCAGACGGACGTGAAGAAGCTCGTGGCCTATTCCTCGGTGGCGCACCTGGGGTTCTGCATCCTTGGACTCTTCGCGCTCAACCACGCGGGGATTAGCGGCTCGATCCTGTACATGATCAACCACGGCCTCTCAACCGGGGCCTTGTTCCTCCTGATCGGCATGATCTATGAGCGCTACCACACCCGATCGATGAAGGAACTCGGCGGATTGGCCGCCAGGATGCCGGTGTGGGCGACCTTCATGGTCTTCTTTACCATGGCTTCGGTGGGGTTGCCCGGACTCAACGGATTTGTGAGCGAGTTCCTGTGCCTGCTCGGTGCATTCCAGGCCAGCACCGCGTGGGGCAGCGCGACGGGTATCACCGCGGAGGGAGCGCTCGATCAGGGGTTGTGGGGCTCCGCCGGAGCCGCCGTGCCGGGCGCGACCCCCGGCAACCTCGGCCCCTGGTTCGCCGCTATCGCGGGCATCGGCATGATCGTTGCCGCCATGTATCTGCTGTACATGGTCGGCAGAATCGTGTGGGGCCCGTTGGTCGAACCGAAGGGACATGATCACGCTCACGATGGAGATTCGGCGCACTCGGCTCTTCCCGTGGATCTTTGCGGGCGTGAAGTGGGCGTGCTGATTCCTCTCGCGGTGTTGTGCATCGCCTTGGGCGTGTACCCCAAGCCCGCCCTCGACGCACTCTCCGAGCCGGTGAAGAGCGTGGTGATGACCGTGAACGCCGCGAGATCGACCGTCGAACCCTCCGCGATGACCACCGCCGCGAAAGAGGAGGCCGCCCAGTGACCGACCGCCTCCAGTTTCTCTGGCCCGAGATCGCCCTCTTTGCCGCGACGTGCATCGTCATGATCGTCGGCCTGTCGCGACGCTACGCGAGCCGCAAGGCGGCGGCGCTCGTTGCCGGAGTGGGATTGCTCGCCGCGACGCTTTTATCGATCGGCTTCTCTCCGGATGTCGAATCCCTGCCCGCGTCCGCGGCTCAGCAACTCCTGCCAAATCTGGTAGGATTCGCCAAGCCGCTGATCGGCATTGTCGGGCTTTTGCTCCTGCTGCTTGCGGCGGGCACGGTGGATCGTCGCGAGGAAGAGGAGATTGTCCGGGGTGTCAGGGTGTTCGATCCGCTGCGGAGCAATCGGGCGGAGTTCTACTCCTTCTTTCTCTTCTCACTCACGGGCCTGATGCTGTGCGCCGATGCCGATGATCTCATCTGGCTCTTCCTCGCCCTTGAACTCACGAGTTTGCCGACGTACATCATGGTTGTCATCTCCACCGCGAAGGTGCGCGGGAGAGAGGCGGGAGTCAAGTACTTCTTCCTCGGGGCGCTCGGCGCGGCCACGTTCCTCTACGGTTTCGCTCTCCTCTACGGCGCGACCGGCACCACCAATCTCAACGCCATCGCCTCGCACTTTGCCGCTCATGGCGTGAGCACGCTGGGCATGGCGGGCCTGCTGCTCTCGGTCATCGGGGTTTGTTTCAAGATCGCGGCGGTGCCGATGCATTTCTACACCGCCGACGTGTACGAAGGCGCCGCGCCGCAGGTCAGCGCTTTCCTTGCCTTTGTTCCCAAGACGGCGGGCTTTTTGACCATTCTCCTTCTGTGCGCCACCGTGGGATGGAGTTTCGGCCCATCGGCCGAACCGCTCTCGGTGGTCAAGTCCAGTGCGGGTGGAACGCAGTTGCCCGAAGTCCTCCGCCTGACGCTGTGGGTGATCGCCGCGCTCACCATGACAGTCGGCAATGTCCTGGCCCTCATGCAGGTCTCCGTGAAACGGATCCTGGCGTATTCCTCCATCGCGCACTCGGGCTACATGCTGGTGGGTGTGATCGTCGGACCCGGCGACGGATCGTTCACGGGAAGCGGTGTCAGCGCCGTTCTCTTCTACCTGCTCTGCTACGGCGTCATGAATGTCGGTTGCTTCGCCGTGCTCGCCGCGCTCGAGCGCGCTCCCGGACGAGACGGGGAACCCCGTGAAATAGAAACCGTCACGGACCTCCGTGGTTTGTGCGTCACCCATCCCGCGCTCGGCTGGTCCATGGTGCTGTGCAGCCTCAGTTTGCTTGGGTTGCCCCCGCTCCTTGGATTTTTCGGTAAGTTGCCGCTCTTCACCAGCGCGATCCGCGCTGGTGAGATTCCGCTGGTCATCATCCTCGGCATCAACTCGGCCGTCGCGGCCTATTACTACCTGAGGCTCGCCTTCGCACCGATGCTCGAGCAGGCCGATGAGTCCGCCGAGCCGATTGTTCAGGCACCGTTCCGCTCCCGCCAGGTCGCCGCGGTGGTTTCCGCCGGCGGCGTTGTCGTGCTGAGCATTCTCGGCAACACCCTGATGGAGCACAGCCGCACCGCGGCGGAGTACAGGGCGGCCGTTCCATCAGGAGGCTCGGGGCACTCGATGGTTGACGATCATCGCCCATGAAGCCGGTTTCTGCGTCGATGTGTTCAACCCAATCCGCCGCCGGTCAAGTCCGATGCGCCCGGACGCCGGATCAGGGTTCGACCGGGAGCGGACGCGTCAGGCCGCTGTCACGGCTCTTTTTCGAACGCCGCATCGAAGGAGACCCTCGACGGCTCGAAATCCATATTCCGCACAAAGGCCGAGGCCTCTCTCGCGCCCTGCTCGCGGTCCATGCCGGAGTCCTCCCACTCAACGCTCAGCGGACCGTGGTACTGGGCGTGGTTCAGAGCGCGGATGATCTCCTCGAATTCGACATCTCCACGCCCAGGTGAACGGAAGTCCCACCCCCGTCGCGGGTCGCCGAACGAGAGATGGCTTGAGAGGATGGAGTTCGTCCCGTCCAGACGCAGGGCGGCATCCTTGACGTGAACATGATAGATGCGCCCCGCGAAAGCGTCGATGAACTTCACCGGGTCGATCCCCTGCCAGATCAGATGGGAAGGATCAAAGTTGAATCCGAAGGTCGGTCTGTTCCCGAGCGCTTCCAGGGCCAGCCGTGCCGTATGGATGTCGTAGGCGATCTCCGTCGGGTGTACTTCCAGCCCGAAGAGCACGCGTGAACGATCGAACGCGTCGAGGATCGGGTTCCAACGCGCCGCGAAGTCCTTGTACCCCGCCTCGATCTCCGCCGCGGACGTGGGGGGGAAGAAATACAACTTGTGCCACACCGAGGACCCGGTGAATCCGTTGACGATCTTGACCCCCAGTTTCGCCGCGGCGTGGGCGGTATCCATCATTTCCTTTGCGGCTCGCTGGCGAACCCCTTCGGGCGAGCCGTCGCCCCAGACACGAGACGGAAGAATCGCCTTGTGGCGTGCATCGATCGGATCGCATACGCACTGGCCAACGAGGTGATTGCTCACCGCAAAGCACTTCAGGCGGTGCTTGTCCAGGATGGCCCACCTGGACTTGCAGTAGGCATCGTCGGACAGGGCCTTATCCACCTCGAAGTGATCGCCCCAGCAGGCGAGTTCGAGGCCATCGTAACCGAAGTCCGCGGCCATCTCGGCGAGGGATTCAAGCGGAAGGTCGGCCCATTGGCCGGTGAAGAGAGTGATGGGTCTGCGCATAGCGGAGAGTACCACCGCTCGGGCGAGAGTGGAGTGCGGGCTGCGGGCCGGGGGCCGTTACCGATTGGGCCGCCGATAGGCGCCAGCGCCGATGGCCCGAGATTCAGAAAGATGTACGCGGATCAATCGGGCGGCAACCGACCTACCCTTTCCGAAGGGGTGCGCTCGTGTGCCGACGGCCGGCGGGCTTGGAGTCATTACCGTGGCGAAGCGACAGAACATGCTCTTTGGGATCTTCGGCATCACCGGCCTCGCGGCGACATTCGCCGCCTCGCACCGGCTGGGCGTCACAGCGGATGATTACAAGTTTTTCGATGAACTGATCGAGGTCAAGCACGCCATCACGACCAAGTACGTCGACTCTCCCGATGAGAGCGCCCTCCGAGAAGGGGCGATCAAGGGGATGGTCGAGGCTCTCAACGACCCCTACACCGTCTATGTCCCGGCGAGCGACAAGCGAGAGTTCAACAAGAGCCTGACCGGCGAGTACGTCGGGATCGGCTCGTCCGTCAACGTGATCGACGGCTGGCTCACCATTATTTCTCCGCTCGAAGACAGCCCCTCCTTCCGCGCCGGACTCATGGCCGATGATCGGGTCGTCGCGATTGACGGCAAGTCCACACAGAACCTGAGCGTCGATGCCTGCATCGACCTCCTGATGGGCGAGCCGAAGACACCCGTCGTGCTCACCATCGAGCGCAAGGGGGTCCGGCAGGAGATCACCGTCGTGCGCGACCGGATCAAGACGCGAAGCGTGAAAGGATTCCACCGATCCGCCGCGGACCCCAACGCGTGGGACTTCATGATCGATCCCGCCCGACGCATCGGCTACATCCGCCTCACGCAGTTCACGCCCAAGTGCGCCGCTGAAGTTGAGCAGGCGCTCGTGAGCATGGGAGCGGACGGGGGCAAACTCAACGGGCTTGTCCTCGACCTCCGCTGGAATCCCGGCGGCCTGCTCAGCGAGGCCGAAGCGATCGCCGACCTGTTCCTCGAGAAGGGGGTCATCGTCTCCACCCGCGGCCGTGCGTACGCGGAGAAGATCACCCGCGCCAAGCCGGAAGGTACGCTGCCCGATTTTCCCATCGCCGTGCTTATCAACGGGGCCAGCGCCTCCGCCAGCGAGGTGCTCAGCGGCGCCCTCGCGGAGAACAACCGTGCCATCATCGTCGGAACGCGATCCTTCGGCAAGGGAAGCGTGCAGAGCGTCATCGAACTCCCCAGCGGTCGGGGCAGCGAACTCAAGATCACGGAGCAGGGGTATTACCTTCCCAGCGGAAGGAGCATCACGCGGAAGGACGATTCTCCGGCGTGGGGGGTTGATCCTTCCGATGGGTTCTATGTACCTATGACCGATGAAGAGACCGTGGCCATGCTCGAAGTCCGTCGCCGCGAGGAAGTTCTCCGCCACAGCCAGGAGTCCGGCGAGACCGCGGCGGACAATCAGCCCGTGGTCAACTGGTCCGAGGGAGATTCCATTCTCGCGGCGCTCAAGGACAAGCAACTCGCCGCGGCGGTACGGGCCGTGGCCTTGAAAGTCGACACGGGTTCATGGGAGGCGGTTGGCGAGAAGGAAGCCCAGGCGGGCCGGATCGCCGGCGCGGAACTCTTCCGTGCCAATCAATACCGTGAACGATTGCTCCGTGAGCTTGCACGCAACGAGAAGCGGATCGACGCGCTGGAGTCCGCCGCGGGCGGGTCGGAACCCACCGCCCCCGACCTCTGGACCAACGAAGTGGACCTTTCGGGCGGGGTCATGGAGATCCGCGACAAGGACGGCAACGTTGTCGCCGTGCTCGACATCACGGGCAACAACCTGGAGCGGTACCTCTTCGATGCCGATGTGAAAAAGCGCAACCAGTCGCCCCCGCCCGCCAAGCCCGCCGACGGCGTCAAGTAACCGATGCTGATCCTCGGCATCGAATCCTCGTGCGATGAGACGGCGGCCTCCGTCGTTCAGGACGGTCGGCGTGTTCTTTCCAACATTGTTGCCTCACAGGCCGCGTTGCACGAGGAGTACGCCGGCGTCGTGCCCGAGATAGCGAGCCGGGCCCACGTCGAACGCATCCTCCCCGTCGTACGCGAAGCATTGGCTCAAGCGGGCGCGGGCCTGGGCATGATCGACGCCGTGGCTGTCGGCCATCGTCCGGGTCTGATCGGATCCCTCCTTGTAGGCGTGACCGCGGCCAAGGCCCTGGCGTGGAGTCTGGGCAAACCACTGATCGGCGTTGACCACGTTCACGCGCACCTGTACTCCGGGGTGTTGCGGGGGCAGGAAGACCTCGGTGATGTTCCATTTCCAGCCCTGGGGCTGGTGGTCAGCGGGGGGCATACTTCGTTGTATCGACTTGAGTCGTGGACTCGCCTGGTGCGTTTGGGAGCAACCATCGACGATGCGCTCGGCGAAGCATTCGACAAGGCCGCGACGCTCCTGGGTCTGCCTTACCCCGGCGGACCAAACCTCGACCGGCTCGCAGAGCAGGATGGGGCCGATGATCGCATGACGGAACTGCCTATCAGCCGCATCGCGCCCGGATCGCTCGACTTCTCGTTCAGCGGATTGAAGACCGCGATGCTCTACGCGGTGCGCGGCGTGCCCGGACCCAAGGGCCGTGCCGCGCCCCCTCTGACCGAGGCGCGTCGGCGAGACCTCGCCGCGAGTTTCCGACGCGCGGCCGTGCGGGCCGTGATGCTCAAACTGGAACGGGCCGCCGAAGTTCACTCGTACCGCGGCGTCTGTACAGGCGGAGGGGTGACAGCCAACGCGTTGCTGCGGCGCGAACTCAGCGCGTTCGGTGCTTCCCGAGCCGTTCCGGTCTTTCTGCCCCGACTGGAGTTCTGCATGGATAACGCGGCGATGATCGCCGGGTTAGGGAGTCATCTGATCCGGGATCGCGGGGCCAGTGACCTCGCTCTGCGGGCCGATCCCTCCTCCATCGTGTGAGTTCATGAACACGCTGCACGAGTACATCTACACGCCTCCGCCCCACCCGGCGGCCCTTGCGACCGATGTGCTGCTCGCGCAGTGCGACTGGGGACGCGGACGGGGTACCGGCCCGGGCGGTCAGCACCGCAACAAGGTTGAGACGTTGGTCTGGATCACGCACTCGCCCACGGGGATCGAATCTCATGCGGGGGAGCGCCGCAGCGCGGAGGAGAATAAACGGATGGCCGTCACGCGGCTGCGTCTGGCTCTCGCGGTGCGTGTCCGGATCCCTGTGCCCATCGGTGAAGTGCGCAGCGATCTGTGGCTTCGCCGCTGCCCCGATTCGGGCACCGGCATCATCACGTGCAATCCCGAGCACGCGGATTACCCGGCGCTACTCGCGGAGGCGATGGACGTGATTCATGCGTGCGGCGAAGACATCAAGCGGGCGGCCTTGCGGCTCTCGTGCTCGTTGAGTCAACTCGTCAAACTCCTGAAAGACCACCCTCCCGCGTTGGTGCGCGTCAATGAACGGCGCGAGTCCCGCGGCCTGCACCCGATGCGATGATCCGTACGCGGTCAGCGAGTGCTCATCAGCACCGCCAGGAGCGTAAGGTCGGCGGGGGTGATGCCTTCCAGCCGCCCCGCCTGCCCGAACGTGCGCGGCCGGAAACGGTGCAACGCCTGCCGGGCTTCGGTTCGAAGGTGCGGCAACGAGAGATAGTCCACAGCATCGGGAAGGCGGCGGTGCTCCATCTCCGCGTGACGTCGGATCTCCGCCCGCTGGCGCGCGATGTAGGCCTCGTAGCGGCGGTCGGCCAGAACGGTCGAGCGGGCGGCGCGGTTGTCCGGGCCAGTGGGGAGGGCGCGCTGCAGATCATCGAGCGTGAAGACATCGGCACGGATGAGTTTCGCCAGTGGTTCGCCGTCGACGCGGGCCTGATCGATCAACCCGTGGAGTTCCTTCATCGCGAGGTGCTTCTGCTCCAACTGTTCCAGCCGTTTCCTGCCCATCGGGTTGTTCAGCAGGCCCAACTCCGCCGCGATCGGGGTGAGCCGGTCGGGCGCGTTGTCGGCACGCAGGAGCAGGCGGTGTTCGGCCCGGCTTGTGAACATCCGGTACGGTTCCACGGGCGTCTTGGTCACCAGGTCGTCCATCAGCACACCGATGTACGCCTGATCGCGTGAGAGTGTGAACTCGCTCTGTCCCAGCGCGTGCCGTGCGGCATTGATCCCCGCGATCAGGCCCTGGGCCGCGGCTTCTTCGTACCCGCTGGTGCCGTTGATCTGCCCCGCGAGGAACAGCCCCGCGACGATCTTGGTCTCTCCCGTCGCCGCGATCTGGTGCGGGCGGACCATGTCGTATTCCACGGCGTAGCCGTAGCGATAGATGTGCGCGTGCTCGCAGCCGGGCATGGCATGGACGATCCGGTCCTGCACATCTGGAGGCAAACTGGTGGAGATGCCGTTGCAGTAGACCCAGTCGTCGCGAAGACTCTCCGGCTCCAGAAAGACGCCGTGCGCCTCGCGGTCGGCAAAGCGGACGACCTTGTCCTCGATGCTCGGGCAATAACGGGGGCCGGCGCTCTCGATCTGTCCGCTGTACATCGGGGCGCGGTGGAGGTTCGCGCGGATGAGATCGTGGGCCTCGGGCGTGGTCCGCGTCTGACGGCATTCGACCTGCGTGAGTGGAGGCGGGCCGCAGGTCAGCTCCGAGAAGGGTGTCGGGTTGATGTCCCCGTACTGCGGTTCGAGTCCGTCCCAGTCGATCGTGTCCCGCTTGAGCCGAGGTGGTGTGCCGGTTTTCAGGCGTCCCAACTCAAAGCCCAGGTCACGAAGCGCATCGGAGATGCCCACCGCCGCGCCTTCGCCGAACCGGCCGCCCTCGGTCTTCCGCTCACCGCAGTGCATCAGGCCACGCATGAACGTGCCCGTGGTGAGGACCACGGCATTGGTGTTCAGCACGAACTGGCCGGCGGGACCACCCACCTCGACGCCGATGATCCTCCCGTGCTTCACGATCAACCGATCCACTGTTCCGGCTATGACGCGAATCTCGGGGCGAGATGCGAGAAGAGATTGCACGGCTTGGGCGTACGCGTGTTTGTCGCATTGTGCGCGCGGGCCGTGGACTGCGGGACCTTTGCTCGTGTTCAAGACACGGAACTGGATACCAGTCGCGTCCGTGGCGAGCCCCATCAGGCCGCCCATCGCGTCGACCTCGCGCACCAACTGACCCTTGGCCAGCCCGCCGATTGCCGGGTTACAGGACATGACGCCGATCTTGGATGGATCGAGCGACACAAGCGCAACCGTGGGTGATGCTCCCGATGCGGCGGATAGCAGATTGGCAGCAGCCCATGCTGCTTCCGCCCCGGCGTGGCCTCCACCGATCACGACGGCACTGAATGTGCGGGAACTGATCGGTGCCACACTTTATTGTAAGCCTCGTTAAGACCATTGGTTCGGTTTGTGTGCGTGGAGTGCCGCGATTGCGACATTTTTTCCTTGCATGGTGCAGGATCTTCGTGTATCGTGACATCACCGGGCTTCCGGAGGAGGCGATGCATGAAGAGCAAGATTCAAAACTTGATGTTGGTGCAGGGACTTGTCGTGACCGCGGGCATGGCGGCGGCGAGCGATGTGGTGCTGGATTGGAACAGCACGCTGCTCAGTTCCGTGTCTGCAACTGCGATGAATCCGCCGATGGCCAGTCGGGCGATGGCGATGATGCACACAGCCGTCTACGACGCTGTGAACTCGGTCAACCCAACACACCGGGGTTACTACAGAGTCTATGACAACCCCTCGGGCACCTCGGCCGATGCGGCCGCGGCGAAGGCGGCGCACGATGTGATGTGGCACATCTTTCCCTCGCGCCGCACACAGATCGAAGCAGCGTTGGCGGATTCACTCTCGGCGATTCCAGATGGACCCGGGAAGGCGGCGGGCCTCGCGCTGGGCGAGCAATCCGCGGCGGGCATCTTGAGCCTCAGGAGCAACGACAACTCGACTCTCGTGGTTTCCTACCCCTCGGGCAATCAGGTCGGACATTGGCGGCCGACGCCCCCCGCGAACGCGAACCCTCTACTTCCCAACTGGAAGTACCTTCGACCGTTCGCGATGGACAGCAGTTCTCAACTCCGTCCCCCGGCACCACCAGCGGTCGGCAGCGCGGAATACACCGCGGCATACGACGAGGTCTTCCGGCTGGGCGGTATCGGAAGCGCGGAGCGCACGGCGGAACAGACCGATATCGCACGCATGTGGGCCGCGGGCGGTGGCACGGTAACGCCACCCGGACAATGGAACCAGATCGCATCCCAGGTCGCCCTAGCCCGCGGCAACAGCATGCAGGATAACGCCCGCCTGTTTGCCCTCCTTGGTATCGGCCTGGCCGATGCTGCGGTCGTGTCCTGGGATTGCAAATACACGTTCAACTATTGGCGGCCCATTACCGGGATTCGTGAAGGAGACAATGACGGGAATCCAGACACGATCGGTGATGTTAACTTCACGTCCCTCATCGCCACCCCTCCCTTCCCGGCCTACACCTCTGGCCACAGCACATTCAGCGCTGTCGCGGCCACGATATTGTCCGATTATTTCGGCGGTGATGCGGCGAGTTTTTCCGTGACTTCGGCCGGCATTACCCGCGGTTTCACGAGTTTCGCGGACGCCTCGGCCGAAGCGGGCCAGAGCCGCATTTACGGTGGGATCCACTGGCAGTTTGATAACGTGGCCGGGTTGGCGTGCGGTCAGGAACTGGGCGTTCTCGTCAATGACCGCATGCTGCTCGTGCCCGCGCCGGGGGCTGGGGTGCTCATCGCGGGTGCAGGGCTTCTCATTCTCCGACGCCGCCGCACCGGATGAACGGCGAGAACACCCGATTTCGACATGGCGCGTGAACTCGAAGGGGCTGAAGCCTCCTCCTGCCAAACGTTCTGTGATGCTGCGGCCGGGTTACACCCTCACCTCCCGATCCGATCGATGGCCGTGGGGGGTGGATTCGCATTGTTCTATGGTTCGGGCGATCCGTTCATCGGCGTGAAAGGAGTGGGCCTGAATGGTCCTCTTGAGAGTGTCGAGTGGGACACGGTCGAACCGTTCCACCGCGTGCGGGCCTCACCGTTGGTGATCGATCTGTGCCCGTTGGCCGATGCGGGCTTCGTATCGCTCCTGGGTGAAAGGGGTTACCGAATCGGCTCGTTCGAGACCGTCAACTATCTGTACCTGCAAGATGCGGCGATCGATCATGCATCATCTTCGTCCTTCGTTGTATTGGCCAGTGATCACGCCGAATGAAGCCGCGTGATGAGTGCCGGGTTCGCCGACGGTGGCGAGCCGGTTCGGTTCCCAGTGGACGGAGGACGCGTCCGTGCCGTTCTTGCCGACTCCGTTCTGCTGGCAGCGACCGTAGACGGAGTTCCCGTGGGAGGGGCGACGATGTCGATCGTGGGGCGTGGGGCACTCCTGTCGGGTGCGGCGGTGTTGCCCGCGTATCGCAGGCGCGGCATCCAGCGTGCGCTGACCGCGGCCCGCCTTCGCATCGCGCGGGAGCGGGGATGCGAACTGATGAAGATGGATGTTCGGGCCGGGACAGACTCGCACCGCAACGCAGTTCGTGCCGGGTTCCGGGTTGCGTACACGCGACCGCAGATGGTCCGGACCTGGGCGTAACGGCACCGAGGCCCATACGCTCCTGCTCCATGGCATCGACCTTCGCAACCCGTTTCGTACCCGCCGCGGCGATCTCCACGGTTCTGGCGGCAACAGTGTGCGCCCAGCACTCCACCTTCGAGATGACAGACCAGGGATGGACGAAATCGATCGATCCGGGCCTGAACGAGGACACGGCGACCATCGCCAAGGCGAGGCAGTTGCTGGCCGAGGGCAAGGCGAGTCAGGCCCGCGCGGTGCTCGACCCGTGGATCGAGGCCAACGAGGCGAAACGGAATCAACACATCGCCGAGGCCTACCTTCTGCGCGGGGACTGTCTTCTCGCGGAGAGGGATGAGTACGAAGCGCTGCGCGACTACGAGCGTGTGGCGAAGGAGTTCGCCGGGAGCGAGTTCTTTGTTCGTGCTCTTGAACGGGAACTTTCGATCGCGAAGATGTATTTCGGCGGGCTACGCAAGAAGACATGGGGTATCCGCGTCGACAGCGGCATCCCCTACGCCGAAGAGATCTGCATGCGAATCAATGAGCGTCTCGCCGGGAGCAAACTCGCCGAGGATGCGCTCATCACCATGGCGGATTACTACTACTCCAAGCGAGACCTTCGGATGGCCGAGGAAACCTACGATGTCTTTCTGAAACTCTTTCCAAGGAGCACGCACCGTCAAAAAGCGATGCAACGTCGGGCCTACGCCAATATCGCGCAGTACAAGGGGCCGCACTACGACGCAACGGGATTGGTCGAGGCTTCATTCCAGATCGAGCAGTTCCAGACCGAGTTCCCCGCCGAGGCCGAGAAGGCCGGTATGAGTGATGCGCTCGTGGCGAGGTTGGAGGAGTCCGCGGCCGATCAGCGGCTCACGACGGCGCAATGGTACATCACCCGGGGCGATCCGGTGGCTGCAAAGATGACGCTGCAGCGATTGATCCGAGCCTACCCACGCACCGTCGCCGCCGAGAAGGCCATGGAACTGTGCGAGTCCAACGGATGGCCGACACAACCATCGGCATCGCCCCTCCGCACCGTGCCGGCAACTCCCGCCGGTCCCCGACCAGCCGCGGATCCAGTTCCAACTGCGGAAGGAGCGAAGTGATCCGCTCCACGACGGCCCTCTGGACCGCGGTGTGTCTGCTGGTGGCGGGGTGCGCCTCGGACCCGCGTCGTGGTTACTCCTTTGAATCCACGTACGACAAGGGCGTGAAAACGGTTGTGATTCCAGTATTCAAAAACTACACCGGGACGCCCGGGCTGGAAGTTGAACTCACCGAAGCCATCGTCAAGGAGATACAGGCATCCACACCGTTCAAGGTCACGAGCGACGAGCCCGCCGACACCCGCCTGTCCGGTATCCTGACCGCGGCGGAGATGAAGCGCCTGTCGGTGCGCTCGCAGACCGGCCTGGTCCAGGAACTGGCGATGCAACTGACGGTGGACTTCGACTGGACGGACAATCGGTCCGGCAAGACTCTGGTGAGCCGCCGCAACTACACCGCGACGGACTCGTTCATCCCCGCCGTTGGTGTTCGGGAGAGCCTCGAAACGGGCCAGCAGGCAACCATCCAGCGTCTGGCGAAGGATATCGCGGCGGAGCTGCGCAGCGCGTGGTGAGAGGCTGATCTCGGCGCGTGTTCACAGCCCCAACAGACTGCGGATGTCGTTGTAGGTCACCAGAAGGAACACACACGCGATGAAGACCAGCCCGACCAGGGTTGCGGCGGACTGTACAGCGATCGGGGCGGGCCGTCCACGGAGCGCTTCCCACACAAGAAAGAGGAACTGACCGCCGTCCACGATCGGGAGAGGAAGAAAGTTGATGACCGCCAGGTTGACGGAGATGAGCGCGAGAAAGAAGAGAAGCCACATCACACCCCGGCCGGCGATGATTGTTCCGATGTGGGCGATCCCCACCGGCCCCTTCAGATGCTCAACCTTCACGCTCCCCTGCCAGAGGCGGAGGAACGTGATATAGGTCGACAGCATGACACGGCGGGTTTCCGCGAGGCCCATCGATAACGCGGTGAGAGGCGAGTCGGCTCGGAGCACGATCTGCTCAGGCTCGAAGAGGCCCGCCACCGGAGGGGCGGTCCATCCCAGGGAGTGCAGCGCTTCAAGGTCCGAACGGGAGAGTCGCCATTCAACAGAGCGTGCCGGGACAGACTCGGATGGAACACCGTTCGCCGGCGGGCGAAGCCGCAGGGTCACCGTCGTGGTATCGGCCAGCATCTCGTACGCGTGTCGTGTCGACTTCAAGAGCGCGGCGCGCAGAGAAGAGAAATCCGACACCGGTTCATCATCCACCGAAAGAACTCTCGTTCCGGGCGCGGTGATCACGTGCGCGGCCGCGGGGCGAACATCGGTCTCGGTCCCAGGCTTGCGGAGCACAGGGAGGGGCAAGGCAATCAGCGCCGAATCTCCGCTCGTGTCGGCAACCCCGAACCCGATCTGACCCTTCGCAGAAACGGCGACGGCGGGCAGGATGACTTCGTGCCACTCGCCGCGCTCGTCGCGGCGGAGAACGACCACGGGTATGGTTCGACCCTTGTGGTTTCGGATCTCGGTGATTCCTTGCGCGATGCTCGGAAACTCCACGCCGCCGATTCGTGCGAAGAGGTCGCCGTCGCGCAAGCCCTGCTCAACGGCCCGGGGCGTTGCGTTCCCCACCGTCATGACCGGCATGAGGCCCAGCAAGTGTTCGACGGGTGCCACCGTCCGATCCGCCAGAGGCGCATGATCGAACTGGAGTTGCGCGCGTGGAACAAGAGAGAACGCGACTTGCTCTCCCGAATCGCTCGAGAACACGAGGTCGACATGGCGGCCGTCGGATTGACGCAGCGCACTGAAGAGGTCATTGGCATCGTTCGCGATGCGTTCATTGACCGAGAGAAGGGTCATACCCGCCTTCACGCCCCGAAGCCCGAGGGCGGCGGCGGTTTCGGCGATGCTGTCGCGCTCCGCCGCGGTTTTACCATCAAAGATTCGACCGGCCCGCGATGGCTCAACGCCGATCTCGAGCAGGCCACTGGCGGCACCGACACGCGGGGCAAGCAGAAAGTGCAGGGGCGTGTCGTAACCTGATCGCTCGACCGAGAGTTCGAGGCGAGTGCCTTTCTCGGCCATGCTGGTGGCGAGCATCAGGTCGTTGAAACTGCGTGGCTGCTCGCCGTTGATGGAGATCACTCGGTCGCCGGGTAGCAGCCCGGGCGTGGAGAGCCCCAGTTCGCGGGCGTTGATCGCGGTGGTCATCGCTGCGGGGCTGCCCGGCTCGACAGCGCCGATGCGTGCCGGTTCGACGCGAAGCCCGACCATGAAAACGATAATGAACAGAACCGCCGCGGCGATCAGGTTCATCACCACGCCCGCGGAGATGACCACCATCCGCTTCCATGGGGAACAGGATTGATAACTATCCGGCTCCGGGCTGATCGCCTCGGGATTCAGGTCTTCCTGACCGAGCATCTTGACATAGCCCCCGAAGGGCAGAACATTCAGGCGGTACTCGGTGGGGCTGATCGACTCCCCCCCGGCCGCTCGCCGGAGAAACTCCGGCTCGCTCGAGCCGCGGACAAGCCCCAGTCCCTTGCGGTAGGAGACCAGTGCCGGTCCGAACCCGACCGCGAAAGCCAGCACCCGAATGCCCGCCCAACGGGCCGCGACAAAGTGGCCGAGTTCGTGGATGAAGACGATGAGGCCGAAGCCGAGTACGACGAGCAAGAGGTCGGGGAGAGATGAGAGCATGGGATCGAGCGTGAAGCGGTTCGCCGGATGGTAGGAAGTGGATAGTCACCGCAACATCGCGTTCGCAGGGGTTGGCGGTGATGTGGGTGGTGGCCGGGGCATCGCACGAGTCACGGTGAGTATGCGCCGCGGCGATCACGTCAATCGAAAGTCCGGCACGGTGCGAATCGATTGGGCGTGTACGGCGCGACGAAACACAAAACCCATGTCGCCGCGCGGCGGGTCTACGAGTGGAAACAATGATCCTTCTGCGTCGTTGTCAGCGAGCCAGCCAGGAAGGCGGCATGTTCCGCGGGATCTCGATCTCGGTGAATGCTTTGCTGCGCTTGGAGCCGATCCGCTTGGCCCAGGATGCCATCCGTTCAATGCCATCCTCCAGAGTGACCGGTTTTCCGGGGTTGAAGACACGCCTCGCCGCGTCGTGGTTGCTGTAGGCGTGAACCACCTCGTTGCGGGGCGGCAGGTGGACCACCTCGGCCTTGGCTCCCATCGCTTTGGACACCACCCGCGCCAACTCGTTGACCGTGTAGGGTTGATCCGCACCGACGTTGAAGATCCCGTTCAGCGCGGCGGGGACAAACGGCGACCGCGAAATGATCGGGGCCACATCGGCGATGTAACTGAACGCGCGGGTCTGTTCGCCGTCTCCGAAGATGGTGAGGGGCTTGCCCTGCATGATCTGGTTCATGAAAATACCGATCACGTTGCGGTACTTGTCCCCGATGTTCTGCCGCTCTCCGTAGACGTTGTGGGGGCGGAAGACCACGTAGTTAAGTCCGAACATCTCGTGCGCACTGCGCAGGTCGAGTTCGACGGCATACTTGGCCACGCCGTACGGATCCTCGGGCAGCGGCGTGGTGGATTCCAGCATCGGGACCTGGTTGCGTCCGTACACGGCGATCGAGGAGGTAAAGACAAAGCACTTGACGCCGCTGTTCACGGAAGCATTGATCAGATTCACGCTGCCGACGAGATTGTTGTGGTAGTTGAACCGGCGGATGAAGTGGCTCAGCCCCTCCGCGGCGTAGGCCGCGAGGTGGAAGACATAGTCGAACCTGTACTGCAGGAACAGGCGCAGGATCAGTTCATTGTCGAGGATCGACCCCTCGACGAAGGTGGCCTTCTCGGGCACGTTCTCAACAAATCCGCCGCTGAGATCGTCAAGGACGACAACGTCGTGGCCATCGCGGATCAGGTCGTCCGCGATGTGCGATCCCATGAATCCTGCTCCTCCGGTCACCAGAACGGGCATGTGTCATCTCCGGGTGTTTAGTGGACTGTTTCGTGCGTGTTCAATGGTAAGTTCGGGACGGAAACGTCGAGCCCGTTGAAGGCGCACGACCTGTACCCATCGATGGCGTGTCTCTCCTCGGGGGGCATTCGGCAGGCCTCGAACTGACAGCGCAGCGCGAGCCAGTGCATCCTGGCCTTGTCACGATGGCCGGTAAGTATGTTCCGAACCGCGCGGAGCAGCGACGCGACTCCGTACGCGACCTCGACCATCGCCATGCCCAACCAGCCGTGGAACTTGCGAAGGTAGTGCCTGCGGCTGCGCGTCAGAATGATGTCGAACCTGAGTTTTCGCGGCGTCTTGACCGTGCTCAGTCCGTGGTGATGAAGGACAAAGGTGCTGTCGAGGTACCAGACCTCGAAACCCGCCCGTGCCGCGCGCATGCCGATGTCCGGATCGTCGCAGTAGAACAGGTAGTGCTCGTCGTGCAGGCCGACGTTCATCATCATGTCACGGCGCAGAAAAATGGCTCCCCCGCAGACCCAGTCGACCTGCTGGGTCGGCAGCGGGTGCGTCGGATAGCGCTTCTGAATGCTGTCCGCCCACCTTCGGGTTCGGAGCAGATAGGCGATCCCCAGCACGCCGAAAATCTCCCTGATCGGGGTGGGGAACTTCTGTGCGGAGACCTGGTATTCGTGCTGCGGGGATCGCAGCATCGGCCCCACGATCCCGCACTTGGGGTGTTGCTCCATGAACGCGATGAGCGCGGAGATGTTCTCGGGTTCGAGCTCGGTGTCGTCGTTGAGAAGGTAGACATACTCCCCCTTCGCGGCGCGCATGCCCTGGTTCACAGCCCGTGTGTAATACAGGTTCACCGGGTTTCGGATCAGTCTGACTCCGGGGAACTCTTCCTCTACCACCTTCGGGGTGGCGTCGGTGCTGGCGTTATCAACGACGATGATCTCTCCGTCAACATCCCGCATGGACCGTTGCGCGGATCGAAGACAGATACGCAGCAGGTCATGCTGGCTGAACGTCACAATGATCACCGAAACCCGCATCTTTGACATCCGCACAAGCGCCCAACCGGGGGGAACACTCCGGTACCAACCTCATCATCCATCCCCAATTGACACGTCATCTTATCGGATGATTGGGACGGTGCCTGAGGGTTGAACAGATGAGTTTACCCATGGTTCTGAGAGACACGAACCGGGGGATTGACCTTCAACCGCCGGGCGAGTACCGGCGGCATTCACTCGTGAAGAAAAAACGGGAGGGCTTCGGCAGCCCTCCCGTTCACAGAACGATCATCTTTCGAACTTCGCAGCCTGCCAACCGATTACTGAGCGGCCAGCATGCGGCGACGCTTGATCGCGAGTCCGAGGATCCCGACGAAAGTCGCCATGCCCGCGTACGCGGAAGGGGGGAGCGGGATGCAGGTCAGCAGGTCCTGGGCCGAGCCGGAGTATTGACCGGTCTGGGCGTTGTAGCTGGTCCAGAGACGAAGGACCCGCACGCCGCGCAAGGAGCCATCACTGTTGGCCGCGGCCCAGTTGTAGACATTCTGGGCCATCGCGGAAATTTCACCCCAGGTCATCTCCTGCTCGGAGTACCAGATGGCGTGCTGGATGGCGGTGGTTTCTGCACGGCTGAGGCCGGGGCCGAACAGGCCGCCGAAGAGACCCGCGGTGGACGCCGTGCCGTTCGCGATCTTGCGGAACTCCCGGTAGATCGTCGCCGTCGTACCGCTGAGCGGGTCGGGGTTCGGAAGGTTGACGGGCGCGTTGGCATCGAAGGCCGATGTCGCGATCTGGGTGAAGTATGTCGTGCCGAAACTCAGATTGTCCTGGCGCTCAAGGCAGAACGACAGGAATGAATCCGAGCCCGTGCCGCGACCGTCGTTGGCGAGCAGATTGCCTCCGTAGATGCCGTTGTTGTCTCCGTTGGCGCCGGGAGTTGCCCGGGTCACCACGAACGCGCCGCCAGAACCGTCGGTTCCGTTGTACACGTTGCTGTTGTCGGGCAAGGTGCAATCTCGGATGGTGACTCGCCCGTCAGCCAATGCTGAACCGGCGCAGGCCGCTGCTAACAGCGCCACCACAGCCTGTGGAAATCGCGTACTCATGAACAGATTCCCTTCTTTAAACCTCTCTTGCGGTGGATCCGCTTCGGGCCGAAGTGCCCATACTGACCGAAACGTATAGATCAGTACAAATCCAAAGTGGCACTTTGTGGAGTGCCCAGTGCGATGCATTCTACATCAAGTTGAATTTACTTCAAGGGAATCCGCCCTAATTTCGAGCAGATAATGATTATCCGACACTGTCGATGACTTCTCGGCAAGATAGAGAACTTTGGTTACGTTCAAATTCTGAGAACATGCGGAGAAAAGAACGCATCGCTGATGGATGAGTTGGTCAAGCATGGAACTCAAGTTAGACCGTGGCTCACAAGCCGTGACCCTATAACAAACTACCCGGGTGATGAGGTCAAGACTTGCTGCGAGGTCCGAGTGTAAAGAGTCCGTGAACGGTGCTCGATCTCATCGGGATGGGACTGCCGAGACTCGATACCCCATGAGATTCACGGTTGTTGTTCGACGGTGGCGAAACAGTTGTACTCGGGGAGTATGAAGGCACCTTCCTCGTTCATCAAAGTGATCAGTTCAACCTCACTCCGCTCGGTGCGGTTGTGCCGAGAGTCTGTGCCGAACATGATGAGGCGGGGCATCCGTTCTGTGTTGTGGCTGGAATCGTCGAGGACCGTTGTTTCAAGGTACACCAAGGTCGTACGCCGAGAACTGATCGGTCGCGCTGCCCAAACCGCCTCGAACCGTCATATGCATGATCGGGGCCGAGCGTTCCTTCACATGACGAGGTCTCTTGATTGAGAACGAGTACGCCACACACGACCGGGCATCCCTCTTTGTAGGAAACTGTCCCGGTCGTGAAGACATCGAGAGGCCGGCTACGCTCCATAGAATTATTTTCTCAGTCGAGTGGGGGGTATCAGTCGATGGAGCCTGAAGATGCCGGATCTGTCGTATCCCGCGGTGCGTGTGCGCGTGGTGATGGTTTTGATCTACGTGCTGTGTATCCCGTTCTCCATGGCCGACACGATCACGCTTGTCGCTTCACGCGACACCACGATGTACTCCGAAGGAGAACTGAGCAACGGCGTTGGGCACAGCACCTTCATCGGGCGGACCAACGGCGGGGCGCTGCGACGCGCGTTGATCGCCTTCGATCTGTCGGTGGTGCCGCGGGACGCGACGATCGACACCGTGACGCTCCGCATGTTCATGTCCCGCACGCGGAGCGGAGATCAGCCGCTCCGCATCCATCGATTGTCATCTCCCTGGGGCGAGGGCGCCAGCAACGCCGGGGGCAACGAAGGACGCGGCACGCCGGCACTGCCCGGTGATGCAACGTGGACCCATCGTTTCGTGCCCGGTCAGGCATGGACAAATCCAGGGGGCGACTTTGCTTCGAGCGTGAGCTACTCCGGGGTCGTGGGAAGCGCGACCGACGTGTACTCGTGGTCTTCCGTCGATCTCGCCGCCGATGTGCGAGGCTGGATCGCCGATGCATCATCCAACCACGGCTGGATACTCATCGGGGGCGAGGCAACGAACGGATCGGCGAAACGCTTCGAGAGCCGCGAAACCGACACGCCGGACTATGCGCCAACACTCACGGTCGAGTACACGCCACCCGGCGGCCCGACCGGTGCCTGTTGCTTCGGGCAGACATGCGTGCGGACCAATCAGTCGACGTGCGAAGCGCAAGGGGGCGTCTACTCCGGGAATAACACTGTCTGCACGCCGAATCCTTGCTTGCCGCCGAGCGGTGCGTGCTGTCTGCAGGAGGGCGGATGCATCATCCTCACCGCGGCGGAATGCGCATCCATGCACGGCGATTACGCCGGTGACGCGACGGACTGCACTCCGGGACGGTGTTCCCCGATCCTGACACCATTTGTTGATGCTTTGCCGCGCCCGGGCATCGCGCAGCCCACCACGGGTCTGCCGGGGGGTGAGGCCCTGTACGACATGGTGATCTTCCAGTTCCGCGACAAACTCCACCGCGATCTGCCCTTTACAACGCTCTGGGGGTACAACGGGGAGTTTCCCGGGCCGACGATCGAAGCATCGGCCGACCAACCCGTCACGGTTTTCTGGGTCAACAACTTGCGGGATGAATCCGGCGAGTTGCTCACCGAGCACGCCCTGCACGTGGATGACTGCGTGCACGGACCGGACCATCACGGGGACGTTCCCCGCACGGTGACACACCTTCACGGCGCACGCACCGGCGAGGAGAGCGATGGGTACCCCGAATGGACGCAGATGCCCGGCGAAGGGTCCGATGCGTATGTGTATCCCAACCGGCAGCGGGCCGCAACGATGTGGTACCACGACCACGCGCTGGGGATCACACGGTTGAACGTCTACATGGGTCTGGCGGGGTTATATATCCTGCGCGATCCGGCGGAGTCGTCCTTGAACCTGCCGGCCGGAGAGCACGAGATCCCGCTGGTAATCCAGGATCGATCCTTCAAACCCGACGGAAGCCTCCGGTATCCGCACCACTGGCACGAGCATTTTTTCGGTGACACCATCCTCGTGAACGGTCGCGTTTGGCCGTACGCGGAGGTGAAGCGGGGCAAGTACCGGCTTCGTCTGCTCAACGGCAGCGGCTCGCGCACCTACCAACTGTCGCTCGCCAACGGCACGACCTTCACGCAGATCGGTTCCGATCACGGCCTGCTCGGCTCCCCTGTAACCCGGACGAATATCCAACTTTCGCCGGGCGAACGTGCCGATGTGATCGTGGACTTCGCGCGATTTCTGCCCGGTGAAGAAGTCGTGCTCCTGAACAGCGCCCCGGCGCCGTTCCCCGGCCCGCCCGGTGCCGGGGTCGTGCCCAACGTGATGAAGTTCGTCATCGGCACGGAAGCGGGGCACACGGCCCCTGTCCCCGCGGTGTTGAGCACGATCGCGCGATTGCAGGAAACCGATGCCGGTTCGCATCGAACGTTCGAGCTCGATGTGGCCGCCGACGACTGCACAGGGGACAAGTGGCTCATCAACGGCTTGGGGTGGGACGACTTGACCGAGTACCCGTACGTAGGCTCGACCGAGGTCTGGAGCTTCGTCAATCGGTCAGGGGTATCCCACCCCATGCACCTTCATCACTCGCCGTTCCAACTCCTCGATCGGCAGAACTTCGTGATTCAGGATGGTCGAGTCGTACCGATCGGCCAGCGCATCCCACCGGGTCCGCACGAACTCGGCTGGAAAGACACGATCCGCGCCGATCCGAACCAGATCACTCGCATCATCGTCCGTTTCGAAGAGTTTACAGGCTTGTACACCTATCACTGCCACATCCTCGAGCACGAGGACAACGAGATGATGCGGCAGATGCGGATCGTTCCCTGTCCCGCCGACTTCAATCAAGACGGCGGTGCGGACGGGGCTGATGTAGAGGCGTTTTATCTCGTGTGGGTCACGGGTGAAAGCCAAGCCGATCTGAACTTCGATGGGGGTGTGGATGGGGCCGATGTGGAGGTATTCTTTGTAAAATGGGAAGCGGGCGGGTGCTGAACATCAATCAACTCACCTCGTACAAGTGTCAGTTATAATATGGGTAAGTGCACTGATACCTATCAAAATACAAACATTATGCGGCATCATCAGATGCGCCTGACGGGGATTCCTCGCAACGGTGTCATCGAGGTTATATGTGCGGTTCCGAACTCACGATAACCGACCTATAGTGGAGTCGCTTGAAACCGTCGAGAGGTTGTTTCAAGGATTGTCGGGTATGTTCCGCATCCGCGGCACGACCCAATGACTGACTCGACATTCGCGTTCGGGCGTTCCGAATCGCGGGTGTGGGGTACAAAATAGCGGTGCGGCGTGCGGCCGGGCGAGATGTTCGCCTACTTGGCCCGCTCAGCGCCGGAAGAACTTCTCCCCTGTTCCCGCTCACGGCGCTACGGTGCCGGATCGGTCAAGAACGCGGGTGTCTCGGGTTCGGTGGACCCCAATCGCGGCCGATTGTCGGCGGCGTGTTCCCCGGACCAACTCGTGGCCAGCCGTGCGCTCCGCGCAACGTTCGTCACGACACTGGGTTCTCCTGCCTTGCCTAGCCGCTGTCGGAGGTGTTCGCACGCTCCGGCAATGCAGCGGCCGCGCGCGACAGAATCGCGTGCGGCCCGTCACCACAGGCGTGACGAGAAAGCAGGTATCGGCATGGCAGAATCTCAGATGCTCATCAACTACGTCCCCGGCGAAGAGTGCCGGGTGGCGATTGTTGAGGATGGAAAACTCGAAGAGCTCTTCGTCGAGCGTTTCGCCACGGCAAGCCGCGTGAGCAATATCTACGTCGGCAAAGTCATGAACGTGGAACCGGCGATCCAGGCCGCGTTCGTGGACTTTGGCGTCGGCGACAACGGGTTCCTCCACATCACCGATCTTCATCCCCGGTATTTCCCCGGCGAGGGTGACGACACCACCGAACGCGTGGGTTTGAAGACACCGCGTCGTGAGCGGCCCCTGATCCAGCACGCGCTGAGGCGTGGCGATGAAGTGATCGTGCAGGTGCTCAAGGAGGGTGTGGGCACGAAAGGCCCGACGCTGACCAGTTATCTCTCGATCCCGGGTCGCTTCCTGGTGATGATGCCTTATATGGACAAGGTAGGTGTCTCACGCAAGGTCGAGGACGAGGAGCAGCGCCGTGAGATGCGGCAGATACTCGACCAACTCGACCTGCCGGAGGGTTTCGGGTTCATTCTCCGCACGGCCGGGATGGATCAGACCAAGACAGATCTGAAGCGCGACCTTGCCTATCTCCAGCGGTTGTGGAAAGACATGGAGAAAAGGCTGAAGACCGGCGGCAAGCCCCGGCTGCTCTATTCCGAGAGCGATCTGCTGGTCCGCTCACTCCGCGACCTGCTGACCAGCGATATCCAGCGTGTGGTGATCGACAACGAGCAGGCGATGCAGCGGGCCGCGCGGTTCATGAAGATCGTCGCCCCGCGCGGAACAACCAAACTCTATCACTACCCCGGGAAAAGCCCGATCTTTCATGCCTTCGGCATCGAGCAGCAGATTTCACTCATCCACGCGCGGGAGGTGCCTCTGCCCAGCGGCGGTCGCCTGGTGATCGACCAGACCGAGGCGCTCGTGGCCATCGATGTGAACTCGGGCAAGAGCCGCGAAAGCCGCGATGCCGAGACCAACGCCTACCAGACGAACATCGAGGCCGTTGACGAGATCTGCCGTCAGTTGCGGCTGCGGGACATGGGCGGCATTGTCATCAACGACCTGATCGACATGCGGCGCCACGAGCACCGCAAGGACATTGAAAATCGATTCAAGGAACGGCTGAAACGCGATCGAGCCAAGACCACGGTGCTCTCGATCACGGAGTTCGGCATTCTTGAAATGACCCGGCAGCGGATGCGGCCGAGTCATGAAAGCACTCATTTTACAGACTGTCCGACCTGCCGAGGGCGGGGTCTGGTGCAGAAGCCGGACTCGATCGCCGCCGATGCGCTCCGCGATCTCGCGGCGGTTCTCGACGTCGAGAAGGTATTTAAAGTCGAAATGGCGGTGGCCCCCCGTGTCGCGGGAGAACTGCTCAGCCACAAGCGTCAACTGCTGGGCAGGATCGAGCGCCATTATGGCAAGCACGTCGATGTTCGGGTGAGTGAGGCCGTCGCCATCGACCGTATCTCCTTCTATGCCTACGACGAGCAGGGCGCGGACATCGACCTGACCAACCTCCCCAAGCCCCGCATTCCTAAAGAACTCAAGGAGTGGGAGGACGAAAAGAAGTCGGAGAACGATTGGACCGGCAATCCCGATGAGGAACGCCAGGCCGTGCTCGAGGCCGAGGCCGCTGCGGAAGCGGGCAAAGACACCGAGGCCATCGAACTCCACCCCATCGAAATCGACGAAGCCGATATCATCCCCGAGGACCATCCGCCACCGCGCGAAGAGTCCAGCGGGGAAAGCGAACCGGGCGAGGGCGGGCGTGGTCGTCGTCGTCGCCGGCGGCGTGGCCGCGGACGTGAAGAGGAGGGCGATGAGAATCGGGCGAAGCAGCCCGTATCGAATCGGGATCGATCAGCCAACCCCGAATCGCGGCAATCCAAACAGGTGCCCGCCGAGAGTCAGGCCATAAGCGATGGCCAGCCAGGCGAAGGCGGCAGGCGGCGTCGACGCCGTCGTGGGAGGGGCCGCGGAGGTGACAGGCCACCGACACCATCGCCTGCGATGGACACCACAAACGCTGAACCAGAGGGCGTTTCGGATGGTACTGACAGCCCATCACCCGACGTGATTTCACTCTTGGGTGATCTGCTCTCCGGCCCGCCGGTCCGTACACCCCGGCACAAGGGCCAACCCCAGACGCCACGGAGCACCGCACCGGATCTCGATCTGCTGGGCGACCTGCTGGGAGATTTGACCGAGAACGAGAGACGCGATGAAGGGTTGCCGAGCGAACCTTCGGCTCCGGGCGAGGATGACCCAAACGCTCCGTCGCCGGAGTTCCCTGAAGATGATCGTGATGTCGTGCCGAGCACTCAGTTCTCCATCCACGATGACCGATCCGAAGAACAAAAACACATACGCGCCGGAAACTCCGACGATGTGTCGTTGACCGAGGCCGAGATCGGCGATCGCGATGATCATCCTGCCGAAGTTCGTCCCGGTGGCGGATCCAATGTCGATGGGCAGGGGAATGGGCAGACTCGCGGCGGACGACGCCGACGCCGCCGCGGGCGAGGCGGTAAAGATGGAGGTGGACCCAGGGATGCACAGGCACGGGGTTCACAACCGCGCGGCGAAGGAGAGCGTTCTCGCGAAGGACACACGAACCGACGCGATGATCATGGTCAGGGAAAGCGCGGCGGGGAGCGACGCCGCGACGATCGGGGTGCCGAAGGGCGGCGGGACGATGGGCGTCGTGAACTTCGCGCTGATCCGGGTGATCGGCGGGATGCGCCCCCCCCTCCGCCGGCCTCTTCTCCGGCTCCGTCCGTGCCGCGTCCTCGAACGCTGTACGGCGCCGCCCGGAGGAAACTCTCGGCGAGCGAACTCAACAAACGGCCCAAATCGGAGTAATACCTGCCGTTGACCGTGGTACGGGTATCTGCAGCGCGGCGTAGCCCGCGCGTTCGCGGGTACCTCGCCGCGCCCGATCTCGCTTACGGTACCGTCCTCATACCCTTGCGCACACCTTCACATGGGAACAAGCATGTCCTGGATCAGCGTTCAGCAGGCGATCACATCACCCGTCGGCACACGGCTCACGCTCAAGGGCTGGGTCCGAACGAACCGTGAATCAAAGGCCGACGGCGGGTTGTGTTTCGTGGCGTTGTCGGACGGCGGGTGCTTTGATCCGATCCAATGTGTCGTGCGGGGGACGCTGCCGAACTTTGCCGACGTGCAAAGACTGACCACAGGGTGCGCGATCGAGGTGGACGGCGAACTGGTCGCCAGCCAGGGAAAGGGCCAGGCGGTCGAGGTGCAGGTTGACGGAGAAAAAGGCGGAGCCGTCCGCATCGTCGGTTGGGTGGACCATCCCGACACCTACCCCGTCCAGAACAAGCGGCACACCTTCGAGTACCTTCGCGAGGTGGCTCATTTGCGGGTGAGGACCAACACCTTCGGCGCGGTCGCACGATTGCGACACTGCCTTTCAATGGCCGTGCACCGTTTCTTTCACGAACGGGGCTTCTTCTGGGTTCACACGCCCATCATCACCGGCAGCGATTGCGAGGGCGCGGGTCAGATGTTCCGCGTCAGCACGCTCGACCAGGTGAACCCGCCCCGCACACCCGAAGGAAAGTGCGATTACTCGCAGGACTTTTTCGGCAAGGAGTCTCATCTCACGGTTTCAGGACAGTTGAACGTCGAGACGTACTGCTGCGCGCTCTCGAATGTGTACACCTTCGGCCCGACGTTCCGCGCCGAGAACAGCAACACCGCCCGTCACCTCGCCGAGTTCTGGATGATCGAGCCGGAGATGGCCTTCTGTGATCTGATGCGTGACAGCCAGATTGCCGAGGAGTTTATCAAGTACTGCGTCAATGCCGCGCTCACCGAGCGACCAGACGACATGAAGTTTTTCGATGAGCGCATCGAGCCGGGGCTGATCGCCCGCCTTCGCCACGTGCTCGAAACGCCCTTCCGCCGCCTGCCGTACACCGAGGCCGTCAGGATTCTCTCGGACGCCGCGGCGAAGGGCAAGAAGTTCGAGTACCAGGTGAAGTGGGGGGCCGATCTTCAGACCGAGCATGAGCGGTACCTGACGGAGGAGCACTTCAAACAGCCCGTGATCCTGATGAACTATCCCAAGGACATCAAGGCGTTCTACATGCGCTTGAACGATCAAGGCACCGACGGTGCGCCGGGGGACACGGTCGCCGCGATGGACGTGCTGGTGCCCAAGATCGGCGAGATCATCGGCGGCAGCCAGCGCGAGGAGCGGCTCAACTACCTCGATCAACGCCTTGAAGAAATGAAACTCCCGGCCAAGGAGTACTGGTGGTACCGTGATCTGCGCCGCTACGGCACGGTCCCGCACGCTGGATTCGGGCTTGGGTTTGAACGGTTGGTCCTCTTCGTCACCGGGATGGCCAACATCCGGGATGTAATTCCGTTCCCGCGCGCACCGAAGCAGGCGGAGTTCTGAGCCTCGGCGCCGAGTTCGGCGGTTGCTTGTCCTTCGGACACGGATTGATCACGATCTCGCTGTGGCGATGAAGCCATAACCTCATTCATGCGACTCAACCTTTTCCTCGCGGCCCCGCTGCTCGTTGCCGGCTTGGCCCCCTGCGCAGAGGCGTGTACTGAACCACCGGCTGCTGCGGAGGTGCAGGAATCCTTGCCATCCAAGGTCGCCAACCCGATCGAGCGCTTCGCGCGCATGATTGATGGTGCATGGAGGATGACATCTCAAAGTGGAATGGACATGTTCGATCGTTGGCACAAGGGGCCGGGCATGCACTCGATGCGGGTGATGACCGACGGACACAGCGCAGACGGCAACCCGTGGCGTGCACTCTGGGTCGTGTACTGGCATCCCCGTTTCAAGATCATCCGCTCTCTCGGCCTGAGTCCGTACAAAGCGGGAGTGTCTGAAGGCACGGTCGCGTTCGATGGGGATTCACTCGAAGCCGTATTCGACATGCACCAGACCGGGGGAACCCGCAAACTGAAGTCCCGATGGACATTCGACGGTCCCGACAAGTATCACGACGAACTGCTCGAGTCGAACGGGACCGCGGCCTACACACCATTGACCGCGTGGGATCGCGTCCGCATCCAACCAGCGGCGTCGCCGCCACGCCTCACAGTCGAAGGTGGGGAGAAGCCGCCCGCGCGTCTCGTCGCGTTCGAGTCGCTGCTCGGCCATGCCTGGGAATCCAGTGGAGAGTTCAAGGGCCAGTGGGTGGCCACAGGGACCATTTCAAAGATCAGGTCGTCCGTCGAGTTGATCCCGCTGGCGAACGGGATCTATATCCGAACCACTGGACTCTCAGAGAGCAACGAGCCATGCCATCTGCTCGACACGTACATCTATCATCACACAGGCGCCGATGTGCTTCGCTGCCTCTCTCTCTCGAGCCGCGGGGGCGTGTACGAGGGAGACCTCGCCCTTGTTGATGGAGGCGCGTTGGAGACTGTTCTCAATGGATTCGAGTTCGAGAGAGACATTCAGATCCTCGTGCGTATCGAGCACGAGCAGGACGGGAGTTTGCGGCATCGGGCGTGGTCGGTCGAGTCCGCGGGGAGGGCGCTCATGCTTGATGTCCGATACAGACAAGTACAGCCGAAGTAAGACTTTGCTGCGTACGCGGCAGATCGATCAGGCGTGTGTTGCTGTACCATGAAGCGTTGTTGCGGTGACGCGTGTGGATCGAGTATCGATCATCCTGCGTGGGCGGGTGTGCCTGCGATACGTTCGCGGATCGAGCATGGCTGTGAAGGGAGCGGCTTTATCGGGAGACGTGTAGAAGTGATCCGTTGCGGACGTACTCAGCCGGCTTCGGTTCCACAGCCTCGGCGTCACGGCAGGGCGCGAGTTATCGTCTGCGAGCCTTGACCGGCGAAAGTTCAACCATGACAACATCGTTCCTGGTGCTCTTCGATGGTCACTGCAATCTCTGCAACAGCGTGGTTGTGTGGATCATCCGACGCGATGCGCGGGGTCTGTTCAGGTTTGCGGCACTCCAATCGAGCGCCGGAAGCAAGGCGCTCGCCGATGCCGGCGTGCGCGAGCCGATCCCGGAGAGTGTTGTGCTCTTCGTTCCTGGGAGCGTCCGGCCCCGCTTGCGTTCGGACGCGGCGATCGGGATCGCACGCGGGCTTGGCTTTCCGTGGTCGCTCGCGGCGGCGGCGCTGCTGATCCCGCGGCCGATCCGTGATCGTCTCTACGTCGCGTTCGCGGAGCGGCGCAACCGGTGGTTCGGTTCACGGAAAACGTGTCTGGCACCGACCCCGGCGATCCGAGACAGATTCCTGGACGCGGATGAATGGTCATCGATCGGAAAAACTCGCTGAAAACTCGCCGCCCGAGCGATTCGGGCCGCGGGGAGTCAGAGGGGCCATTGGCCTTCCTTGATGGCCTTTCGTACCTGTGCCATCTTTGAGAATGATGCCTTGGGGGCACCGTTCGCATGCAGCAGGCCACCGAAAGGCATTTCTGGCCCGCCCGGCTGGTCGGTGAGTTCCTGCCAACAGATGTTCTGGACGTAAGGTTTCGAAGCCGCGATGAGCATGGCATTGGTCAGCCAGTCTGCCTGCTGAGATTCACTCCACGGCTGTCGCCAATATCCCGGCTCGAAGGCGTCGCCCGCCTCCGTGCCGGCGCGGGATCGGTAGGGCTTGGGCGTGATCGGTGCCGAGGGCGCACCCAGGGCCGTCACCGCGATCGGTTTCTCCAGCGTGGCGAAGCGGTCGAGCATCGCCGAAAAGGCCATGAGGTCGCGGGTCGCCAGGCCGGGTTCGGCGTTGCCCATCTGCATGCGCAGCGCGATGGAATCGACCTGTGAAGGCGGATGCGCTGCGCCCGTCTGGACCACTGCCTCGGCGTAGACGTACGGCGGAATACTGCGGCGGTTGTGGGCGTGGTACTCGCCCCAGGGCTGGCTGATCTCCAGTTGCACCTTGCCGGCCGGGTGGTTCTTCCGGACCAGTTGGATGCACATCTTCGTGAGGTCCAGCACCTGCTCGAAGCTGAGTTTGAAGTTGGTGTTGACGTGCAGACCGCTGGCCACCGTCCAGCGGGTCACCGTTCGGCGGTAGCGGATAACCACCGCCTGCACGTGTTCATAGACCAGGTCGCGCAGCGTCTCGTAATCATTCTCCCAGATGAAGAGCCACTCGGGCGCGCACTGCGGGCGGAAGTCGATCAGCGGGCCTCCCACCACGGGCAACTTCGCCGTGCGGATCGCCCACTCGATCCAACGGTCTGTCGCGGCGAAGTTCTGCTTTCCTTCCGTGGGTTCGAGGTCGATCCACCGCATCGGCATGGTGATGAAATCGCACGCCGCGATCACCGCACGCTGCTGGCTCTCCGTGAATGTGCCGGGGGAGATGGCGCACCCGATCTGCACCGGATCGGCCACGACACAGTGGCCCGTGCCGGGCACGACAAGGGGAACTCCGGGCGGGGGCGTCTCGGGTGTCAGACGGGCGAGGTGTTCGCGTGCTTCCTTGTACCCGGCCCCGGCCGCCCGCATGCGGAACTGACGCTCGGCATTGAGAAGGGCCAGGCTCTCACCCGCTGATATGGAAAGCGAAAGCGCGTGGCTCGCGAGACGGTCGGCCTTGGCGCAGAAGCCGCCCCGTGGAGCCTCGGGTTCCTCCTCGGCGGTACCCCTCTGGGCTACGAGGGCTTCGGTGAATGCGGCCCGGGCCTGCTCGAAGCGGGCCAGAGTCGGGTGATCGGCCGCGAGTTCAAACAGGCCCCAGTCCTCCAGTTTGTTCAGGAAGAACATGATCCGGTGACGGGCCAGTTCGATGGTCAACAAGTACGGCTGAACATGGTCTGGGAGCAGGCATGTCTGGACATTCAAAAGGCCCAGCACCCCGGGCCCCGCCGTCCCGTTGTCCGACGAATGACCGACCACCACCTGCACGGCCAGGCCGACGGTGGTGTGGACGGCCTTGGCCGCATCAACCACCCCGGTGCGCAGGGCGATGGTGCCCTGCACGGGCGTGTCATCGGGACCTACGAGGTAGGCGTGCCGGGGCGGAAAGTTGCGCCCATCGACCCCATCGGCATCAAAGACTACGAAACTCAGCATCCGAACCTTCGTCCTCCGGTAGCGACCGTCGCGGGATTCGCGAGCGGGATCATTCGTCGCCCGCCGCCCGGAGTCGACCGGATGGAAGGGGATTATTGGGGAAGGGACGGAGGCCCATCTGCGGCTCAGCAAGGCCAATTTGCCTTGCCGTTCGGAACGGAACGGGTGTTTACCCCCGGCTTGGGTGAATGCACTGGATCGTCGGAGGATCTCGGTACGATGAGTCAGTCGGGCACGGTGTACTCGCCTTGATCTCGCATCGGCAGAACGCGATGGCTCATACGGGTATGCTTGTCGATGCACGATGTTCCGCTTCTGACGACGATCGCCGCCGGGTTCGCGGCGGCGTGGGTTCTTGGTCTGCTCACGCACCGCATCGGCCTATCGCCGATCGTCGGGTATCTCCTCGCGGGCATTGTCATCGGCCCGTACACCCCGGGGTTCGCGGGTGACATTGAACTCGCCCAGCAACTCGCCGAGATCGGGGTGATCCTGCTGATGTTCGGTGTGGGCCTGCACTTTCATCCCAAGGACCTGATGGCGGTCAAGTCGGTGGCGATCCCCGGCGCAATCGGGCAGAGCCTCGCCGCGGCGATCCTGGCGATGGTGGCGTTTCACTTCTTTGGCTGGTCGTATAAATCGAGTTTCGTGCTCGGCATGGCCATGGCGGTGGCGAGCACGGTGGTGCTGCTCCGCGTGCTCATGGACCGGGACATGCTGAACACCAGCCACGGGCACGTCGCCGTGGGGTGGCTGATCGTTGAAGACATCTTCACGGTGCTGGCCCTGGTGCTGGTCCCACTTATGGCGGCGGACAGTGTCACAGAAGCGGGCGCATCGGGCGTCGGTGGTGGTTCGGCGTTGACGAAGATCGGGTGGGCGCTGGGCAAACTGCTGGTGCTGGTCGCGTTGGTCTTTCTCGCGGGGTCGAGGCTCATTCCCTGGGCACTGACCAAGGTTGCCACGCTGCGTTCGCGGGAACTCTTCACGCTCACCGTGCTGGTTTTTTCGATCGCCATCGCGGTCGGCTCGGCGGTCTTCTTTGGCGCATCGGTGGCGCTCGGCGCTTTTCTCGCGGGGATGGTCGTGGCACAGTCCCCGGTCAGTCACCAAGCGGCGGCGGATGCCCTGCCGATGCGCGATGCGTTCGCGGTGCTTTTCTTTGTATCGGTGGGCATGCTCTTCGACCCGTCATTCGTCGTGCGCGAGCCCTGGATGACCGCGGCTGGGCTGGGCATCGTGCTGATCGTCAAGCCGCTGGCGGCCCTCATCATCGTCGCCGCCCTCGGCAAACCGCTTCGCACAGGCTTGACGGTGGCGCTGGGCCTGGCGCAGATCGGCGAGTTCTCGTTCATCCTGGCGCAGGTGGCCGGCGAGCACAAGTTGCTCCCCGATGAGGGGCGTCACGTGCTGGTGGCCGCGGCGATCTTTTCCATCACGCTCAACCCGATTCTGTTCCGTTCTCTCGATCGCATCGAAGCCGGCTTCAGACGTGTGCCCTGGTTGTGGCACCTGCTCAACGCCCGGGCCGAGCGGGCGGCACGCGGCATCAACGCTTCCGCCGCATCGGCCGCGAACAAAACGGAAAAGCCGCTGGCGGTGATCGTTGGATACGGGCCGGTGGGCCGGCTCGTGGATGCGCTCCTCCGCGATGCGGGCATGGAGACGGCCGTCATCGAGATGAACATGCACACGGTGCGGATGCTGAACGCATCCGGACGGATCGCGGTGTACGGCGATGGGGGGCACCCGGAAATCCTCGAATCCGCCGGTGTGCGGCGCGCGGTGCACCTGGTCATCACTCTTCCCCACCTGTCCAACCGGGCCGCGCTCGTACTCGCCGCGAGGGAACTGAATCCCGCCATCGAGATTACCGTGCGCGCACGTTACCTGAGCGAGCGGGAGGCGCTCGCCGCGGCGGGGGCGAGCAAGTCGGTGTACGAAGAAGGAGAGGCGGGCGTCGCGCTGGCTCGGCACGTCATGGAACGCCGGGGCATGGACAGCGCCATCATCGAGCGGCTTCTCGGGTCCGTGCGGTCGCTCTGGAAGATGTAGCCGCCCGGTGCATCACAACGGTGTCTCCGAACGGGTCTGCCTCGACGCGACGGGTTCAATCCGAATCAGACCTTCGTTTCTTTCGCTCGCTGTTGATGCGTTTGGCGAGCAGCCGTCGCTCTTTGCTTCCGCGAGACGGCTTGGTTGGACGGCGCACCTTGGGAGTCACCAGGGCGCGTCGGACGAGGTCCGCGAGTTTGTCGAGGCATTCATCGCGGTTGCGTTGTTGGGAGCGGTTGTCATCGGCATCGATGAGCAGATCCCCCGAGTCCGTGAGCGATGGGCCTGCGATCGCGGCGAGACGGGCTCGCTGGGCGTGCGAGAGAGGCAGTGCATCAAGAGGGATGCGCAGACGGCATTTGGTCGCTCGCTTGTTCACGTTCTGCCCACCGGGGCCTGAACTGGCGATGAACGTGAACTCCATCAACCCCGCCGGGATGGTGTGGGACGGGCCGATGCGCAGCCCATCGACGGGTACAGGGTTGTGGCCCGGTTCGCTCACGGTGATCCCGCCGCGTTGACCGCGCCGATCCGGATGTCGGCTCCCGCCTCTCTCATCGCCGCGAGAACCCCGCCGAGGGTGTAGGCGTTACTCTTGAAAATAGGCTCGTCACGCCCGGGCGCATAGACAGTAAGAACCGGCGGGCCGGCCTCGCGAATACTGCGGAGATATTCCCAATCTTCGCGAGAGGGACTGCCCGGGCCGTCCTTGGCGCTCAGATCGACCTTGAACGCTGCAACGCCCGGCGCGGTCAGCGCGGCGATGGCTTCGGGGCTGCGGAACTGGGCTTCGAGCGGTTTACAGTTGATGCACCAGACCGCGGTCGTCAAGACCACGATGACCTTGTTATCGCTTCTCGCCTGCTCAAAGGCGGCGTGTGAGAAACGCTTCCACGGTCCATGAGAGCCCGCCGCTGTCTCCGGGGAAAAGTTCTCGCGTGCCACTCCGGTGAAATGCTGCGCAATCCCCACGCCCGAGGCGATGAAGAGAAGCCCGAGGATCACGCCTACGGCCCTGCCGCGGAGGCGGGCCAGCGGCCAGGCGCGGAAGATGAGCCATGCTCCGGCGATGGCGGAGAACGCCGCGGCGAACCACCAGTGGACGACCTCGACGATCCACGGGTGGGATGCGCGGAGTGTCAGCAGCCCGGCACCGATGAAGAACGCGGCGACCGCGAACATCAGCAGACCCATGATCTGCTTCACCAGTTCGCTCATCGCACCGGCTCGAGGAACTTTCTCGACCCAGGACGGGTTCGCGGCCAGGACAAGGTACGGCAGGGCCATGCCGATGCCGATCGCGCTGAACACCAGGAGCGTCTTGGCAGCGGGCTGAAACGCCGCCCACCCCATGGCGGTGCCGCCGAGCGGGGCGACGCAGGGTGTAGCGAGCACGGCGGTCAGAACACCGAAAAGAAACGACCCGTGCAGTGTGTCGTGGCGGGGGTTGACCGTATAGACCCAGTTGGGAAGGCCGACGGTGAAGGCGCCGAACATCGAGAGTCCCATCGCGGCCATGAAAACTCCCATCCCCACGGCGAACCACCAGTGACTGATGATGGTGCTGGCCGACTTGAAACTGGTGCTGAGGGCGATTGTCGCGCCGATCGCGAGCCAGAAGGCGATGATCCCCGCGCACATGAGCAGGCCGAGGAGCAGGGTCTTTCCGCGGGTTTTGCCACCTTGAGAAAGCGCGACGACCTTGAGGGGTACCACCGGCAGTACGCACGGTGTGAAGTTCAGAATGAACCCGCCCGCCAGGGAAATCAGCGCGAGGAGTGCCAGGCCGCCTGTTCCGGATGGATTGATCGAGAACTTCCATCCGAACACATCAAAGGTCAGCGGGCCGGCGGCAGGTGCCGGGTTCGAGATCACCCCCTGAGTCGGCAACGTGTCCCTCGATGCGGAGAATCCCGCCACGTCGAAGGCGGCAAAATCACCGGACCACGAGGTGATCGGGGCCGCGGCGGGGTCGATGCGCAGTGATGCGCGAGTCGTAACCTCTTCCTCCGCGAGGCAGGTTTTGTCGTTGCAGGCTTGGAATGTGGTGGTCACATCAAAGGAAAGTTCACCGCTCGCCCCGACGTCGATCAACACGGGAACGAGAACCACGGCACGCTGCCCAAAGACGCCGTACTTGGCGGTGCGGCTCTTGCCGACCGGCACGTCAATGAGGTAAGGCTTGGGCCACTGGGTGGGGCCGATCCTGGCTCCGGAGGGAGGGGTGACCGTCAGCGTCGTTGGGATCGCGAAGAGGTCGAGGCCTTCGGGTGGTTTGGGGTTTTCAGTGTTGATATGCCATTGCTCGTCCATGTCGTAGATCACGGCGAGCACAGCGCGCCCACCCGGGGTCGCGGCTTCCCGGTCGATTCGCACGGATACCGAAATCGGGCTATCAGTTTGAGCCAAGGACGGGGTACACACCGCGCAAAGCAGGGCGATAACAATGAAGAACTGTCGGCAGAAGATCATGTCTGATAGAGCATACGGCGTTACAGGCTGACTTGTGCTAACCGACTCGATCCCGGCATCGTTGTGCGTGAGAGATTGATGGTGTGAAGTCTTTGGCATCGACGTGTTTGGGTAATGTTCAGATTGAGTTTACCGTTGTACGTAGGTATTTGTCTCTGTGTACGGATCGTTCAAACTCACCTTCACAGGCCCGAAACATCATGTACGTATCCAACCAGATGCAGAAACGATCATCAAAAAAACAACGACCGCTTCAAGCGGCCGTTGCATAAGGAGTGAATAAAGAGTCAATCAGCGGCGACGACGACCCGCAACGAGACCGGCCAGGCCAAGGAGCGCCGTGGCGGCGGGTGCGGGGACCACGCTGAAGTTGCCGTACACGATGTCGGAGGAGTCGGCGATGCGCGGATTGCGCTGGTTCTGGGCCTTGAGACCGAACTCCGCGCCGTAGTTGAACCCGTAGAGTTCATCCGGCTCATTTCCCCAGACCTTGAGTCCGCTGCTGTGAACGCCCGTAACGGCATCGGTGAAGGTCAGCATGTACGCGCCCTTGGTGGGGTCGGCCGAGCCGGGGGCGAAGTACTCGAAGCGCACGTGAGCAGTGGTGCCCAGGGTATAGACGAACCCCAAGCCGGTGAAGGGCATGACGCCGCCGAAGATGGCAACTTCACCATCGCTGGCGATCAGGAGTTGCCCTTCGTCGGTGTAACCCAGACGAGGGCGGGGATTGCGGACTTCGATGCCCGCTTCTTTACGGGGAGAACCGTCGGGGGCGGTGATGCTGACATCGAACTCCATCACCCAACTCTGGGCGTAGTTGTTCTGGAATCGTGTTGCGCCGCCGTCGTTGCTGATCCAGCCGACGTGCTTGTTGGCGAAGTTGCCTACCGCGCCCAACTCGAACTGTTCATCGAAGCTGAGTTCGACAGGGTAGTTGTTGACCGTGGTCAGTGTGGTGGTGGGGAAGTCGTTGAAGACGCGCTCCTCAACCTTCCAACTATTCACCGTGGAAATGTCGGTCGCCATCGCCAGACCGGCGAAGGCAACCACAGCCAGAGCGGCAACGCCGCACGAACGACCGAGTGTCATAGTGTCTGCTCCTCTTCTCTCAACTCAGAACGATAGGAAATGACTCCACGATAGTGACGCGATAGTTCACGTCATGGAAACGTTTTCATTGTCGCAAGAGGAACGCCTTCTGTCAAGCCTTATTTGCAGTAGTTGCCGAAAATTTCAAGTCGTCTAGAACAGTATATCTTTGTTTGATAAGGTGGGTAATTTGCCTTCATCAAGAATGCCGTTGTTAAGGTTTTGATAACCTAAGTCTTGCCATTCCTTCGTGAACCCAGGGGTGCGCATGAAAGATTTTCCAGATCAGGCCGGTTCGGGCATTCTCAATGGCGAGGAGCAGCGGCCCTTGATCGATGGCGACGTAGTCCGCGGCGACCCAGCCAGTTCCGAGATTGAACGCATCGGCAAAGCCATAGCCGCCGGTCGTAGGATCTGTCCAGAGCAGCGGTGATCCATCCGATTGTGTCAGACTTCGGTAATAACGGAGCGCATTCATCGAGGAGGTCGGATCAAACATGATCGAAGTTCCCGCCGCGTACGGGGCGATGGTGCCGTCGCCGAAGTTGTCAGCCGGACTTTCCGTGGCAAAATCAATTTTCGGTGTCGCGCCGGGCATCGGCATGTGAACCGGAAAGACACCGGGTACGCAATAGCCGGCGGCGCAATCGGATGCTGACAAACCCCAAGCGTTCTCGCCGAAGGTTGGGAGTCTCTCAGGATTCTCGATCGACTTGGCTCGGTGGATCGCAACGGTGCGGCGGGAGTTTTCCCACCAATCTGTAGGTATTCGCCGCTCTGGCGGGAAACCATGGGAGGCCGGATCGTCAGGCCCCATCGCGGCGTAGTTGATCCAGCAGTGGCTGAACTGGTTGACGAACAGAGCGCCCGAGTACGGGAACCAGACGACCGGCCCGCTGGCCGGGTGTGTTCCCAGAGTTCGCCGCAGGCGGTAATACAGGACGGGATCGACACCGTGAGCCTTATCGGGGGCGCAGACACCCAGGAATGTGACGAGACGATGCTCGCAGCCGGTATCGATCCAGTAATACGGGAGGAGTTTTCCGGGGCCGGCGGGATCCTTGGGGTTGTCCGGCTTCCAGCCCAGCGAGATAAAGCCTCGCTTCCACTCCTCCTTCTCGTTCTCACCGAGAAAGAATCTGAAATCCGCTCGGGCAAAGATCGCATCGCCTCGCTCCCGCACCTCGCCGCCGAAGTACACGCCCGCTGTCAGTACACCGCAGAAGAAGAGGGCCGAGTCGATCGTGCTGACCACGTGCTCGGGTCCTTCCGGGTGGACGGTGGCGGATGGGGAGTGGAGGAAGTGCTGGTAGAACCCGGCACGCCGGATCTCCGGGTGCTTGTCTAAGGACCGCAGGATGAGAATCGCACGATCGGCTCCTTGCTCGCGAGTAATCCAGCCTCTTTCAACACCGACCGGCAGGGCGGACAACTGGAATCCGACGCCCGCGATGCTGCACAGATCAGGCTTGCTTGCCCTGTCGGGTGCCAGGCCGGTGTTCTTGTCCGCCGCCGACCAGAGAAAGTTGAAAGCGCCCCGCTGCACCTCATCGAGCAGGGCCTCATCTTCTCGGCTGAATGTAAACGGCGGACGCCGGACGCCCTCCGGGGATGTAATCGCCGCTGGTTGTGCGGGCTTATGCCCATCGATCTCGGCGGGTGGGGCGGTACAGCCGAGCAGCACAGCTGCGCTGAGAGGAGCGACCGCGAACATGGCGATGGAATGACCTATTGAGGTAAGAGGCACGAGTGCACTCCGGGCAGTGAAGATTGGATGAAAAGGTTTACATCATAGCGTGTAAACGATTGTGTTCGCTCCGTGTTCAGATGCGGCTATCATGCCGCCGTGAACAAGCGGGGGCGAAACCAGACCGAGCCTGCCAAGAGCGCGATTTCCATCCAAGATGTGGCCGATGAGGCCCATGTCTCGATTGCCACGGTCAGCCGCGTGCTGAACAACCCGGAAGTTGTATCCGCCGCAACGGCGGCCAAAGTCCGTGAGGTCATTCAGCGACTAGGCTATGTGCCCAACCCGTTCGCGCAGGGGCTAATCACGCGGGCAAGCAGGGTGCTGTGCCTCGCACTGCCGGATATCCACGGTGAGTTTTACTCCGGGCTTATCCGCGGGGCGGACGCCAAGGCGCACGAACTGGGATATCACCTGCTCGTGAGTTCCGAGGCGAGGGGAGGTCCAGGTGCGACGCGTGCGGAACGCAGCACCGGCCTCGCTCTCGGGTTGATCGATGGGCTGGCGATCATGATCACCGAGCCGGGCGATCAGGCGTGGACCACGGCGGCCGAAAGCGGAACCCCGGTCGTCCTCATCGACATGGAAGCGCAGCGACCCGGGGTGGACTGCGTGCTGGTCGATAACGCCGTGGGCGCGGCGGAGGCGACGCGGCACTTGCTCGCTGGAACACCCGCTGCTTCGGTCTTTTTCGTCGGCGGTGCGAGCGAGAACTTCGACACGCGGGCGAGAGCCGAGGCGTTCGCATCGGAAGTCGGACGCGCCGGTGTGGCCTTGCCGGAGAACCAGATCTCCTACGGCACTTACAACGTTGAATGGGGATACACGTGGATGCAGGAGCGCGTCAAGACGGGGCGGGCGGTGGGCATCGGTGTCTTGGCGGGCAATGATGAAATCGCCATGGGCATCGTGCAGGCGGCGGAGGATGCGGGCATCCGGGTGCCGGGCCAGGTTCGCGTGGTTGGGTTCGACGATACACGCATCGCCTCGCTGCTGCGACCCAAGCTCTCCAGCGTTCGGGTCCCGCTGCAGGATGTGGGGGCGGCGGCGATCGCGGCATTGGCGGCGCGGCTCGAAGATCCCCAGCGACCCCCGAGCATCACACGCCTGGCGACATCCCTGGTGGTGCGAGAAAGCAGCGGCGGCTGAGCCTCACTTCTCCAGGATGACAGCGGCCGCCCTTCCGGCCTCATCATCTCGCTGCTTCGCCCAATCGACGGCGAGTCGCCCGTCGCGGTCCTTGATGTCCTTGCGAGCCCCGGCGGCCAGGATTGCTTTGAGTTTCTCGACATCAGCCACATCCGCGGCCCGCATCAGGGGCGTGACGCCCTGGTTGTCAACGATCGAGTGATCGGCCTTGGCGGCGAGCAGCGCTTTCACGCACTCGATGGAATCATCGGCCGAACAGGCGAACGCGAGGGCGGTCAGACCGTCGGTGTCCAGCTCGTTCACCTCGGCCCCTGCCTGCAGGAGCAGGAGGACTTTTTCCGCATCGCCCACACGGGCCGCCGCCATGAGGGCGGTCTGGCCCCACTTGTTCTTGTCATTGACATTCGCGCCCGCGTCGATCAGGGCCTTGATGCTCCCGGGGTCGCCGCGTGATGCTGCGATCATCAGGGCGGTCCAACGGTCATCCGTTCGTTCGTTGACATTGGGTTTCCCATCGAGCACCGCCGCGACGGTGGCCGGGGTGCCCCACCCGGCGGCGTAGATCAGTGCTGTTTTCCCGTCTTTGGTGCGGGCCGAAACCTTGGCTCCAGCATTGAGCAGCGCCTGAACGGACTCAGGCTTTCCGGCCAGCGCAGCGCAGTGCAGCGGTGTCAGGCCCGCCGAAGCGCTCGAAGCGTCGGCCGGGGCATCGATCTGCGCCCCCGCCTTGAGGGCGGCGGTGATGGCCGCGGCGTCGCCCGACGCGGCCGCTTCGTGCAGCACCGGTCGTACTTGCCGTGTGGCGGCAACGGCCGCGCTCCCGGGGAGATCGGCGGACAGTTGATCGATGAAGTAATACAGAATGCCGCCCAGCGCGATGAGACAGATGACGACGAATCCGAGCGAGATGCCGCGGCCGGTGTGATGTGACATATGAAGTCTCCTCTCTGCGGTCGGTCGAAGTACTCGATCAATCCTGCTCGGCCTTGGGTTTGTAGGCGGCGATGACCTGGGCCTGGATCTGCGGCGGAGTCCGCTCGTCGTGGCTGTAGTCCATGGTGAACGACCCGGCCCCGCCGGTCATGCTCTTGAGTTCGTTGCTGTAGTTCTGCAGTTCGCTCATCGGCGCCTGGGCCTTGACGATGCACATGTCGCCGGGCGCTGCTTCGGAGTTCTGCACCCGACCCCGCTTGGTCGAGAGGTGGCCGGCGAGGTCGCCCATGTAGCGCGAGGGCGCGGTGATCTCGAGGTTGACGTAGGGCTCCATCAGCACGGGGCGGGCCTTCTGCACGGCGTCGATGAAGGCTCGCTTGCCCGCGGTGATGAAGGCGATCTCCTTGCTGTCCACATCGTGGTACTTGCCGTCGTAGACGCTGACCTTGATGCCGTTCATCGGGTACCCCGCGACGGCCCCCTCGCCAAGGACCTGACGCACGCCCTTCTCCACGGCCGGGATGAACTGGCGGGGGATGGTGCCGCCGACGGTGGCGTTCTCGAACTCGAAACCCTCCGGATGGTCAGCGGGCAAGGGTTCGACGCGCAGGTAGACCTCGCCGAACTGGCCGGCACCGCCCGTCTGCTTCTTGTGGCGGTGGTGTCCCTCGGCGCGGGCGGTGATCGTCTCTTTGTACGCGACCTTGGGCGTGGTGGTGATCAGGTCGATGTTGAACTGGTTCTTGTACTTCTCGATCATGATGCGCAGATGCAGTTCGCCCAGGCCGCGCATCACGGTCTGATTGGTCGCCGCGATCCGCTCGACGGTGAAGCAGGGGTCCTCGGCCATCATCTTGTGGGTCGCGTTCGAGAACTTGGCCTCATCGGCGTGATTCTTGAGTTCGATCGCCAGGCCGTACATCGGCTTGGGCAGGGGCAGGGGGCGCAGATGGACCGAGTCATAGTCGTGGCTGTCGTGCAGCACGCAGTTGAACTTGACCTCGTCGATCTTGGCGATCGCGGCGATGGCGCCCGGGCCGACCTCGTGGACCTCGACGTGCTCCTTGCCCTTGAGGAGGAAGAGGTGCCCGATCTTGATCGGCTTCTTGTGGTCGTCGATGATCAGGTCGCTCTTGGCCTTCACCGTTCCCTGGTGGACACGGAAGATGCCGATCTTCCCGAGGAAGGGATCGTTGGTCACACGGAAGACGTGAGCGAGTATTTTGGCGTTCTTGTCGGGTTCGCTGTGCCACTCCTTCTCGTCGGAGTCCGGGGTTTCACGGTAGAGAAACTCGGGGGGGTTCACCTCGACCGGGCTTGGGCACAGGCTGGAGAAGACGTGGAGCAGGTCCTCGGCCCCGGCGCCTGACTTGGCCGAGATGAAGCAGATGGGGACCAGGTGGGCCTGCTCGAGGGCCTTCTCGAACGCCGCGTGGAGTTTGGCGGGGTCGAAGCCGCCATCGCCGGTTTCGAGATACTGCATGGTCAGTTCATCGTCGACCTCGATCACCTGCTCCACGATCTGCTTGTGAGCCTCGTGGACGGAGGAAAAGTCGGTGTTGTCGCCCTGATCGTCGTTGCCGTCGTGCTCAAAGACATTGATGATCTTGCGGGCCTTGAGCGAGGGAAGGTTGATGGGCAGGCAGACGCTCCCGAAGGAATCGCGGATCTGGGCCACCAGCTCGGGAAGCCGGCCCTCGGGGGCTTCGTCGATCTTGTTGATGATGATGATCCGGGGAATGCCCCGCTCCTCCGCGATTGACATGAGCCGACGGCTGACGCTGTCGATGCCCTTGAGTGCGTCGATGACGACGGCGACGGTTTCCGCGGCGGGGAAGCAGGCGATGGCGTGCCCGATGAAATCCGCCAACCCGGGGGTGTCGATCAGGTTGACCAGGTGCCCTTCGTGCTCGAGAAACATGACGGCGGGCTGAAGGCTGTGTTTGTGGTGTTTCTCTTCCTCGGAGTAGTCGCTGACGGTGTTCCCTTCATTCACGGTGCCCAGCCGCTTGGTCGCTCCCGAGGTGAACAGCAAGCGCTCGGCGATCGACGTCTTACCGGAAGCGCCGGCCCCGCAAAGGACAATGTTTCGGAAGTCGGCTGCAGGGCGAGTGGGCATGGAATGTCTCCTGTAAGTAGGTTGGGGTCTTAGATTGTCTCGCCCAAGTATACAGGAAGTTCAGGTTGGGGCAACCAATCTCCCTCCCGGCGCGGTCCCCGCCCCACGCCAACGTGTTCCCTCAAAAATGCCGGCGCGATCCGACGGCCCGGACTGAACGAGTGTCCATGGAGGAAGGGGGTGCAGGGTAGATGGGTGCGCCGCGCCCCGAGCGGGGGATCTGGGTCAGATTACATCCGCTCGGCCGGACTGGTTCAGCAGCCTCCCGCTTCCCATGCTGCGAAGAACGTATCCACGTCAGCGCCATCGACCCCGCCGTCCTGATTCACATCCGCATCGAGGTTGCCGGCTTCCCAGTCCGCGTAAAACGCATCGACATCAGCGCCGTCGATGCCGCCGTCCATGTTGTAGTCGGCGAAACAAGGGGGCGGCGGGGGTGGATTCACAATGAACGATGTGCCCGCATTGTTGATGAACGTGACGTTCGAGGTGACGGTGGTGTAATCGGCCAGGTTGGTCGTGCTGAGCGCGTTGGCCGCATTGATGAACCGCAAGGCGCTGGTGCCCGCGGTGGGGAACGGGCCGGCCACAGGTGGTCCGAAGTTCCCGTTCGAGTCGTTGCTGAGATCGCCGGTCTGCGGGCCGGTGTAGTTGCCCCATGAGAGTGACCAGTAAATGACTCCGCTATCGGACTCGAAGGTGAGCTTGCCACCAGCCAGATACGAGGCCGGGATCAGGTTGGTCATGGTGAAGTTCGGCACCGCGGTCGGTGTTGTGTTCGCCGGGAAGTTCGCGCTCGTGATCAAGACCCTCGAGCCCGCTGTTCCCACCGGCACCGTAGTCGCCATGTTGACGACAAGGATCGGGTTGGCTCCGTTGGAGTCAAAGACTCGAATACGAGAGAACTGGACCTGGTTCTGCCCCGCCGCGCGTAAGCGAAGTTGAATCGCCTGTACGGTGTGGTCCCCGTCGTAGGAAAGCATCACTTGCTCGATTTGCATCAAGTGGAATGACGCGAACGCGGCGGGTGACAGCGCCACGCCTGCAACCACGCTGATCAGACCGCAACGATTGAACATACTCATTCCTCTCTCCTTCTGGTGCCTTCCCGGGACGGGCTGTTCTACCGGGCATTGTCCCCCGCGCGGGTTCCACTCCGCACAACACAATCGACGTGCATTGGCCGTGATCCAAATCCGGACAGCCAAGAGCCGACTTTCATCATGATATCACGAGATCCCATGTTATTGATGACGAATCTACTACGCACCCTTTCGGGTGTCGTTATACTCTAGATGTTCGCCGAAGGCTCTTTCTTTGCATCCGAGAAGTAATTTCCTGGTTTCAGAACAATCAGCATCCGAACTCCGATCAAATACCAAATAAATCAATCGCGGAATAGCCTACAATCACCGCTGCAACCTGTGGCTGCCGGAAACTGACCCATCGCCATTCCGCGCACCGCGCGGTCAATGGTTGCTCTGACTTTATCGAGTTTCATGTCCGCGAAGTTCAGAGTTCCTCGTTCACCCGAAGCAAGCAGCCAGTACTCCGCTCGTCCGATCGGGTCCGGCCCAAAGCCCGTGTCGAGCGCCAATCGGTAGATCCCCAACTGCAGATCATCGGGATCGGGCCGCGCCTTTGATTTGGCAGGTTTGCCCGTCTTGTAGTCGATCACGCGGAGCGAACGATCAGGCAGTTGATCGATCCGATCGATTTTGGCTGTGATCGTGTGCTGTACATCATCGACGGCGTACTGAAATCGAATGGTCTTTTCAATTTCCAGCACATGTACTTCGTCCTGGTGCAGTCGGTCCCAGAGAAGGCCCAACTGGGCCTGCACCTGCTCGGCCAGTAACGGATCGGCGATCTGGTCGCGCGACAGGTTCGCGTGGAGTTTGGTCAGGCCGATCCGCAGCAGTTCCGACCGACCGGGGCGGGCCTTCCCATCGGCATCGGCCCGTGTCCAGCGTCCATAGAACTCCTCGAGCGCACTGTGGATGACGGAACCCAGGCCTGCTTCGGGCGACTCCTGCTCCGGCACCTTGAGCACGCGACGAAGATAGAAGCAGCGTGGGCAATCGACGTAGTTTCTGATGAATGTGTAGGAAAGTTCCAGCGGGCCGCGGAGCGGGCGGGCGATAAGGGAAAAGGAATCTCGATCGCCGTCGGTCTCGACGCGACGGCGCAGCGCGACGAGCGTGCGTCCCACATCGGCGGCGGTGCCCGATGCCCAACCCGGCACCCCGCCGGTCACTTCCGCTGCTCGCACCACGGCGAGCGTTCGGAGTGACTGCTCCAGCCGTTCTCGCAGCGCGCCGAGATCGCTCTGGGAAAGGTCCGGTGCGTCGGCGGCCTCGAGAGCCGCCGCGGCATCGAGGCGGGCGAGCCGGCGTGCACGCAACGCCCAATCCGCGGCACGCTCACGCGCACTTCGCACCGTCTTGGCCTCGGCTTTATCGCGTGCGGCATCGGGATCGGCCCAGTCGGGCGCACCAACCCCGATCCGTGCGGCATCGGCCAGCACGTCCTTCGCGTTGCGCGGCGTGACGCGGTGCGCCGGTTGTTTGTGGGGGACGAGTTCCTCGAAGAAGTGAGCGGCGCTGGCGCTGGGCTTCTGGTTGTACTTCGCCAGCAGCACGAGGCGGCGGCGGGCCCGTGTGCAGGCGACGAAGAAGAGACGACGCTCCTCGTCGAGTCTCCGAGAGGCGGCGTCGCGCGGGTCCGGAGAAAACGCGGGGTCGATCAACTCGGGCGGCGGGGTCCAAAGGTCGTCATCAATGAGGGCTTTGGGGTACCCATGACGCGGGACGATCCGCGGCACAAAGACCAAGTCGAACTCCAGGCCTTTGGCGGCGTGCGCTGTGAGCAAATGGACACGGCCGCCCGCATCATCGGCATCGTCTTCCTCCACGTTCTCATCGGGCACGAGAGCGCCCGCGGCGGTCAACTCCTCGAAATACTCCCAGAACTGGCGCAACTCTCCCGGCGGCTCCAGCCGCGATTGCTTCTCTCGGGCGATCGCCAGCACGTTCAGCAACGCGGTGACCCGCGCTGCCCGCTCGCGCGAGGGCAGAAGTTCGGCGTGGGCGGCGTCGATGAGCGAGATGATGCGGAAGAGAGCATCGTCCGCGCGACGGTTCGCGGTCGCCTCACGTAACTGCTCAAGTCTGTCGAGGCAACGATTGACGGACACCGCGTGCTGTCCGGCGCCGGGGCTTGCGCTGCGGAGCCAACGAGCGTACTCGCCCGGGTCGGCAACTCCTTGCACGCGCTGCTCGTGGTGAGATCGCTGGGCCTTGTACTCACGCATGAACCCCGCCGCGATGTGGGCCGGGACGCCGAACGGCGGTCGGGCCAGAACACGCAGCGATGCCCAGATGGCGGCCGGGTCCACCAGCCACTGCACCCACGCCAGAACATCCTGGACGCCTTCATCATCAAGCACGCTCCGCGACGAAGCCCGGGCGACCGGGATGTCATAGAGAGACAGGGCCGCCTCTGCTCGATCCAGATCGCCGCGGGTTCTGGCGATGACGGCGATATCGCCGAACTCGGCACCGCCGGGCGCCGCCCGCTCGGCCAGGATCGTCGCCGCGATGACCTCGGCGTCATCGGAGTCATGCTCCAGTTTCACTGCCTCGGGCATCCTCCCGCTCACGGGAGCAGTGGGGGCGGGGTCGAGCACCTTGTCGGCACGGAATCGCACTCCGGCTCGGGAAATAATGTCGTTGGCGAGCCGGATGATCGGTTCGGTGCTCCGGTAGTTCTCGGTCAGGGTGACGACCCGGGCGTCACGCCAGATCGTGGCGAACTTCTGAAATGTCTGGTCGTCTCCGCCGCGGAAACCGTAGATCGCCTGATCATCGTCGCCCACGACGCAGACGTCGGGTCGGGGGCGATGCTCCGGGCCGATGAGCAGCCGCAGCAGTTCGATCTGACCCGGGTTGCAGTCCTGGAACTCATCGACGATGACGGCGTGAAGGTCGGAACGGACGGCCGCGGCGGGGCCGGGGTGGTGTTTGAGGAGTTCAATCGGCAGGACCACCTGATCCGCGAATGAGATCAGCCCTTCACGCCTTCTCCGCGATTGGGAGAGGGCGTAGAGGCGGGCCTCATCGGCGAACCGCTTTGCACGTTGGCGTGCCGCCTCGGCCTCATCGGAAGGCATGGTGGCGGCTTCCGATTCCACGCGGGCCGAAAGCAAAGCGGCGGCCCGTTCGCACTCATCGGGGAGGCGTCCCAGATTGGTCATGCCTTCGATGGCCCTCTCCACCCGCACGATGAGCGAATCAAGACCCGTCGCCCGCGATTCTCCGAAAAGGCGTTCGCTCAGGATCGTGTCGCGCAGGATTCTCCGCCGCTGCACGGCATCGATCATGGTCGTGCGCGCCGGAAGACCGAGCACATCGGCGTACCGATTGATCAGTTTCGCGCCCAGACCGTTGAAGGTGTGCGCCTGCACACGGAGCGCCAGTTCGGGCTTGATGAACGAGGCGAGCCGAGCACGGAGTTCATCCGCGGCGCGGATGGTGAAGGTCACCACGAGAACTCGTTCCGGCTCGATGCCGCGTTGCTCGATCAGATGCTTCACGCGCTGGATGATGACAAAGGTCTTGCCCGTGCCCGGTCCGGCGAGGACGACGAGTGGGCCGCCTTCGTGCTCGATGGCCTGTCGCTGCGCGGCGTTGGGCGTTCGGTCCGTTGCCATGGAGCAAGTGTTGGCCCGTTACCGCCGGAGCGTGTCAGGGGTGCCTTGGCGATCTCATCGCGTGGATCATGAGCACGCCGATGCCGATGATGAGCCAGAGGTCGGCGATGTTGGAGACGTACGGCCAGACCTCATCGCCGCCCCAGGGCCATCGAAGGCCGAAGGGAAGCCGCACACCCGGGAGAGGATGGATGAAATCCCTCACGCAGGCGAAAGCCAGCCGGTCGTACAAATTCCCCAGCCCGCCCGCGAGGAGCAGCCCGATAGCCGCGTGGGACCATCGGTCGCGGGGCCGGGTCCATCGTCCGAAGAGCGCCAGGCCGAAGGCGAGAGCAGCGCCGGTAAAGACGACGAAGAACCAGCGTTTGCCGGCGCCCATTCCGAAGACCGCGCCTGGGTTCAGAACCAGGGTGAACTCGAGCACGCCGGGGATGACGACAACGGGTGGGTGAGGGGGAATCAGGGATCCGAGGAAAGTCGATGTCAGGACATCCTCTCGGCGAACCTCGACGGGTGAACCGGCGATAGTTGCGAATGCCCACGCCTTTGTCCAGAGGTCCAGGAAAAGTCCGACCGCCGTGACGCTGAGCAGAACGGCCCACGCGCCGGGTGAGCGCCAGGTGCTTCCACCGGATGATGGACCGGATGAGTTCCTGGTTTCTGTAGACTCGTTCACGATCGCATCGCCTGGCGCTCCAGTTCGCGCGCCGCCTCGATGGAATAGCGAGCCCAGGGAAGCTCCTCGAGGCGGTCCAGCTTGATGGGCTTGCCGGAGAGCTGGCACAGACCGAAGACGCCTGCCTTGATTCGATCCAGCGCATCGTCGATCTCCTTGATGAGACGACGATCCGCCGCGGCGAGATCGAGCGACAGCGATTGGTCGTATGCCTCACTGCCCTGCTCGGCCATATGACTGGGAGTATTCGACAAGGAGCCACTCTGGCCGAGGAGCGCCTCGTTCTCCATGGTGTTCACATCGCCAACCAACTCCATCCGTTTGCGGATAAGCAGGGTGCGGAACCGCTCCAGTTCCCGCTTGTTGAAAGGGGATTTGCCGGTGATCTTGGGAAGTTCAGCGGTCGGTGCGGCGTGCGATCCAAGCGGACGCAGCGTGGAAGCCTTCGGACCCGATGGGATCAACGGTTTGCGGTGGGGGTTTTTCGGGTCCAGCAGTTTGCCCATCACGGGCATCTTCAGCGGAATCTGCGGCGGCTTGGGGCGTTTGATGGGTCGCGGCGGACCAGGAGTGGCCGGCTTGGGAACACTCGCGGATGCCGTCAAGGCGGCGGCCACCGGCTTGGAAGCTGGGGCGGGTTTCGAAGGGGACGAGTTCTTGATTGTTGCAGAACTCTTTGGTAGCTGCACGGCTTTCACTTTGACCGTGCTTTGCTTTGCAGTTGCTTTTTTCGGGTTGGTTTGTGGTTGCTTGGCAGGAACCTTCACGGTGTTCTTGCTGGGTTTGCTTTTCGTGGCAACCTTGGATCCCGACGAAGCACCCTTCGCGGTTTTCACCGGCGTCTTCCTGGCGGCTTTCACGACTCGTTTGGAAGAATTGGGCACCTTCTTCGGCACGTCGGCTCCGTTGTTCGCGATAAGTTCGGAACAAGATAGGTATTTATACTTATCTCGTGTAAATAAAGGCGTACAGGGTAGCGCTTTGTGTTCTATGAGTCAAAGTTGACCCGAACAGAAAGAAGGGTGTGGTCATCGAGCGCTACGAAGACCGAGAAGTTCCTCGATCGCATCCGCGGCCAATCGAGAAGTCGGCGGCGTGCCGAACTGCGCGATGACGGAATCGAGTCGCTGTCGTTGCCGCTCGCTTTCCGAAGGAGAGTCGATGAGTTGCTCGGCCGCCTTGACGATCGGACCCGGGCCACCGAAGTGAGGAATGAACTCCGGGATGACCCGGTCCTTGGCCAGCACGTTGGGCAGAGAAAAGAGCCTGGTCGAAAGGATGAGGCGGGCGATGAGAAACAGAAATGGATTGGATCGCTGGTAGAAGACCACCATCGGTCGCCTTTGCTTGGCCACCTGGAGCGTGACCGTTCCGCTCTTCACCAGCGCGATCTGACACCAGCGGACCACGGCATCGGTGTCCTTCACGGCGATTCGCAGCGCATCGGGCCATCCGCCGTGGGCCGCCGCGGCTGTGCGAAGTTGCTCGGCGACCCGGTCGCTGGTTGCGGCAACGACACCCTGCGCACCCGGGAACCGCGCGGACAAGGCGCGGAAGGCCTCGAGCAGGATGGGGAAGTGGCGGCGCAGTTCATCGGGACGGGAGCCGGGCATCATGGCGATTCGCGGCTCGCCTTCGCCCAGTTCTTTCGCACGCGCATCGAGTGATGCGGTTTCGATGGGATGCTCGAACAGGAAGTGACCGATATACCGGGCGGGCACGTAACGTTTTCGGAAGAACTCTTCCTCGAAGGGCAGGATGCAGAGGAGGAGATCGGTGACGCGTCGCAACTTGTGGATGCGCCAGCGGCCCCACGCCCAGATCTGGGGCGCGACGAGGTGCACGACCTTCGCGCCGGCGCGCTTGGCGATCGCGCAGATCGGCGTGTTCGCGGAGGGTGAGTCCACGGGAACGTGCACCGCGATGCGGTTCGCCGAAAGGAACGCACGGATCCGGGCGTTGATGCGGACGTGTTCGAGAATCTTCGCCACCCCGGGCAGACCCATGACGGCGTCGTCCCCTGTGCGTTCCTGGATGGTCGCGCCCGCGGCTTCCATTTTCGGCCCGCCCCAGGCAAAGATCGGGAGTGTCGGATGACGGCGTCGAAGTTCGGCGATGACCGAAGCGGCGTGGTCATCGCCGCTGGGCTCGAAGGCGGTAAAGAGAACCGCGGGCAGCGGCGCCGACCCGTGCTCGAAACTCACGCTGTCATGACCGATGCTCACAGGCCGGCCGCCTCCAGCCAAGCCGAGGGCTTGCGTTCCAGGGCCGTGGCTACCGCGACCATGGATTCGAGGCTGGGCAGATGCGCTCCGCGCTCGATGGAACTCAGTTGGCTGACGCTGATCCCGGAGGCGTCGGAGAGATCCTTGAGCGTCCATCCCCGGGCGATGCGCGCGACACGGATCTGTCTGCCCATCTCCTGCCGCAGGCGGTCCTGCGGGCGCTTCCCCAGCCCGAGGGCCGCGACGGCCTGCGCCAAGGCCCGTCGCAACTCGGAGAGCGAGAAGGGCTTGGCCAGGTAATCAAACACGTCCTGCTTGAAGGTCTGGCGCATGCTGTCGAGGGATGGATACCCCGTCACGACGATCACGCACAGCCGGCTCCATCGCTTGCGAATTTCCGTCAGTACCTCTTCGCCGCTGTGCCGGCCCATTTTGATGTCGAGGAGAACGACATCGGGCAGCCGGGCTTCGCACGCCGAGAAGAACTCCTCGGGTGTCGCCGCGGTTCGGACATCGTGCCCGTCGGCTTCCAGGATACCGCGGATGTACTGGCGAAAATCATCGTCATCGTCCAATGCCACGACCGAGAGCGGCGGCACGGCCGCCGGTGCCATGGGAGTGTCATCGGGCGTCTGCATGTACCGAGGGTACGGGCGCATTCTGCGCCGGTCGCTACGCTCGTGCGATGTCCGAGACAATTCCGGTGATCAGCGCGGTCTACGAAACGGTCCTGTACGCGGAGGATGTATCCGCCGCGGCCTCGTTCTATGAACGAACGCTCGGCCTGCCGCTCCTCCGGGAAGCGCCGGATCGTTCCGCCGTCTTCAGGATGTCGTCGGAATGCCATGTGCTACTCTTCAATCCGTCGTAGAGCGAGCGGGGAGATCGCGGCATCGCGTCACACGGCGCTCGCGGGTCGGGGCACATCGCCCTGCGAATCCGGGAGCAGGACCTGGCCGCGTGGCGGGACCGGCTCGCGAAAGCGGGAATCCGTATCGAGTTGGAGCGCCGGTGGCCCGCCGGCGGGCACTCACTGTACATCCGTGATCCGGCGGGGAACTCGGTGGAGCTCGCCGCGGGTGAAGTTTGGCTTGATTGATCGTGAACTCGTGTTGGGTTACCTTCACTCCCGTGGGCAAGGCACACAGGAAAGCGGTTCGGGAGTGTTGCCGGGCCGTTCTCCTACGCTTCGATCGTGATGACGACGCCTCCCGACCGTTCGCACCTGACTACGGAGAAACGCAACCCGCGCTCGACGAACCTGCACGCGCTCAGCGCGGCCGAGTGCGTGGCGCTCATCCATCGTGAAGACCGGCATGCTTTCGACGCCGTCGGAAGAGCGGAAAGGCGCATCACCGCGTTCATCGAAGCGGCGGAGCCTGGTTTTCTCGCGGGGGGTCGCCTGGTGTATGTTGGTGCGGGGACATCAGGCCGGCTGGGCGTGCTCGATGCGTCGGAGGCTCCGCCGACGTTCCAGGTTCCTCCCGACCGCATCATCGGCATCATCGCGGGCGGTGATGCGGCTCTGCGAACCAGCAGCGAGGGCAAGGAAGATCATCCTGAAGGCGCGCGGTCCGCGCTGGAGGCGCTCTCGCTGACGCCGCGTGATGCGGTGATCGCCATCGCCGCCGGTGGCACGACGCCGTACGCGCTTGGGGCGCTCACGTACTGTAAATCATTGCCGAACCCGCCCCTGACCGCGCTGCTGTGCTGTGCTTCGGTCGAGCAACCACCGGACTGCGATCACCTCATCATTCTCAAGACCGGCCCCGAGGTCCTGGCCGGCTCCACGCGCATGAAGGCGGGGACGGCGACCAAGATGACGCTCAATATCATCTCAACCACGCTTATGGTGCGCTCGGGCCGCGCCTACGAAAACCTGATGGTTGATGTGCGGGCCACGAACGACAAACTCCGTGATCGGGCCGCGCGCATCGTGGCTTCCCTGACGAGACTCCCCCGTGAATCGTGCTTTGAGTTGCTCGACCGCGCAGGGGGTGCTGTGAAAACGGCGGTGGTCATGCACCGGCTCGCGCTCGACCGCGCGAACGCGGAAAGCGCCATCGAGGCCGCGGGTGGTCGGCTTGGTGAAATTCTGCCGCGGCCATAGTCCCTTTCTCTGGAGCGTCTCTTGCCACAGTTGCGTGTTCGCATGAATCCGGAATCGATCCCCCGATGGATCTCGATCTTCATTGTCTGTGCCGCGGGCTTCGCCGGTTGCGCACACTCACGCGGTCCATCCGGCTCCGACCCCGCGGAGAACCGCTGCGCTCTGCACACGCAGGCACAGGTTCGTTACGGGGGTGAGGATGATGAGGGGCGAGAGATCGGGACGATGCAACAGCGTGAAGGAAACGAGCGGGCGGAAGCCGTGCTTACATACAACTCACTCGGGCAGTTCCGGGGCAGCGCCGCCGGCGAGGCGGCGTACGGGATCCTTCGGGGCGAGGCGCGTATTTCAGGCCGACGGATGCTCTTCCCGAGCCAGACGGCGCATACATCGGCGGCGTTCGCCGATGAACTCATTTTCTCGGGTTCGGTGGAGGCCGGTTCGGTCGTCTACATTTTTTCGCTGGACGGGGCGGCGTCCGGCTCGGGGCTTGTCGGGGCCAACGTCTACCTCCGTCACGGCGAGGATGACGATGAGGAACTCGCCGAGTACATCACCGTTTCGGGAGAGTTCGCCAGCAAGCCCCACGCGGTGACGCTCGGAGAGCCTGTCCCGGTTCGGGTCGTGCTTGTCTGCGATGCGGCGATGTCCGCCGGGCAGAAGGGCGAGTCCGCCGCGAGATTCACGCTTCAATTACGCGGGATTCGTGTCTACGACCGTGCGATGAGGCCTGTATCAGGAACGAAACTGACTTCCGCATCGGGGACCGCGTACGCCATTCTTTCGGGCGAGTGAACACAGTCGGGCCGTGGCATCACGGCCAAAGTGGCTTGGTCATGAGTTCGGCGGGTGTTTCCGGCGATGACAGGGTTTCGAGAAACGACACAAGGTCATCCACCTGAGAAGGCGTGAGGTGGAGGGGTTGAAGAACTTGTTCGACCCCGCCCATGCCGGCTCGGTGCCTGTGCCCTCCGCTGGTTGCCGCTTCCGGGGGTGGGGGTGCGGGTTCCGGCGGGTTGGAATAAAACTCAACCACCTCGCGGAGAGTCGCGAGTTGTCCCCGGTGCATGTACGGCGCGGTCTTGGCCACATTCCGAAGCGTGGGTGTCTTGAACTGTCCCCAGAACTCCGGGGCATTGGCCAGGTAGGCCGTGGGCCTGTCTCGCCGACCCGAGGGATCATCGTTGAATGCACCCATCGCGTTGAACGGGCTGGTAAGCAGTTTATTCACACCTTCCCAGCGGCCCGGGTCTCGGGGCGCGTGCGGGAACCGCGTCGCGATACCCGTGTCGTGAAACTCTCCGTCGGAGAAGTTCGGCCCGTGATGACAGGAGCGGCAGTTCGCCGCCCCAACGAAGAGCTTCAGGCCGCGCTTGGCCGCGGGGGAGATGGCGGAGAGCCGCACGGCATCGCCGGCGCGCACCCCCTGCACGTATTCATCAAAGGGCGAGGGTTGCGTCACGAGGCGCCTTCCAAAGGCGGCGATGGACTTGCCGACGTTGGCGAAGGCTCGATCCTGCTCCTGACCGGGGGAATCAGCGATGGGTGGGAGAGGTCCGAACAGTCGCTCGTACGATGCGCGCAGCGTGGGATCGCCGCGAAGGACCCGCACACATTGCTCGCGGGTCGCGCCGTGTTCGATCGGGTTCTCGATCGGTTCGAGGGCCTGCGCCCACTGGCTGTCGGCGCGTCCGTCCCAGAAGAACCAGCGGTTGAAGGCCGTGTTCCACAGCGTCGGCACGTGGCGAAGCTCCGTTCCGAACGCCGCCGGGATCGGCTCACCATCGGTCCAGTTCAGTTCCGGGCGGTGGCAACTGGCGCACGAGACCCGCCCATCGCGTGAGAGACGCGTGTCGTAGAACAGGAACTGCCCCAGTCGGGCCGCGCGTGGGTCATCCGCGACGGCGTTGGTCCGATCCGCCGGGACAGCGGGCAGTGGAGAAAGGGTCAGAATCGCCCTGATCTCTGATTCGGTAAACCCGTCCATCGCGTCCGGGACGCTCCGCGTTGAACCCGGGGCGCCCGATGAGTGAGGGCGGGTTCGCGTCTCGACGCCCTCGCACGAGAGACCGACAAAGGCGAGCAGCCCCGACATCAGACACGCGCTCGCCCATAGCGCCGAACGGCCCGCTTCGCGAGCGGGAGCGCGTCTCACGGTACCTCCACCGGGAATGTCGCGCGGCCGGTGCGGCCCTCCCGATCCACATCGATGTAGATTTCCCAGGCACCGGGCATGTGCATGAGCATCCCTTCGACTTGGAATACCCCGGGCGATATCCGCGAAACCCGCGGCACCAGCGTCATGCCGTGCCCGTGCTCGGGCATGTCGGCATCGGCGTGAACGCCGGCGCTCGCGGCGGGTCGGGAAAGTTCTGCATCCTCGTAAACGCTCACGGTCATCGTGAACATCCGGTTGGATTCGATGGGGAGAGGATGGGGCAGACAACGAACGAAAGCGGTACCATCGGCGGTGGCACGTGCGCTGGCGAAGGGTTCCTCGATGGATCGAGCTACGTTCCGCCCGCCTGCTTCACCCGCAGGCCGGCCGGTCGATCCGCATCCGACCGCCATGACCATGACCCCGCAGAGAAGAGCCGCACAGAAGGATCTCTCGGAGGTTATAAACACAGTGTTGGGCCTCATGCAAGTACCTATCGCATGGTATGTAGCCGCGGATCTCCGTTCTTGCGTCCGTGTTGAAGAGAAGGTGCCGGGCATCCGCATTCGCACCCGATGCGAATCATTCCCCGATGCCCCGCGCAGACGGCCACCCTCCAGCGGAACCCACCCCGGGCGGGATTGTGCATTCATACCAACGCTACGACCCCAGGAACTTCCCCGGTCCGACCGCACCGCCGCCGGAGATCGCTTCCGCCGCGTTCGAGCACATGCTCGCGTACGGCGACCTGCGCGAGTTGACCGAGGAGGAACTCGCCAACGCGATTCGTCTTGATCCGAGCCTCTTCCCGCGTTTGGGACCAAGCCTTGAGAGCCTCGCCGCGATGCTGCGCGAGCGCCGTCGAAAACTCCTGGAGCGCTTCGAGACAGGCACGGCTCGCGCGGAGGCGGCGCGTCGATACAAGGACGTCATGGGCGGCGCGGTTCCGCCCGCGTCGATGCGTGACGCGTTCATCAAGGCCGCGGAGGAGGAACAGATCGCCGAGCTGGAACAACTCTGGTTCCGGCAGAAGGATGAACGCTCTGAGTTTTCCCTCGCACTGTTGCGGGCACTTCAGTCTCTGGGGGAGAAGTACCAGGTAGACGAACTCAGCGCGAAGTACGCCTTCACGGGGCGTGAACCCTTGACCGTCGAGCAGGCTCTTCGAGTCAAGGAAGAACTCGAGACCATCGATGCGCTCCTGGAGCAACTGAAGGACGCGGCGAAGAACGCACAGCTCGCGGTCATCGACATGGAGGCACTCTCGCGGTACGCAGATCCGGGAGAGATGGAAGCATTGAACAGAATCCAGCAGGAAGTCGAGGAGTATCTGAGGCAGGAGGCCCTGCGGCAGGGGTTGGAGAGATCAACTCACGGATTTCGCCTCACGCCCGCCGCGTATCGACTCTTCCAGCGGAAAATTCTTGTGGAAATCTTCTCGAACCTGTCCGCGGCGCGTACCGGACGGCACAGCGGCCCGGTCATCGGCGAGGGCGCGGTCGAGATCGAGCGGACCAAGGCGTATGAGTTCGGGGACAGCCTGGCCCACCTTGATGTGACGGGCAGCGTGCTGAACGCCGCGGCGAGGTCGGCCGCGGCCCTGCATCGGGGCCGGGCGACCACACCGGTGTTTCATTCCGACGACCTGAGCATCCACCGGACACGGAACACGCCGTCGTGCGCCACGGCGGTGTTGATGGACATGTCGGGCTCGATGCTGTACGGGGGACAGTACATCCAGTGCAAACGCCTGGCGCTGGCGCTCGACGGTCTGATCCGCGCCGAGTACCCGGGTGACTTTGTGTGCTTCATCGAGATGTTCACCTTCGCCCGGGAGCGACGGCTCGCGGAAGTCCCGGCGATGTTGCCCAAGCCGGTCACGATACACCATCCCGTCGTGCGTCTACGCGCGGACATGAGCGACCCGAACCTGAGCGAGGTGGGTGTGCCCCAGCATTTCACTAACATCCAGCACGCGCTCTTCCTTGCCCGCACGCTGCTCCGGACGCGGCCCACACCCAACCGTCAGGTACTCCTGATCACCGACGGTCTGCCGACCGCGCATTTCGAAGGCAAGAACCTCTTCATGCTCTACCCGCCGGACCAGCGCACCGAAGAAGCCACGATGCGGGAAGCCCGGCTGTGCGGCTCCGAGGGGATCACCATCAACTTGTTCATCCTGCCGAGTTGGAGTCAAAGCAGCGAGGATGTGCGCTTCGCTCATGCGGTGGCACAAGCGACCGGCGGGAGGGCGTTGTTCACCGGAGGAAAGGACCTGGACCGCTTCGTGCTCTGGGACTACGTCAAACGTCGGCGCACGATCATCGGGTGAATACGGCATTCGCGGGGCGGGGCATCACCGACCGCCGGCGAGTTTTCGCACGGTCACGTCGAACGTTCGCACCATGGAGGAAAGTAGTGCGTAGCAGACCGCTCCGTTGACCGCGAGGGCAGCGAATGCTCCGACCGCGAGGGTGAGCCTCGCGCCGGACAAGTTCCACTCGATGAGCGTTTCGCCGATGCGATCAACATGCACCACCAGCAGAAGGAACGATACCGGGCTCAGCGAGCCCAGCACAGGCCCGATGCCCAGCAGTGCGAAGGATGCGCTCCATCCGCACAGGCCGATGGTGCCCGCGATCGCGCCGACCATGCCCACGGTGGCGATGACCGAGCCGAGGATGCCCCGGCTCTTGAGCGACCATTGCAGCCCGACCATGACGCAGAAGGCCAGGAACGGGATGACCACCAGGGGCAGCAGGAGGGCGGCCTCGGGGAGAAGGATCGGCAGTTGCCGCTTGATTGCGCCGACGGTCGTAGTCACGTAAATCGTCTTGTCCGCGTCCTCTCGCCCGAAGCCGTTTGTCAGTACATAAATCGAGGCCATCGCCACCGTCCCCAGCGGCACACTGACCAGCGGGAGGAGGTAGGCGATGAGTCCGCGCAGTTTGCCGATGAGATACGCCCGCGCCGTGATCGGCGTCGTCAGAAGCAGGTCGAGGGTGCCGTCCTCTCGCTCACGGCTAATGGCGCTGGCGGCGGTGATGATGCCCACGAGCGTCACCACGGCCAACTCGGTCCAGACCACGGCCAGAAGCGTGAACTGGAACCTTTCCGGGGTTGAGATAACACCCCGGTGAAACATCCACACCAGGCTCGCCCCACCCAGCATCCCCAGCGCGATGAAGGCCCACCGGGCCACGATCTTGCTGGGCTGGCTGTTGCGGCTGGCGGCCTCACGCCAGGCGATGGGGTTGTGCCAGACGTGTCGGGGGGCTCGGTGACGGGCTTCGCCTCCTTCACCGCCTTTCGCTCCGGTCAGCCGCTGCCAGAGCGAAAGCCCGCTCTCATCGGTGCCCAGCGACTGCAGCCCGCCGCTGCGGACGGTAAGGGTCGAAAGCCCGACAAACAGCAGGCTGAGCAGTGTGCTCCCGATACAGAAAGTTCGGACCGGTGTCTCCAGCAACCATGCGTCAAGTCCTCGCAGGCTTCCCGATGGAGCACTGGGGTACGTAGAAGGATTGAGCAAGGCGGTGAGAGCGAGGAAGGGATTGAGGGCGGTCATCCAGGTCACGCCCGAGTTCGCGACGCCCTTCCCGGCATCGCGCAACCCCGCGTCGATCGCCCACGTCGCCCCGAGGTACGTGATGATGGCGATGTAAAACGCAAAGAACGCACGCTTCCCGGCCAGTCGGCTGACTGCCAGCGCGATGGCCAGTGCGCCCACGAGCAGTGCCGCGCACGCGGCGATGATGTAACTGCCGAAGATGGCCTGGTAGGGGACTCCCCCGAAGTACTGCGTCAACGCGAACAGCGGCAGACTGGCGAAAAGCAAGCCGAGGACGAAGAAGAGGCGCCCGAGCAGGTTTCCGAAAACGATCTCGCTGGCCGTGAGGGGCGTGGTAAGAAGGATGTCCCACGTGCGTGGGCTGGCCTCCTGGGCGATGGCCCCGCCCATGAACACCGGTGCGAGGATGCAGATCAGCGCGATCTGGAGGTAGGCGATGGCGGTGAAGGAGCCGGCCCCGGCCTGTGCCAGTTGCAGATAACTCAGCGACCCGGCGCTGGTGGAGAGCAGCAGCACCCACAGCAGCACGATGATCAGAACCGCGAGGTAGGCCGCGCGGAGGTACATGTGCTTCGTCCGGCGAGAGGCGTTCTGAACCAGACGCACCGCGATCGGGTTGGCCGGGCCTTGTCGGAGCAACCATCGGAGGATGACGGGCATGGGTTGGTGTACCGGCGTTCGGCGGGAGAGATTCGACTGGATGCTCGCGTGGCGGGTGAATGCGCGGCGTGGCGGGCGTCAGACCGTCATGACTTCCTTTGTCTTTTCCTCGATCCGGCGGTCCACATCGGCCTCGAACTTCTCCAGCAACGCCTGGATCTCCTCTTTGAGCGTTTTGATCTCATCCTCGGGCACGTGGTGCCCCGTGCCCTTGCCCAGCGCATCGGCGTGCTTGTTGGCGTCACGGCGGGCGTTGCGGATCACGACCTTGGCCTCCTCGCCCATCTTCTTGATGCGGGCGGCGTCCTTCTGCCGGCGCTCCTGGCTCATGGCGGGGAGCATCAGCCGGATCTGCTTGCCCTCGACGATCGGGTTGATGCTCATCTGAGCCTTCTCGATCGCCGTCTTGATGGCGCTCACAAGGCTGCCATCGAACGGCTTGATCAGGAGTTGCGTCGGCTCGGGCACGCTGATGGAGGCGATGGATTTCATATCCGATACCGAGCCGTAGCATTCCACTTTCAGGAACTCAACCAGCGCCGGAGAAGCTCTCCCCGTGCGGATGCCGCGGAGTTCGTTCTTCAGGTAGTCGAGCGCTTTTTCCATCTGCTCTTCGGTTGTGAGCAGGATTGTGTCGGGATCGTTCATGTCGGGTTCCTTGTGGCAGCGTCCCCATGCCGGGGGGCACACCGGGATTCGACCGGATGATAGTGCGGGATGTTGGCGTCGGGTCGTTGCGGATCGTTCCGCCGCGGTGTTCAGACCGGGTGCACGAGCGTGCCGACCCGCTCGCCGGCGACCACCCGCGCGATATTGCCGCGTTTCTTGAAATCGAAGACGACTACGGGCACACGGTGCTTCTCGCACAGGTCGAGGGCGGACATATCCATGACTTTGAGTCGCTGGTCGATGGCCTGGGCGAACGTCAGGGATTCATATCGAGTAGCGGCCGGATCCTTCTTGGGATCAGCGGTGTAGACGCCGTCCACCTTTGTGGCTTTGAGCAGGACATCGCACCCCAGTTCGGCAGCGCGGAGGGCGGCGCACGTGTCGGTGGTGAAGAAGGGGTTGCCTGTCCCCGCCGCCAGGACCACGACACGGCCTTTTTCGAGATGGCGGATCGCCCGGCCTCGGATGAACGGCTCGGCCACCGCCCGGATTTCGATGGCGCTCATCACGCGACAATCCGTGCCCATCGAGACGAGTTTTTCCTTGAGCGCCAGCCCGTTGATGACCGTGCCGAGCATCCCCATGTGATCGGCGGTGGCCTGGTGGATGTGACCCTGCGCAGCGAGTTCCGCGCCGCGGATGATGTTGCCGCCGCCGACGACGACAGCCAGTTGCCCCCCCGCGAGGGAAGCCTGCCGGATCTCCGACGCGATCGAGTCCAGTTCCGCGGGGTCGATGCCGAACGCGCCGGGTTTGCAGAACGATTCACCGCTGACCTTGAGCAGGACGCGGCGGAAACGGAGCGCGGCACGGGATTCATCGTGGGTCATGTTGTTCGATTCGGGAGAACGGCATGTCGAGAGTAGCGACGGAGTATAAAAACCGGCGGTGGTACGCGACCGAAGCGTACGACTCTCCACCGGGTTCGGAAGTCCAAGGCCCACCCGAGGCGGTAACACGCCGCGGAGCGTTCGCCGCGACATCCAGATTGAGGAACCTCGAGCGAGCGAACTCGGAGAATCCAGCGGTTTGCGCCTACCCTTCGTGTCCGGTGACGGCCCCGCAGGCGTGGGGCGGCCGGGCTGTTTCATGGAGTATGCCCTTGTCGACGCTCGCCCCCGCTCCTGTTCGTTCCTCCGGGTCTGCCCTGGCCGTTCACGGGGGGACGGCTGTGTCGGCAAACGCTGTTCCCTTCATGTCCACGGGCTTGAGCGAGGCCGATGTGAACGCCGTCCTGGGGGTGCTCCGCAGCGGGATGCTGCGTGCGGCGAGCAAATGCGCGGAGTTGGAACAGCGCTGGGCGGCGATGACGGGTGCCAAGCATGCGATGACCTGCGCCAACGGCACCGTGGCGCTGCAACTCGCGTACGAGCCGTTGATCCAGCCCGGGGATGAAGTCCTTGTTCCCGCGTGGAGTTACATCGCCACCGTGTCGATGGTCGTAGCCCGGGGAGCGGTGCCGGTCTTTGTCGATGCGCTCCCGGACACCATGCAGATGGACCCCAGGGACCTGGCGAAGAAAGTCACTCCCCGCACCACGGGCATCGCCGCGACGCACTTGTACGGCTGCCCGGTTGACATCGACGCGGTGCAGGCCATCGCCGAGAAGCACAACCTGATGGTGATCTACGACGCGGCCCAGGCGCACCTCGCGACCTACAAGGGGCGCGGGTTGGGTGAGTTCGGCGATGTGGTAACCTACTCGCTCTACGCGACGAAAAACTTGGCCACGGGTGAGGGCGGCATCGTGACCTGCAACGATGACGGCGTGGCGAAGGACATCCAACTGCTCCGCTCCCACGGCGAAACGGACAAGTATCTTCACGAGCGGATCGGTTACAACTATCGTCTGAACGACATGGCGGGTGCGATCGGGTGCTCTCGCCTCGATCGTCTCGCGGAGCAGACCGCACAGCGGCAGAAGAACGCGGCGCGCTACGACGCGTTGCTGAAGGGGATTCCCGGGCTCAAAGCCCCGACCACGACGGCCGGCGCGACGAGCGCGTTTCACCTGTATGTTGTTCAGTTGGATCCTTCGAAGTTCGCCTGCACTCGGGACGAGTTCTGCTCGGCGCTGAAAGCCGAGGGGGTTCCCACGGCGGTTCATTACCCCCGTTCCTTGCCCCAACAGCCCGCGCTCGAGGAGTTCAGCAATGACGACACCCCGGTAGCGGCGGGGCTGGCGGCTCGCGTGTTTGCCCTGCCCATGCATCATGACCTGACGGACGACCACTTCCGCATCGTTGGAGAATCACTCGCCAAAGTAGCCGAAGCGTACCGGGTATGAACCGCGAGGGACTTCTGTCACGGATAAACATCATCAGTTGCGCGATGTGTACGCCCGAAACGGCAACTCCCGCGCTGTCGGTAACGGACACACCATGACCAATCCTGTCTTTCTTGCGTGTCTCACTCTGGCGATAGGCACACCAACGGGATTCACCGAGGAGCCGGCGGGGAAGAACGCTTCCACCGACCTGATCCCGCGTGCTGTCTTCTTCGGCAACCCCGACCGTGCGAACGTGCAGGTCAGCCCCGATGGTCAACTGATCTCTTACCTCGCGGCGGTTGATGGGGTCATGAATATCTGGGTTGGACCGGCCGACGATCTCGCCGCGGCCAAGCCGGTGACGGCCGAGAAATCCCGGCCCATCCGCTCGTATTCCTGGGCCTATGACAACGCGCACGTCCTGTACATCATGGACAAGGGCGGCGATGAGAACTGGCACGTGCTCGCGGCGAACGTCGTCACGGGCGTGGTGAGAGACCTGACACCTGTTGACGGTGTTGCGGCGCGTCTCGAGGGAGTCAGTGCTCGCTTCCCCGGCGAGGTCTTGGTGGGCTTGAACGACCGCGACCCTCAAAGCCACGATGTCCACCGTGTATCGATCGCCGACGGAACCCGAACGCTGGTGTTCCGGAACGAGGGATTCGCGGAGATCGCGTGCGATCACGACTTCCGGCCCCGTTTCGCCACTCGCACGACCCCCGAAGGGGGTGTGGAATGGCTCCTGATCAACGCGGACGGGACGACCTCTCCGTGGGACGCGGTCGGCCCAGAAGATGAAGCCACGACGGGGCTGGGAGGATTCGACAAGTCCGGCACCATCCTGTACATGAACGACAGCCGTGGCCGGGATACATCGGCCCTCTTCGCCAAGGATCTCACGGCAGGAACTTCGTCACTTCTCGCGGAGAACCCGAAGGCGGATGTCGGAGGCGTCTTGACGCACCCCACCGAGAAGACGGTGCAGGCGGTGGAGTTCAACCATCTTCGCAGTGAATGGAAAGTGATCGATCCCCGCATCGAGGCCGACCTCGCGGCGTTGGCGAAAGTAGCCAAAGGCGACATCGCGGTACAGAGCCGCTCGCTGGATGACAGACGTTGGATCATCAGTTACATGATGGACGATGGACCGGTACGGTTCTATCGCTATGACCGCCCTGGCAATGGCGAGCCGGGACAAGCCGAGTATCTCTTCAGCAACCGCAAGGGCCTCGATGGTCTGAAATTGACCAGGATGCACCCGATCGTGATCCCCGCGCGGGACGGGCTGGAGTTGGTGAGTTACCTCTCCCTGCCGCCGATGGCGGATGCAGATGCGGATGGCAAACCAGATACCGGGCCGTTGCCGATGGTGCTTCTGGTCCACGGGGGCCCGTGGGCCAGGGACGACTGGGGGTACGACGCCTACGCCCAATGGCTCACCAACCGCGGGTACGCGGTCCTGCAGGTGAACTTCCGCGGCAGCACCGGATTCGGTAAGAACCACATCAACGCGGGCAATCGTGAGTGGGCCGGAAAGATGCACGATGACCTGATCGACGCCGTGAACTGGGCGGTCGAGCGGCAAATCGCGGCGAAGGACAAAGTCTGCATCATGGGCGGGAGTTACGGCGGTTACGCCACGCTCGTTGGGCTGACGTTCACCCCTGAAGTCTTTGCCTGCGGCATCGACATTGTCGGCCCGTCGAACATCAACACGCTCCTCTCGACCATCCCGCCGTATTGGGCTCCGTTGAAGAAAATGTTTTCCACACGGGTGGGGGACTACGAGTCGGAGGAGGGGCGTGCGTTCCTCGAAGAACGATCTCCGTTGAATCATGTCGAGAAGATCAGGCGTCCACTTCTGATCGGCCAGGGCGCCAACGATCCACGCGTCAAGCAGGCCGAATCGGACCAGATCGTTAGGGCGATGCAGGAGAAGAAGATCCCGGTGACGTACGTGCTCTTCCCCGACGAGGGTCACGGGTTCAGCAGGCCTGTCAACAACATGGCGTTCAATGCCGTGACCGAAGCCTTTCTCGCGCAGAACCTCGGAGGCAGGGCCGAACCCATCGGCGATGCCTTTGTAGGGTCCACGATCCAGATCAAAGCCGGGGAGGCGTTCGTGCCCGGACTGGCTGATGCCGCTCGCGTGGGCCAGGGTGCCGGCAAGTGAGCGATACCGATTGGGTGCAGGTGAATCCGGTCTGTTCGTCCGGGCGTACCTGAACCAGCCCTCGGAAGAATGATCAACGCGGTTCGGCGAAGATGCGTCCGGCCGGTACTGGCGCATCGTGCTCCGGTCCTCGGGGATCGATGCCGACGCAGTTCGGACAGCCTCCCAAGACACCGGGACCGATCGTGACCTCGTGCGTTCCGAGTTCGTTCAGCGCGATCACCTGCACCAGGTCGTACCTGGACTCGAACCCGTCGTCGGGGAACTCCGCCGGGGCGATGTGTCGAAGCCGCACTCGAACGACCCCAGAGTGAGAAACGAACCGGCCCGCGTCCGGAATGTCAAAGGAACGGCGGGTGGAGAAATCAACAGTCACGAATCGGTATCGCGCGGGATCAAAGAGGCCCTCGCCCGCGTGCACTCGTTGCCACCGCCCTCCGTGCGGCGCGGCATAGTCCCACAACCAGATTTCGCCCTCCGCGAGCCCCGCCGCGAAGGGGGAAAACGTGCCCGGAGTGACCTGGCACTCGATGTTGATTCGCAGCGCGCTGGTACGCACCGAGATCAGCGGTTTGAACGCGACCTCGAGTTCCGTTCGGGAAGTCGTGCCGTCGAAGGAAGATACAGCGTTGGTCGTCGCGTCGATGAACTCACCCTGGTGCACGATGCGAGTGGTATCCGAGAGATCGGGCACCAGACCCCCGGTGTTGCTGGTCTCGGCGGCGATCGTCCAGACCGCTCCGGCGATCTGGAACGCCCAGGCCTTTCGAGCCGCCGAGCGGAGGCGAACCCAGTTCATGCGGTTGCTGCCGGGTCCGGCATCGGTGAACGGGCAGATCTCGTTGATGTTCTTCGCCCTCAGCATCGCAAGCATCGAGATCGTGAGATCATCATCCGCCACGATCCCGAAGTTGCCGACCTGACCGGGGAACAGGATGTACGGGAAGGTGGCCGGCATCCGCCCGGGGGTATGAGAGTTCAGCACGGCCTCAAGCCTGCGGCGGTTGAGTCGCAGGACGGTCTGGTTCGGCGTTTCCATCGGCCAACCCGGCTTGTACAGATCGCGCTGCGCGTGCGAGTACCACGGCGCCGGCATCACGCGGCAGTCGTAGAGCGGGATCGAGTCACGATCCGACCAGGTTTTGGTCGAGAAGTTCGCCCACCGCTCCTGGGCGTAGGCCGAACCGAACCACGCGCGGAGCATCGTGTGACCGTGCCTGGCTCCTTCGTTGTTGACGTCGATCGCGGTGCGGCGCAGGCCGCGCGACTGGATGTCGTAGGTGATCTCTTCCTGCCGTTGGGCACCCGTCCGGCTGTCGAGGCGGATGGTCTTGTCCTCCTGCCAGCCGGCGCTGTCCCACTGGCCATCGGTGTTGAACTCGCCGAAGTTGCTGACGATGGGCTCGGGCACCCGCGCGCCCGGGTGCTGCCCCGCGTAGCTCCGGTAGGCTTCGCGGATCGGTTCGTACGCTGTCTCGGCCATCAGCGCCGACCTGGCCCGATGGGCGATCATCATGTACCAGTGAGCGAGCGGGCGATTCGCGACTTCCTGTGGTCCGCCCAGGGTCGCGTTGAAGCCCGGGTTGAGCGGGGTGCCGTCTCCGAGGGCGAGGTTCCACCCGAACTCCGCGCTCGCTTCGTTCAGGAGTTGCGCCATGGTTCGAGGAGGGATGAATCCTGGTACAGGGTGCGAGTCCCAGCGGGCATCCTTCATCACGTTGGCGAGTTGGTGCGACCATTCCCATTCGCAGCAGGAGAAAAGCGGCTGCTCCGTATCAAAGACCCATCGGCGGGGGAGTGGGATGCCATCGTTCGCATGGCGGGAGATAATCCGGGCGATGAAGGTCCTCGTCCAATCGGCCAGCCGAGGACGGGTCGCGTCCATCCACGGATGAATGAGCATGTATTTCCACCAGTTCGTCGAATCGGGCGGAGCCGAGAACCCCGGGGGCCATGTCAGGGTCTGACCCGGGCGGGGCACGATCGGATCGCTCGGGTCGAGCATGGACGTGAAGATCGCGTGGCTCGGATCATTCTCATCGAGGCCGTGGGCGAAGCCTGTCACCGAAACCGCGATGTCGGCGGGGTTCAGGTATCCCAGGGAGGGTTGGCGAAGGCGATCGCGGATGAAGTCCATCACCTTGTCGGCGACAAGGACCGGATCGTGATCCACTTCGCCGGAACTCACGTTGATCGCCACCATGCCGATCATCATGGGGTCGGTCGCGAAACCAGGAGGCTGCGCACGGATCTGATCGTGGCGTTCAATCCCTTGAAAAACATAGAACCTGGGCAGTGATGTTTGAGCCAAAGCCGCGCCCGCGGCCAGCATCAGAAGGCACGAGATGGCACTGATTGCGCGCATGAACTTCTCCCCGGCCCGCCGTCTCCCGCAACATTGGGTACGAGTGCGAAGCAGGCCGCTTCCGCCGGGTCGGCCCGCCGGAAAAACCGATAACGAGTTGGAACCAACCTCTCTCTGTTCGAACCGATGACCCACGGCCGCCGAGTTGAGTTCCGGGCACGCGATGAAGCCGATGCCTCTCAATCCGGCGTGTGGCGCACTGGTTTCGAGGCACACGATACGCTCATCACCCCCGCCGAGAGATGAGGATTTCACCCCCTCCGAGTCGGAGGCGAGCACAAATCTACAAGCCCGGTGATTCACCCGGTCAGCCAGCGCCGTACGATCCCCGCGGCGAAGATACCGGCCAGACCCTCGAAAAACGGCTTGACGTGCTCCGGGCCGCCGTGGTCCGCGTTGTCGGAGATGGTGCGCACGCATGCGAATGGCACGCCGTGCTCGTGGCAGACCTGGGCCGCCGCGGCGCCCTCCATCTCGACGCAGAGCGCCGATGGAACACGCGACAGGACATTCAGCCGGTCGGTCTCAGAGAAAATCACACGATCCCCCGTGGCGATGACGCCGCGAATCACACGCGGCCGGTCGATACCCGCCCTGCCCCATAAATCGCCGGCCGCATCGCGGGCATCGGAGGCGAGGAATCTTCGTGCGGCGTCGGCTAATCCGCGCGACAGATCGGCATCCACCGGTAACTCGGTCACGTCCAGCAACGGCACCTCGGTAGGTGCGAAGAACGGCGAGGCGTTGAGATCGTGATGCACCAGCGAATCCGCGATCACCACGTCGCCCCGCGCGACATCCGGACGCAGCGATCCGGCGATGCCGGAGAAGACCACGGCTCCGGCCCCGTGCGAAAGAATGACCTCGGCGGTCGTCGCCGCCGCGGCGACCTTGCCCCAGCGAGAGAACACGACGACCGTTTGTACACCGAAGAGCGTGCCGGTATGAAACTCCCTCCCCGCGCGCCGGTGCGTCCGTACACGATGAAGGTGCGGGATCAGGGCGCTGACCTCCTCGGGCATCGCGCCGAGAATGGCGAGCGGTTCAGGAATCATGGGCGAGAGAGGGCGGTGTGCCGCGGAGGGGATGCACTACCACTCCGGCCCGCCGGTGTATCGTCCGTAGATGTCGGCCATGGCCTGCACCATCTCGCCCAGTGTGCAGTTGGCCAGGGCGCCGTCCACCAGCGCCGGCATGACGTTCGTGGCATGCAGCCCGGAGGGTGAGAGGCGCTGTGGATCGGCGATGGTGGGGCGTGGCTTGCCTTGACAGGCGGCGCGGATGTTGTCCAGGGCCTGCTTCACCAGCGCGGGATCGCGGCGCTTTTTGAAATCCGCGAGGCGTTCACACTGCACCTGCTCCACATCGGCCCCGATCTGCAGGATGTCGATGGGGCGGTTCTCATCGGGGTCGGAATAGGCGTTGACGCCCACGATGATCCGGTCTCCGGCCTCGCATTCCTCGGAGAACCGGTAGGAAGCCTCGGCGATGGCGCGGCGGAAATACCCGCGGTTGATGCCGGCGACGCAGGCCCGCCCGTACGACGAGCGTGGGCCATAAGCCGTGTGTACCGGTGAGGACGCCGGCGGGGAGGACGAGTGGTAACTGCCCATCCGATCGATCTCGTCGATCAGGTCGAGGGCCTCGCGCTCCATGGTATCGGTGAGTTGCTCGATGAACCAGGAGCCGCCGAGGGGGTCGGTGACGCGGGTCACGCCCGTTTCGTGCGCCAAAATCTGCTGGGTGCGGAGGGCGACGGTCACCGCCTGCTCCGTCGGCAGGCCGAGGGTTTCGTCCATGCTGTCGGTGTGCAGGCTCTGGCAACCGCCCAGGACCGCCGCCATGGCCTGATATGCCACGCGGACAATGTTGTTCAGCGGCTGCTGCTCGGTGAGCGAGCATCCGGCGGTCTGCACGTGGGTCTTCATGAACCAGGAGCGCTCGTTCTTCGCGCCGTAGCGGTCCTTCATCACCCTGGCCCAGATGCGGCGAGCGGCCCGGAGTTTGCAGATCTCCTCGAAGAACTCGTTGTGCGAGTTGAAGAAGAACGAAAGCCGCGGCGCGAAGGCGTCGATGTTCAGGCCCCGTTCCATGCACGCCTCAACGTACTCCATGCCGTCGCGCAGCGTGAAGGCGAGTTCCTGGGCCGCCGTGCTGCCGGCCTCGCGGATGTGATACCCGGAGATGGAAACGCTGTTCCACTTCGGCACACACCGTGATTGATACTCGATCGTGTCCACCACAAGTTTCACGGACGGCTCGGGCGGATAGATGAACTCGTTCTGGGAGTGGAACTCCTTGAGGATGTCGTTCTGGAGCGTGCCGCCCAGGCTCTCCCACGGGATGCCACGCTGCAGAGCGTGAGCCAGGTACATGGCCCAGATGGCCGCCGCGGGGCCGTTGATGGTCTGCGAGACGGTGACCTCGCCGATTGGGATGTCGGCGTACAGCCGGTGCATGTCCTCAATGGTCGAAATGGCCACGCCGCACTTGCCGACTTCTCCGATAGACAACTCATCGTCGCTGTCACGTCCCATGAGGGTCGGCAGGTCAAACGCGGTAGAAAGACCGGTGTTGGCCTTGGTTCCCTTGGCCTGCGAGAGCAGGTACTTGAATCGCTTGTTGGTGTCATCGGCGGAACCGAACCCGGCGAACTGACGCATGGTCCACAACCGGGTGCGGTACCCTTCGGGAAAAAGCCCGCGGGTGTAGGGGTAGCTGCCGGGCGAGGGTACATCCCGCTGGATGTTGCGGAGAGCCTCGGCGGGTTGCTGCGGCCCGTACGAAGGGTCGAGCACCAAGCCCGAAATGGTGACCGCGTGGGGGTCAACCTTCGAGGGGTTGATGCTGACGGTGTTGCGGGATGGGGCGGTCGTCATGCGGGAATAGTACGGCTCTGGCGGGTGGGCGAACGTGATGGGTCCGGCATCCACAGCCAAGGAAGGTGAAGGAGCGATGCGGTCTCGCGGTGGTATCATGGCTCACCATGTCACCCATGCCGATGTCACGTCGTGCCGCCATCGGCGTACTCGCCGGCGCACTGGGAACGGCGTTCGCACGGCCCGGGACCCCCGCGCTGCCCGTGGCACCTCTGGGCAAGACCGGACGGGTGATTCCACGTCTGGGTTTGGGTTGTTACCCCCTGGGCAATCTGTCGAATGAAGACGCGGCGGTCGGGATCATTCATCAGGCCATGGACGCCGGTGTGCGCTACTTCGACACCGCTCCGTCCTATGCCTCGGGCCGTTCGGAGCGCCGCATCGGCATCGCGCTCGAGTCGTGGCTCAAGGCGCACCCCGAGGCCACGCGGGCCGACTTCTTCATCGCCACCAAGACACTGCAACGCGATGGGGACGGCGCGAAGCGGGAACTGGAGCAGTCGCTGCGACATCTGCGAACGGGGTATGTAGACTCCGTCCAATGCCACGAAGTCCACGAAGATTGGGAGCGGCTCTTCGCAGAGAACGCGGTGGTCGCCGCCCTGGAGCAAGCCAGGGAGGAGCAGATCGTCCGTTCCATCGGCATCACCGGGCACCGTGATCCGGCGCACCTGGTTCGTGCAGCGCGGCGATACCCGCCGGTCGAGGGCGGTCGAGGCTTTGTCACGGCGCTGGTTCCCGTGAATCCGATCGATGTGCAGCACAGGTCATTTGTAAGAGAGTTTCTGCCCGTCGCGGAAGAGTTGGGCATCGCCGTGATCGCGATGAAGGTCTTCGGCGGCGGGTTCCTGCTTGCCGAGAAAAACCAAGCCGGGGAACCGTTGTGCAGCGCTCACGAACTGCTCCGGTACGCGCTCGCACAACCTTCGGTCGCGGTGGTTGTGCCGGGGTGCGACGCGTCGGCCCACATCGACGAGGCGAAGGCCGCGACCGTGGCTTTCACACAGCCCGAAGCACCATGGTTGCAGTCACTGGAGGCGAGGATGCCCGTGCACAAGGGCAAGACGTCGGAATGGTACAAGGACGCGGAGTAGCACCTACCAACCGACCCAGTAGACACGGGTAGAGGGTGTCTCGGTACGTTGGAAGTACGTCACGGTCTCGGGTGTGCGCGAGATCGTCACGCGGCGAACGTTTGCAAGACTCGGTTGGGGAGTCCCTCTCCAACTGTCATATTCGAATCGTGTCTCCGGGGGACGAGAGGCAAAGAGGGCATCGCGCCTGTGGTTTTCCCATGCCGCTTCGGCGGGTGAAGCCGTGCTGAAGATCCCGGGTTCGGTCTCTGGATGAGTCGTGACAACGGCTCCGGGGCCGCGTCGAACCGCGGGTGCGCTGCAGCCGCTCGCGACGAGTGCGAGCAGCACGAGTGCACATGGCTGGGCGTGTCTTATGTTCATGTCCCCGATTCATGGTACACGAAGAACACGACGAAACAAGAACTACCTCGATTTCGTTCACCACTTTCTCCACACCGGCCGGAACCGAAGGCATAAGCGTGCTATCCCGACCAGGTTCACCAGGAAAGTGTCCCGATAATTCCGCGCACGAATGAACTTCTCGACCGGGAGTGACGTCCTAGTGTTATTGAGGATTGATTCTCAATAAGATTCGGAAGTTGTCAGTCCGCGGGCTTCACGAGGGAACGAGGCATGGTCTTGAAGTTCATGGCAGTATTCGCGGCGTTCATTGCGTCGGCGATCACATTGGCGCAGCCCGCTCCGAAGCGCCCGCCCCGAGTGGTCGTGTCGATTCCTCCGCTGGCGGGATTGGTTCGGCCGTTGCTGCCGGAGGGAAGCAAAGTCGAGATTCTGATCCCGCCCGGGGTCAGCGAGCATGGGTACGACATTCCACCTTCTAAACTCGCCGCCATGGCCGGGGCAGATCTGGTGGTGTACGTCGGGCTGGGATTGGAACCGCAGATTGAAAAATACGTCAAGGATCACCCACGGGCTGGTCGTCGTGATGTCTCCTTTGCTGCAGCCGTCGGGCGAGATGCCTCGAACCGCGCGGGGCATGATCACGAAGACCACGACCACGCCGATGGAGAAATCTGCGATCATCATCACGGGACCGACCCGCATTTGTGGTTGGACCCGATCCTGGTGCGGGCCTTCGTGCCCGTTTTGGCCGAGCATGTGACCTCGCTCCGAGCGGAAGGCGACGAATCGAGCGTGAAGGTGGCCGCGCGGCGAGATGCGATGCTCGAACGGGTCAGAGAACTCGATGCGGCGTTCGTGGCGATGTCCGCGGCCGCACCCCGCAAGACGTTGGTGGTGGGTCATGATGCGTATCGCCTGCTGGCCGACCGTTACGGACTCAGGACGTTGGCCCTCGCGGGGCTTTCGGCCAGCGAGCCGACACCAAGCGCCCTGGCGGCGGTCTCCTCAGCCGCGAAGAACGAAGGTGTCACCACGGTCTTCATTGAACCTCAACTCTCCCGGAGCGCGGCGGATCGCATCGCCCGGGCCTGCAAACTCAAGGTTCGGGTGCTTGATCCGCTGGGCAGCGGCGACTATTTCGGCCTGATGCACAGGAATCTCACGGAGATCGGTGAAGCCCTGGGAGTTCCCTCCACCGAGACGCGATCCGCGCCGAAGTAATCACCCGGGACGGTGCTCGCGGCGTGGAACCTGGTCCGCGGGCGTAGAGTGGTGCTACCGAGATTGCACGAACGGACCCAAGCCTGCATGTCAGAGTCGGCCGGCCCCATCATCGAAGTCGAGCGAGTGTCGTTCCGATACGCGGGCTCGGATGCCCCGGCACTCGAGAACGTTTCGATCTCCGTCCGGGCGGGTGAACGCCTGGGGATTCTGGGTCCTAACGGCGGGGGCAAGAGTACCTTGCTGCGGCTGATCCTCGGCCTGATCGAACCAACCAGCGGGACGGTGCGCGTTTGTGGGTTTTCCCCCTCGGACGCGCGTGCCCGAGGTCTGATCGGTTATGTTCCGCAGCGCCCGGAAGTGGAACTCGGGATGCCGCTGAGCGCATGGGAGGCCGTCGAGTTGGCGGTGCTGTGGAGGCGGCCGCCCTGGCGCGGTCTGACACGCGAAGAACGGGCGGAGTTGGAGCGGATCCTCTCTCTCGTCGGTGCATCGACCTTCGCGAACAGGCCCATCGGCAAGCTCAGCGGCGGGCAGGTGCAGCGTGTTCTGATCGCCCGCGCTCTCGCCTGTCGTCCACGTATTCTTGCGCTCGACGAGCCGATGGTGGGCATTGATGCCGCCGGGCAGCGGACGTTCGCCGATCTGTTATCCGTGGTTCACCGGGAGTTCGGCCTGACGATTCTGACCGTGACGCACGATCTTCGAGCCATCGCCGCGGCCAGTGATCGCGTCGCCTGTCTGGCCCGTCGTCTGCACAGCCACGGTTCGCCCCGGGGGTTGACACCGGCGATCCTTGCTGAACTGTTCAGCCACGACATCGCGGGTCTCTCGGGCGTGCTCGAAGGCATGCACATCCACGCGCACGCATCGGGAGAGGCGTGCCCCTCCGACTCGGTGAGCGGCGTCGAACAGCCCGGTGGACGGATCCCTCCGGGCTGCGATCAGAAGGAGGGGCATGCGCACTCTTGAGTTTCTTCGTGATCCGGCGATGCGTGAAATCTATTTTCACGCCGCGCTCGCGGGACTGCCGCTGGTGCTGGCGTGCGCCGTGCTGAGCGTGCTCGTGGTCGTAAAGCGACTGGGGTTCGTGGGCCAGGGGGTCAGCCACTCCGCCTTCGGCGGCATCGGCGTCGCCGCGCTGTGCAGCGCGTGGGGCTTCCTGCCCGATGGAGCCTGGGCCGGGCCAGCCCATCTGGCACTCGTGCTCGTTTTCTGCATCGTGGCGGCGCTCGGGATGGCCGCTGTCAGCGATCGACGAACCGTTCCGGTTGATACGGCCATCGGCATGTTTCTCGTGGGTTCGATGGCGGTGGGGGCCATCCTGGTTCAACTCGCCCGGGGCGTGGCGGAACGCGCCCAGAGGCCCGGCATGGTGCAGAGTTGGGAGTCCATCCTCTTCGGGTCGATCACCGCCGCCGGTTCGGCTGATGTCGCGCTGAGTGTTCTCAGCGCTGCGATCGTTCTAACGGTGTTGTGGTGGGTCCGCAGACCGCTGCTTTTCTGGAGCCTGGATGAAGAGTCCGCGGCGGCGTTCGGCATCCGCGCCCGAAGGGTCAAGGCGTTGCTGCTCATCCTCCTGGCCGTCGCGGTGGTCACGGCGATGAAGCTGGCGGGGGTGATTCTTGCCACCGCGCTGCTTGTGCTGCCGGGAGCGGCGGCGCTGAAACTCACGGATCGCCTGTACGGCGCGGTCGCGCGGTCGTGCGGCATCGGGGTCACCGCGCTGGTCGTCGGGCTGGTCGTGAGCATCGAGACCGACTGGCAGGCCGGTCCGAGCGTGGTCATGGTAATGGTGCTGTGCTTCGGGCTTTCCGCGGCGCTGGGGTCTATCAGACAACGCACGGCCGTGTGAGACTCATGGTGGGGCCTGCGTGTGAACTCGCTTGTACGTGAGCCCCGCCCGAGTCCGTTCACGCGCTCTGGATCCGAGCCGGGAGAGCATCCTTCGTCGTTCGACCCTTCCTAGCCTTTGGGCATCCGAAGGACAGCACACCCCGAGCGAACATGGACCGAAGACTCATCCGCTATTACGACCGGGAACTGAGGCACCTGCAATCCGTGGGCAAGGAGTTTGCACGCGAGTTTCCGAAGATCGCCGGCCGTCTCGCGATCGAGGATTTTCCGTGCGTGGATCCCTACGTGGAGCGTCTGCTGGAGGGGTTCGCCTTCCTCGCCGGTCGCGTGCAACTGAAACTCGACGCCGAGTTCCCGCGCTTTACGCAGAACCTTCTGCAGGTGGTGTACCCGCACTATCTTGCTCCCACGCCGAGCATGACCGTGGTTCAGTTCAACCACAACCAGGGGGAGGCGGGCCTGGCCGAGGGGTTCACGATTCCGCGCAACTCCGTGCTGCGTTCGCAGCCCGTGCGAGAGTCCACTGTCTGCGAGTATCGAACCTCGCAGCCGGTGGACCTGTGGCCGATGGTCGTGGCGGAGGCCCGCTATTTTACACGGGATGTCGGAACGCTCGAACTGGGCAAGGTGTGGGGCGATGTTCCCGATGCGCCGGCCCGGAACATCTTCGGCCCGGCGGGCTCCATCAAGTCCGCGCTGCGCATCCGCCTGCGGTCCACAGCGGGAGTTCCGTTCGGGAAGATGGGCACCGATGATCTGACCTTCTTCCTGCGAGGGCCCGACGCCACGCCATACCGCATCTACGAGGCGCTGCTGGCTCACGCCAGGGGCGTGCTGGTTCGCCCCGTCCCCGCGGGGCGAACATCAGGGGCGTGGCAGGAGCATTTGTGCGACTCGACATCGGGCCAGACACCCATCACGTTCTCGCGCGTGGGGTACGGTGCGGGTGAATCGCTCCTGCCATACGACGGGCGTGGTTTCCAGGGCTACCGGCTTTTGCACGAGTATTTCACCTTCCCGCAGCGGTTTCTGTTCGTGAAGGTCGGCGGGCTTCGGCGTGCCTTCTCCAGGTGCGAGGGTGGGCATCTCGATCTCATCGTCCCGTTGTCGCAGGAGAATCCGGACCTCGAAGGCGCTGTCGAGGCCGACAACTTCGCGCTGCACTGTGCGCCCGCGATCAACATTTTTCCCAAGCGTGCGGATCGCATCTTCGTCACCGAGGCCGCCAACGAGTTTCAGGTGATCCCCGACCGAACCAAGCCGCTGGACTTTGAGGTCTACCGCGTGAACCGCGTGACGGGCTTCGGCGCTTCCGCGGATGAACGCGTCTTCCGTCCCTTCTACGCGGCCACGGACTCCGACGACCGCGGAGGAGGAGCCGCCGCGTTCTTCGCCACGCACCGCGTGCCCAGGGCGCTGTCGGAACGCGAGCAGCGGATGGGAGTTCGCAGCGGCTACACGGGCAGCGAGGTCTACGTCTCACTGGTCGATGCGCAGGCGGCGCCTTTTTCTTCGGACATCCGCCAACTCGCGGTCGAGACGCTCTGCTCCAACCGCGACCTGCCGCTGCAGATGCCGGTGGGCAAGTTCAAAAGTGACTTCTCGCTCGATCAGGGTGCGCCGTGCGAATCGATCCGCATCGTGGCGGGGCCGACACCGCCGCGGGCAAGCCACGCCGAGGGGGATGCCTCCTGGCGGCTCATCAGCCACCTGACGCTCAACTATCTTTCGATCACCGATGAGGACATGGACCGCGACGGCACCATCACCAGCGAGGAACGCCAGGGAGCAGGGGCATTGCGTGAACTCCTCAAGTTGTACGGAGACATCGGCGACCCGGCCATCCGTCAGCAGATTGAGGGGTTGCGGGCCGTGCAGACCCGCCCCATCACACGCCGCACCCCGACACCCGGGGTGGTCGCGTTCGCGCGGGGGCTGGAGGTCACCGTGGAGTTTGATGATTCGTTTTTCGAGGGGACCGGCATCTTCCTGCTCGGGTCCGTGCTCGATCAGTTCTTCGCCCGCTACGTCGGGATGAACTCATTCACCGAAACCGTGGTCCGCTCGCAGGAGCGGGGGGAGGTCATGCGTTGGAACGTCCGCGTCGGACAGCGTCCGATCTTGTAGCCGGTGAGAGCGACGCGCTCGATGCGCTCCTGACCCCCGCCGAGCCGCCCGCGAAGGAATCGGTTCATCCATTCGACCGACTTCCCGATGATGGCCCGCCGGATCCTGCATCGGCGCGCGTGGTCTCCGACCAGGAGCGAGAAGCCTACTGGTCACGCCTCTCCGAATCTCCCTGGTCGATCGACTTTTTCGCGGCGGTTCGGCGTCTCGAAGCGCTCTACCCCGAACTGCCGGGGTTCGGTGCCTCCAACCGCGCCGCGGAGGATATGGTGCGATTCTGTCAGCACCCATCCCTCTCTTTCGCGCCGTGCACGGTCAACGAACTGCGCCCGCAGACAGGCACGGCTCCCACTCGGATGTTCGTGAACTTCATCGGCATGTTCGGCCCCAACGGGCCGCTGCCGCTCCACCTGACCGAGCACGCGTACGGCAGGGAACTGCATCACAAGGATTTCACGTTCTCGCGGTTTCTGGACGTGTTCAATCACCGCATGGTGAGCCTCTTCTATCGCGCCTGGGCCACCAGCCAGATGCCCGCGAGTTTCGACCGCACCCCTCCCGTCGCGCTGAAAGGTGATGTCGATTACCGGGATCGGGCGAGGGTGTTGTCGAGCGAGAAGGACCGATACCCGGTCTATGTCGGAGCGCTTTTCGGCATGGGCATGGACTCTGCGCGGCACCGGGACGCCGTGCCGGACAACGCCAAACTGTATTTCTCAGGGAGGTTGGCGGGCTCGCAGAACGGCCCGGAGGGTCTTCGCGCGATTCTCGCCGACTATTTCGGGGTGCCGGTCCGGATCGAGGAGTTCGCTGGGCGGTGGCTCCCACTGCCGGAGCAGTATTTCACAATGCTCGGCGGTGCCCGCGATCCGTACGCGCCTCACGCGGGGGACAGAACCGCTGGGGCGTGCCTGGGGAGTCTCGGCGGCGGTGCCGCCGTCTGCGGCAGACATGTCTGGGATTGCCAGGGCAAGTTCCGAATCCATCTTGGACCGATGGGACTTTCGGACTTCGAAAAGTTTGTCCCCAACTCTCCGAGTGAGAGGCGCCTTCGCGCCTGGGTCCGCAACTATTGCGGCGATGAGTTCGCGTGGGAGGCGATCGTCTGCCTTCGCGCTGCGGAGGTGCCCCGCACCCATGTGCGGACGCAGAGACTTCCCGAGGAGATCGGGTCACGACTGGGCTGGACAACCTGGATCAGAACGTTGCCCGAGTCCTGTGATCGCGCCGACCTGATGGTTCGGGACGACACCCCGCGTTAAGACATGTTCATTTCGGACTTCAAGCGGCAGGACGATGCCGCCGTGCCGGAGAATGAGTAGATGAATCGTGCGTTATGTGTAGCGGTGCTCGGAGTTGTATTCACTTCCATGGCAGTTCGCGCGCAGAGCGTAGAAGGCACGTGGCAGAATCACTGTGCCTCGTGCCACGGGAAGGCCGGCAAGGGGGGCGGAGCCGGTACACGGTCGCTGATCTCCGATGATCTCTTCTCGCAGGACAAGGACAGAGCGTTCTTTGATGCGATCAGGAACGGAGTTCCTGATACGGCGATGCCCGCGTACGGCGAAACGATGGACGATGCCCGCATCTGGGGTTTGGTCGTTCATATCCGTGAGTTGCAGGCTCGTGGTCTTCGTCAGGAGCAGGGCTCGCCGAAGCCAGAGGGGGGAGTGTTCACGTCAGCCCATCACGCCTACCGCCTCGAATCAGTGCTCGAAAAAGGTCTGGTGACTCCTTGGGCCGTGGATTTTCTCCCCGATGGACGCATTCTCTTCACAGAGCGACCCGGGCGCGTACGGGTCTTTGTGCCGGGCACGAAGCCCGAGCTGATGCCCCCGTTGCATGGCACGCCCGCCGTTCGAGATCGGGGACAGGGCGGCATGATGGAAGTCGCCGTCCACCCGGACTACGCCGCGAACGGGTGGGTGTATCTCGCGTTCTCGGACCCGCAGGGTGAGGGCGGTCGCCGGAGCATGACCAAGGTCGTACGCGGTCGCATCAAGGGTGACCGGTGGACGGATGAGAAGACGATCTTTCAGGCTGCGCCGGAGACCTACAGCGGCTCGGATCTCCATTTCGGTTGCCGCATCGCGTTCGGGCCGTCGGTGAACGGGCGCAGGCACCTGTATTTCTGTATCGGTGACCGTGGGTCACGCGAGAAAGCCCAGGATCTGTCCGAACCGAACGGCAAAGTTCACCGCTTGTGGGACGACGGACGAGTGCCCGACGACAATCCGTTCGTCGCCACCCCCGGCGCGCTCAAGTCGGTGTGGAGTTACGGTCATCGCAACCCGCAGGGTCTGACCTTTGACCTCGACGGATCGCTCTGGGTCACCGAACACGGCCCGCGCGGAGGGGATGAACTCAACCGCGTCGAGCGGGCACGAAACTACGGATGGCCCACCATCTGTTTCGGGATCGACTACAACGATACACCTTTCCGCACCCCGTGGCCCCGCGAGGGTGAGGACTTCACGATGCCCGTCCTGCGCTGGTTGCCGTCGATCGCGGCGTGCGGTCTCGATGTTGCGCGAGGGCCGATGTTCCCGTCATGGAAGGGGGACCTGCTCGCGGGCGGACTGGCGGGTGAGGTCCTGGAGCGAGTGCGTGTTCGGGGCGGCGTGCTGATCGAGCGCGAGGAACTGATCCACGGTTTGGGGCGAGTGCGTGATGTCGCCTGCGCTCCGGACGGCTCCATCTATGTCGCGCTCAACGACCCCGTACGCGTGGTGCGACTCGTGGAAGCAGGGTCGAACGGGAACACCGGGAGCAAGTAGTCGTCGCGGGGTGTTCTGTCAGGGCAGAGGCCGCAACCACTCAGGATCCGCCTCGCGCATCGCGGAGGCGGATCCATCGATCATCGCACCTTGAAAGAAACGAAGACCCGCGTGGCGAAGGGCCAAACGTTCTGTTACGTGCAGGGGTTCCCTGAAATCAAGAACGCTCGCGGTTCGCGTTGGGGGTGGTGCGCCAGGCGCGGGCGCGGCGATACCGGAGTCCACCAGCAGCACCGCACGTGAAGGGAACCCCACCCGATCCAGTTGGATATGCGCTTGTTCCGTATCGTAATTGTCGGGGTCGGTCGGCCGGCCCGCGTGCCCCGTGGCGTTGATGGCGTACGTTCGTTGCATGTCCGAACCCAGCAAGAGCCGAGCCGTCGGGCAGACCAGCACACTCCGAACGTAATACAGATCGGCGCTTCCACCGCCCGAGAGGCCCGAGCCTTGAAGTACCACGAGCGCCCAGTTCGGCGGCGCGGCGTAGGGCTGGCCGATCGCGGGCGAGAGTCCGCGCGCATCATCCGCGTATGACCGGCAGATGACAAAGGACTGGCGCAGGTTCGCCAGGCACGCGGCACCGCGGCCCGCTTCGCGGGCGCTACCAAGAGCCGGCAGTGCAAGAGACACCAACACCGCGACGATCGCAATGACGACGAGCAGCTCGATGAGCGAAAAGGCGCATCGGGAACGCACTCGCGAAGAGTACGTGCGCTCAAGGCGGCGTGATGGTTCGAGCCGCGGTGTGGTCGCGGCCGCTGGCCGAATCGGTGAGTGTGGCCGTGATGATCGCCGGGACTCTCTCCATCGGCGCCGCGAGCGGCAACTCGACCGCGTAGTGTGTGCCGGTGAAGCCGGAGCGATAGGCCTCACGCAGCGGCATCGGGGTGAGCATCACCGAAGCGATCTCATCGCCTTCCAAGGTCGTGGCGCGGACGCGCAGGGTGCCCACGGCCTGCACGAATCGTCCGTGCCCGTCGAGCGGGCGAACATAGACCATGATCCCACGCGCAGCCACTGAACGATCCGTGGGCATCCAATGCGTGAGCGAGCCGATCTCGATGGATGAGAGGACAGGCAAGGCGTGGAGGGCTTCACCTGTGAGCGGGGAGGAGGGCGCGAGTTTGGCGGACAACTCGGCGTTGTCCGCTTCGAGCATTCTGACCGTGGCCCGAAGGTCGTGCACCTCGCGGCGCAGCCGGTCGTTCTCAGCCGAAGCGGAGGATGAGCCACCGACCGTGCACGACACCAGCAGCCCGCACGACAAGCAGGTCAGAAGAACACGGCGGATCGTCCGCGAGGCATGCATGAACGAACGTAGGCCCGCCGCGGGCATGAAAAAAACCCGCGGCTGCATGCCGCGGGCTTCGGACGGTATCGGGAATCGGGGCCGGGTTACTTCTTTGCCTTTCCGCCCTGCTGCTCTTCGAGCATGGCTTTTTGCATGGCGGCGGGCATGGGGCGATACTCGAGGAACTCCATCGTGTTGCTGGCGCGACCCTGGCTCATGCCGCGGAGGCTGGTGGTGTAACCGAAGAGTTCGGAGAGGGGCACTTCGCAGGTGACGATCTTGACCGGGTCGCGGTCTTCGGTATCGATAATCATGCCGCGGCGGCTGGAGATATCACCGGTGACGTTGCCGAGATACTCGTTGGGCACGGTGACAACGACCTTCATGATGGGCTCGAGAAGGACCGGCCCGGCCTTCTCCACGGCCTCGATGAGGGCCAACCGGCCGGCCTGCTCGAAGGCGACCTGCGACGAATCGACATCGTGGTAAGAGCCGTAGGTAAGTGTCGCCTTGATATTGATGAGCGGGTAGCCGAACTTCACGCCCGTGACGGCCGTCTGGCGGATGCCGTACTCGACGCTTGGGATGAACTCCTTGGGGATCACGCCGCCGACGGTGCCGTTCTCGAAGGCGATCTGATCGGTGTAATCCAGATCCTCCTCGGCGGCTTGTGCGGCGGTGTAGGGTTCGAGGCTGATGACACAGTCGCCGTACTGACCGCGGCCGCCGGTCTGCTTCTTGAAGAGACCGCGCACATCGGTCACCTTGCGGGTGATCGCCTCGCGGTACGAGACCTTGGGCTTGCCGACGTTGACGTTGATCTTCATGTCGCGGACGAGTTTGTTCTTGATAATCTCGAGGTGAAGTTCACCCATGCCGGAGATGATCGTCTCGCCGGTTTCTTCATCGAACTTGGAGCGGAACGAAGGGTCCTCGCGGCGGATGACGCCCAGTGCTTCGGACAGGCGACGCTTATCGTCCTGGGTCTTGGGCTCGATGGCCATGGCGATAACCGGCTCGGGGAAGTGCATGCGTTCGAGGATGATGGGGTCGTCCTGATCGCAGAGCGTGTCTCCGGTGTACGAATCCTTCACGCCGACCACGGCGACGATGTTGCCCGAGCTGGTCTCTTCGAGATCGTTGCGGTGCTGGGCGTGCATCTCGTAGATGCGGCTGATGTTCTCTTTCTTCCCGTTGCCGGGGTTGAGCAGGCGGGTGCCCTTCGTGAGCGTCCCCGAGTAGACACGGATGTAGGTCAGATCCCCGTGCTTGTCGGACACGACTTTGAAGACCAGGGCGGAGAACGGTGCCTTGGGGTCGTGCGGGCGGGAGAGGGCCAAATCCTTGTCGCGGGGGTCGGTGCCCGTCACATCGGGCTTCTCCGTGGGGCTGGGCAGGAAATCAACCACGGCATCGAGGAGCAACTGCACGCCGATGTTGCGAAGGGCCGCGCCGCACAGCACGGGGTAGCACTTCCTGGTGATGGTCGCGGCCCGCAGCGCCGCCTTGAGTTCCGGGATCGTGATGGAATGCTCATCGGTGAGGTACTTGTCCATCAGGTGGTCGTCGAGTTCGGCGATCTTTTCAACCATCTTGTGACGCCATTCCTGGGCGTACTCCTTCATGTCGTCGGGCACGTCCACCTCGCGGACGGTGTCGCCCTTGTCCCCCTCGAAGAAGTAGGCCTTCATGGTCATCAGGTCGATCACACCCTTGTGATCGTGGCCGAGGCCGATGGGTATCTGGATCGCGATACCGTTGGCACCCAGGCGGCTCTTGATGGTGCCGAAGGAGAACTCGAACGATGCCCCGATCTTGTCCATCTTGTTCACGAAGCACATGCGGGGCACCTTGTACCGATCCGCCTGCCGCCAGACCGTTTCGGACTGGGCCTCGACACCTTCCTTGCCGTCAAAGACGGCGACCGCTCCATCGAGCACACGGAGCGAGCGCTCGACCTCGATGGTGAAGTC
>DDSA01000167.1:0-56455 GCA_002343715.1 Phycisphaerales bacterium UBA2402 | reverse complement strand
GATGGTGAAGTCCACGTGGCCGGGTGTATCAATCAGGTTCAACTTGTACTCACGTCCGCCCTTTTCCCATGGGCAGGTCGTCGCCGCGGACTGGATCGTGATGCCGCGCTCCTGCTCCTCCTGGAGGAAGTCCATCGTCGCGGTGCCCTCGTGCACCTCGCCGATTTTGTAGTTCTTGCCTGTGTAAAAGAGAATGCGCTCGGAGACGGTTGTCTTGCCGGCATCGATGTGGGCGCAGATACCGAAGTTGCGGATATGGGAGAGGTCGGCGGGCATGGATGAATCTTTCGTTTTCGTTTCGGGACGCCCCGGGTGAAGGCGTGGGACTGAGAGGGGGTTGAAGTGATCGCGGGGGAGGGATTGACCGATCACGGGGCGTTTACGAGACGCCTCGCGGGTGATGTGAGTTCTGGTTCGGGCGTGTCCGCCGGATCAGCAATCGGCGGGATCGCGTTGAACAAGGAGGAGGTCTTTGTGGTTGCCTTGGTGTGGACCGCAGAACAACCACCACACCGGAGTGAAGAATCTCACTTCCGGCGGGCGTAGGTGGGGTTCAATGGCCTCATCATCATCGTCCATACGGCGGCCTGCTGCTTCTTGACCCGCAGATACAACCCATGCCCATGCGGGCACACACGTTTTCTCAGCGGGAAGGGAATAGTAACAAGAACCGACCGATGAATCAAGTAAGTAATGAAGTGATCGCATCTACGAACAAAAAACGTACGGCGCGAATCGCTGCCCGAAATGGACATGAATTAGGCGTGTGAATGAATCGTCGACCGTGGCCGGCGAGCGCACACCAAGGAGCGAAGATCAGAAGCGACTACGCGCTCTTTGCGGATTTCTTCCCGCCGGGCTTCAGGGCCGCCTGTGCGGTTTCGTCGAGGAACAGCACACACTCGCATGAACTGCACCGGGTCAGTCTCCCGTTGGAGATAAGACCGCTCACCGCGTCGATCGGGATGGCCATCATGCAGGCACTGCAGTTGTATTCATGGCGTTTGCGGTCTATGACCTCGACCGTTCCCATCGCCAAATCGCCCCGCAAGTCCAGCAGCCGTTGAAACATCGACATGACGTTCGATGGAACCTCCGCAACACACGCGGCCCGCTCGGACTTCAGTTCATTCAGCCGTCCTTCGATTTCCTTGAAACGCTCTTCGCGCTCTTTCGCCGCGTGCTCGCGGACCTTTTCGCGGTCGGCCCTCAGGACTTCAAGATCCGCGAGTTGCTTGCGGATCTCCTCGGCCTTGGCGAGGGCCTCGATGGCCGTGGTTTCGAACTTGTCGCGCTGGGCCTTGTAGGTGTTCAACTCGGTGAGGAACGCCTGGTACTCTTTGTTCGTCTGGGCCTTGTCCATCTGGCCCCGGATAACGGCCATCCGCTCATCGAGGCGCTTGGTTTCACCTTCCTGATCGGCGGCGATCACCGTCTGTTGGGTGAGTGTTGAGCCGAGCGCGGCCATCCGGGCATCGATGAGGGCGAGTTCCTTGACCTGGGTCTGGAGGAACTTCTCGGCGGTCCCGAGGCGGGATTGAAGTCCGCGGATCTGTTTATCGACGTGATAGACTCGAAGCAGTTTTGCCGTGACGTCCATGAAGGCTCCGGGCGGTGCGAACAATGAATCATAGCCGCGGCCCCTGAGCGGGGCGAGATGGATCAGCCGGCGAGATTTAGGGAGCGGAGCCACCAATACGCGAAAGGCGCGGCGAGAAGGGGGGAATCGAGCACATCGAGAATACCTCCGAAACCCGGGATCGAGCCGCCGGAATCTTTTTTCCCAGCATCGCGTTTCAGGACACTCTCAAAGAGGTCCCCCGCCTGTCCGACCGCACCCAGAAGAAGTCCCGGAACCACTCCGAGATACCACGCCGGCGGCCCTTCGCCGGCCGGGCGGACGATCCACCAGCCAAAGTACGCCGTGATGCACGCGAGCAACAAGCCGCCGATGAAGCCTTCCCACGTTTTTCCGGGGCTGAGCCATGGGATGAGTTTGTGCCTGCCGAACGCTCTGCCGGTGAAATAGGCTCCGATGTCGCAGGCCTTGGTCACCAGCACGACCCAGACCACGACCCAAGCCGTGTTCTCGCGCCTGATGGCAAGCAGGAAACCGAACATGAGGCCGAGGTACACGAAGGCCAGAAGTGTGCCCCCCGTCGCGGCGATCACGCCCTCCACGGTTCGGTGGCGGCAGAAGAAAACGATGCTCACGCCCAGAACCATCATCGCGGCTGTAGAGACAACCGCCACGGCGTCCACCGCCGACAGCCAACTGGGAACAAGGCACGAGACCACAAGACCGAAGAGGGCGGCGAACGACATCATCCGCTTCGAGGTCAGGATGCTCTTCTCCAACAAGATTGCCGCGAGTTCGCGGGCAGCCCAGAGGGACATCGCCGCGCTGAAAAAGAAAAGGATCAACCCGGGCGGCCAGGTTTCCTTGCCCTGCCAGCGTGCCCAGGGGGGCGCGGTGCGGGCGTCGAGGAACTCGTCGAACCACAACCCCGCGAGCAGAATCAGGATCATCAACGGCCCGAGCAACAGGCGGTTACGCATGGGGCTTCGCCTCGTGAACATCGCCGAAGCGGCGGCTGCGGCCCGCGAAATCGCGGATCGCCCGGTGCAGTTGAGGGACGCCGAAATCAGGCCAATACTCCGACGCGATGTGCAGTTCGGCGTAACTGAGTTGCCAGAGCAGGTAGTTGCTCAGGCGCATCTCGCCCGCGGTGCGGATCAGCAGGTCCGGGTCCGGCAAATCCGCGGTGTAAAGTCGAGCGGCAAGGGCGGACTCGTCGATCTCATCCGGCGTCAGTGTTCCCGCGGCGGCGTCACGGCATAGTGATCGCGCCGCATCGACGATCTCGGCCCGCGAGCCGTAGTTCACGGCCAGGCAGAGCGTGATGCGCTTGCAGCCGCGCGTCGCGAGCGTGACTCGGTCAATCGCTCCCAGCACCTCGGGGGGCAGTCCCTCGCGCCGGCCGATGACCCGCAGCCTGACATCGTGGCGGACCAGGGCCTCCTGTTCGCCGTCGAGGTAGCGGATGCACAAGTCCATCAGGGCATCGATCTCATCCTTCGGCCGCTTCCAGTTCTCGATGCTGAAGGAATACAGCGTGAGGGCTTCGACGCCCAGCCGGGCGCACTCTTCGAGCGTGTCGCGGACGCTCCTGGCCCCGTTCAGGTGGCCGAACTGCCGCGGAAAGCCACGCTCCCCGGCCCATCGGCCGTTCCCGTCCATGATAATGGCGATATGGCGGGGGATGCGAGCTGGGTGCACATCAGGCAATCGCGAGAGCGGGTCCGCATCGGGGTTATGGCCGCGCATCCGAGCCAGCGCCGCCGTGGCGGCGGGATCGGCGGGGAGTGGTGGAGTCTGTGTGTCGCCGGGTGCGGCTGTAGGCAAAGGGGTTGTCATCCTTCCAATGGCCATGAACGGAGAGTGTGCCCTGGACACGGGCAGGAATCCTTCGCACAATCAGTACGTCATGGAAGGTATGCCGGTTGAAAAACTCCGCATGCAGCAAAGAGAGAAAGTCGGCACATTAGCGAATGGAAATGATGTTTACGGAACATGATTTGCGAGTGTTGTGTGACTGACTGTCGTTTGATTTCCACTGAGAATGCAGCAACCAGTAAAAAAAATACAGCGAAGATCTCGATGGGAGAGATTGAGTTTGATTTTCGCCTGTTACATGCTGTTTGTGTCTCTCTTGAACGATTGTGTTCACCGTACGTAGATCGTTGAGAGTGACCAGACGGACCTCGACTGACTTGAAACGGAATGACCCGCATCACTTATCAAGATGTGATGGATCCGCCCGTGTGTCGAATGGAGCGTACATTGAGGAGTAAAAAGCAATGCGTGTTTGGATTATGGTTGGTATAATAAGCACACAAACTGTCCGATGAAGGTAAGAGCGCGGGGTTTCAGGAAACCAGCCATGAGCACGATGGGAGGAGAGTCACACAAGCGGATTGGGGTGATGACGCCTGTTTTGAAGGCGCTGTTCCGTGTGCGTGCCGTTGCTCGTCGACAACTGGTGGTTCAACGCTCGCTGTGGATTGTTGCCGCCGGGCTCGTCGCGGTGCTGGTGCTCGGTCTGATCGACTACCTGCTTCGGTTGCCGATGCCGATCCGTTTGTTTCACCTGTTGGTGGGGTTATTCGTGGCGGGGTACTGGATCCGTCGAAGCGTGCTTCCCGCGCTCCGCTTCCGGCCATCATTGACAGATGTGGCATTGCGATTGGAGAACAGCAGCACCGGCCAGAGTGCCGGCCTGCCCGGGCTGCTCGCTTCGGGGCTTGAACTGGCTGAGCGGGGTGGGGGCGATCCACTGACCGATGAACTCGCCGATTCGGTGGCCGCGAAGGCGGCCTCTCGCTACGCAGCGTTCGCACGATCCGCCCGACTCTTTGATCGTCGCCCGCTTCTGCGAGGCTTCCTCGCGACGGCGTGCACGGTGGCACCGCTGATTCTGCTCGCCTTGTTGGCGCCGCTGTACTTCCGCATCGGCGCGGAACGCACGCTGACGCCGTGGCGTGAAGCCGCTTGGCCAAAGCGTACGGGCATTGTCGATGCCGGTGCGCCGCCGGCTCATGCCGCGGGGACGGCGCTGCCCCTTCGAGCGATTCTCGTCAAGACCGACCGTGCAGCGGGCAAGACCGATGTGACGCTCGCCTACCGGTTAGTCGTAGACGGCAAGGGACAAGAGGAGCGGCGCGTCTTGATGACGCCGCAGAACAGGCAGGCAACAGCGCCCGGCGGTGACGGGTCGATGGGCGAGGTCTTCGAGCGCCTCTTGGACGCCGATGCGATCACGCCGGCTGGCCCCGTCGGGCCTGAGTCGGTTGTCGCGGTTGAGTATTGGTTCCGCACGAGCGATGATGAGACGAACCCGGCACGTGTGCTGGTGGTGCAGCCGCCGGCGATCATCGCCGCGAGGGCGAAAGTCACTCCCCCCGCGTACGCCGCCGCGGCCCTGTCCGCTTCTCAAGCCGAGAGCGTCGGCGAGCAGTGGCTGGTCGGAGATCGGGATGTCGGTCCCGGCTCTTCGGCGCGGGGTGTAGTGGGGCCGGTCCTATCTGGTTCGAGCGTAGAGTTCGCGCTTCGATTCAACAAGGCGTTGCCGGTTCTGAGCGCGGGCCCGGGTGAAGCGATACCTGGTGTGTGGGCGGAACAGTTTTTTCCCGGCATCGGCTCGATGCCGGACCTGGTGGTAGGCTCCCTCGCCGACGGCACCTTTGTGCTCGGCTTCACCGCGGACAGAGCGATGCGTGTGCCGGTTTCGCTGCGTGATGAGCACGGCATCGCATCGGGCGAGGACTATGTTCTTCGGCTCGAAGTGATCGAGGATCGTGCCCCGACCGTCTCGATCGTGGAGCCGTCTCAGGACGAGAGCGTGCTGCCGACGGCTCGTGTGACGGTGGCGGGGGAGGGGCGCGATGATGTGAGCCTGAAGTCCGTGTCGCTCCATCGCCAGGCGGCGCGTCCCGCGGAAGGATCGGTCGGGGCCGCACCCGAGCCGATCGGCGAGAACCAGGTACTCGGAGAGCAAGTGGTCGCGCCCGGGAGTGTGTCGGTGCGTCAAGAAGTGATGATGGACCTGACTCCGCTTTCCCTGAAGCCGGGCGATGAGATCTGGCTCACCGCCGCGGCGACCGATGTGTTTGAAGTGGCCGGCGCGCCGAGAGCGCCGGTGATCTCGTCGAAGCGGCGGCTGAGGATCATCGCCGAGGCGGAACTGATCGAACAGGTCAGGGCGGAACTGGCGGCTTTACGGGAGGCGGCGAAGCGTGCAGAGCAGGATCAATCCGCGCTCTCGGCCCGATCGGGTGATGCGGTCGCGAGTGAACAGGCCGCCGGCGAGCAGGCCACGCGTCAGGAGGCGGTGACGCAGCGGTTGAAACCGATGAAGGATTCGGTGCGGCGGCTGTCGGATCGTGTGGAGAGGAATCAACTCGCTGATGCCGCGCTCGACGGCGTGCTGAAGGATGCGGCGGAACTGACCGACAGCGCTTCGAGGGCGTCCGAGCGTGCCTCCGATGCGCTCGAACGGCTCGCCACTCCAACCCGGCAACGGGAGGCGGACCAGACCATACGCGAGGCCGCCCAGGAACTCGAGAAAGCCCGGGAACAGGTCGAGGACGATCTCACGCAACTCTCGAATATGCTGGACCGAGGCCAGGATGACTGGGCGGTTCGCCGTGCCATCGAGAAAGCCTTGACGGAGCAGAAACAACTCCGCGCCCAGACCGCCGCCGCGGGGCGAGCCAACCAGGGCAAGCAGAGCAAAGACCTCACCGAGAAGGAACGCGAGGAACTAAGTCGGCTCGCCCGTCAGCAGGCCGAACTCGGCCAGCGTTCGCAGGCGATGGTGGACAGTGTGCGCCAACGATCAGAACAAATGGCGCAGGCCGACCCGGCGCAGTCCCAGGCCATGCAGAACGCCGCTCAGAAGGGCCAGAGGCAGGAACTGGCTAAGCAGCAGCAACGCGCCAGCGAACAGATCGCGCAGAACAATACCGGAGAGGCCGAGCAAACCCAGCAGGAAGCGCAGGACACGCTCGAGGCCATGCTGGAGGAACTCGACAAAAGCAGGCAGCATCGTGATGAAGCCCTCCGCCGCGTCCTCGCCGATGTGATGCAGAGCATCCGGCAGTTGATCGACAGGCAGCAGGCGGAACTCAAACGACTCGCCGAGGCCGATGCAGGAACAATCTCCAGCGCCGGGCTGGACGAATCCATGATCGCACTGCAGAAAAATACCCTCGCCGTGGCCGCCACGGTGAAGAGCCAGGTGCGCGGGGCCGAAGTTTTGGCCGGGTTGCTCGGAGCCGCCGGACAGGCTCAATCCGCCGCGGTCGTGACGCTTCGCAGTCAGCCGCCCGATTTCCCGGAGGCGGATGCCAACGAGCGAGTAAGTCTCAAGCGGCTTCAGGAGGCGCTGGAAGAAGCCTCGCGGATGGATGATGAGGCTCAGGAACGAGAAGAGGATCGCAAACGTGCCGAACTGAAGAAGGCGTACAAGGAACTCCTGGAACTGCAGGTCGCCATCGTGGGTGATGTTTCCCCGATGATCGGGAGGGAACTCGACCGTCGGCAGCGTTCGCTGGCACGCGCCCTGGGTGAGCGTCAAGAAGTGGTGAGGGGCCGCATGGCCGATCTTCGCGAAAAGACCAGCGAGTTCGAGGAGGTGCGCTTGTTTGACTACGCGCATTCTCGTTTCGAAACCGTGGCGAGCCGTGCCGCCAGGACGCTCGAAGAGGGCAGGGCACCCGCGGGAACGGGGCGGGATCTCGCCACCGCGGTACGAATCCTTCAGGGGTTGGTGCAGGCCCTTGATGAGGCGCAGAGCAAGAAGGACGAGTTCAAGGATGACGAACCCCAGGAAGGTGATGGTGGCGGAGGTCAAAGCGGGAAACCGCCGCTGATTCCGCCGATGGCCGAACTGAAACTACTCCGTGCGATGCAGGCTGAAGCCTTTGATCGCACCCGGGACATCGAGGGCGATGCCGATCCGGGTGAACTCGAGGCGATCGGCAGATTGCAGCGTGATCTGGCCGAGCACGGAGCCCAACTCCTCGACAAACTCATGCAGAACGAAGCCCCGCCACAGCCCGGATCGGAGCGAAACTGATGATTCGCCTCGTTTGTATCTCGTGCGTCGTGTTCATTGCCTCGGCTGCTACGGCGCAGGCGCCGGCCGCACCCCCGCCATCGGAGCCGACCCTCGATGAACTTCTTGGGTTACCCAAGAAGCCTGCAGAGACCAGACCGGCGCAGCCGGGCACGGATTCTCCGAAACCGATGGAAACACCTCAGGCTGTTCCACCGACACCCCTCGACCCCGCCAAGGCTGAACTCGACAGGAAACTCGGTCCCGAGGAGCAGAAGGACGATTTCGCGCTCGCCGTGGAACTGATGGACCAGACCGCCCGCCGACTCAATGAGTCGCGCGATTCGGGAATTGACACCCAGCGACTTCAGAAGCAGACGCTCGACAAACTCGATAAACTCATCGAGCAGGCCCGCAAGCAGAAGAGCAAATCCAAGAGCAAGTCAAAGAGCCAGAACTCCGACCCACAGAATCAGAATCAAAGCCAGCCCCAATCCAGCCAGGCCCAGCAGAGCGGAGCCGATCAGCAGCAGCAAGCCGGTGCCAACGCGAGCGGTGGGAATGTGCCGCTTAACTCATCGGGAAGGCTGAACCCTCCTCCGGGCGCGGGCGCCGCATGGGGTCAACTCCCGGATCGGTTGCGTGAGGCACTCCTCCAAGGCTCCGGTGACACGATGAGCGTCACCTGGGGGCAGGCGACCCGCGATTATTTCAAACGACTGGCCGAACAGCCGACCAAGCCGGGGGGGCAATGACGAATCATCGCAGTTGGCACGCGGCAGGATTCCCGCTGATCGCGGCGCTGGCAGTTCCGATCCAGGCGCAGGATCAGACCGCGCCGCGTCCCGCGGGTGTTCCGGAATCGGCCGCGAACAACCCCATCGCGGGAGAGATCACACCGCAACTGGATCGCGCGGTGGCGCGAGGGCTGGCGGCGCTCGCGCGAGTCCAGAACGCCGACGGATCCTTCGGCGAGGTGCAGTTCGGGCGGAATATCGCCGTGACCGCGCTGGCGGGCATCGCCATGATGGCCGACGGGAACCTCCCCGGACGGGGAGCCTACGGCGAGGTGGTTTCCAAAGCGCTGTCCTACACGCTCGCCAACTGCTCCGAGAGCGGACTGATCGCCACCGCCAACGCCACCAGCCCGATGTACGGCCACGGGTTCGCCACGCTGTTCCTGGGCGAGGTCTACGGCATGACGCAGGGCGGCGGCGACACGGAACTGGCCGATCGAGTTCATCGCGCGTTGTTGCGTGCCGTCCGGCTCATCGAAAAGTCTCAGAACGATGAGGGCGGCTGGCGGTACAACCCTGTGGCGCAGGATGCCGATGTGAGCGTGACAATTTGCCAGATCATGGCCCTTCGTTCGGCACGCAACGCGGGCCTCGAAGTCTCCAAGCAGACCATCGACCGAGCTGTCCAGTACGTCCGGTCGCTCCAGAACCCTGACGGGGGGTTTCGTTACCAGACCATCGGCGGACCCAGCGCCTGGCCTCGTTCCGCGGCGGGGGTCGCCAGTCTGTATTACGCGGGCATCTACGACGATCGCGTGATCGATGACGGCATCATGTACCTGTTCCAGACCGCGGAACCGGGGCGGGCCGATTCGCAGGCGATCCATTATTTTTACGGTCACTATTACGCCGTGCAGGCGATGTTCCTGGCCGGGGGAGAGCATTGGTCGCGCTGGTGGCCCTCTATACGGCGTGAACTTCTGCGGATGCAGAATAACGATGGGAAGTGGGACGACAACTCCGCCGGTTCGGATTACGGGACGGCCATGGCTCTCATTATCCTGCAGATGCCCAAGCGGTACCTGCCGATCTTCCAGAAATGATCCTTCTCCCGACCATTCTCGCGTTGCTGGCCCCGGTCGTTATCGCGGGCGGAGAGTATGTGCAGCCTGTGTCGGAGGTGTCCGAGCCGCCCCTGCGCTTGTTCATTGACACGTCGTTGAATGAGCGGTATCTGCGCCTCGTTTCGATCTCCGAAGAGGGCATCACGGCGAGAGAAGAGAACGGAAAAACTGTTCAACTCTCCCGCAGCGAGGTGCTCGCGGTCGCGCCGCTCGTCGTCCGCGGACCCGTCATGCCCTCGGGGACCGTGCTCAACGTCTGGCGTGATCCCACGCTCCGTGACACGGAGCCGCTCGGCCGCTGCGACCTCGTGGATGGGCAAGTACTCCCCGGTCGTGTCTGGGCAGCGGGATCCTCCCCCGATGCGCTGGGGTGGGAGAGCCGACTTTGGGGGCACATGTCCGTGCCGATCGAGGCCGTGTCGGTACTCACGCTCCGGCCCGGCGGCTCGGGAAGGAGAGACGGCCATCGTGATGATGTCGTGTGGTTTGTCAACGGCGACCGTGCCGGTGGTTTCGTTTCGGGTATCAGCACCATCATCACGCTCGAAGCCGACGGGAAGCGAACGGATTTTCCCGCCGAACGTATCGCTGGTATCGGGTTCGCCAACCCGCCCGTGGCTCCGCAAGGAACGTGGATCTGGCTCTACGACGGCACCGTCGCGGCGGTCTCATCATTGCGAGTTACCCGCGATAACTTCGCCTTTGTCGAAGCCGCCATGCCGTCCATGAACCAAGGCCCGGATGCCAAACTCGCGGCGGATGAGTTGCGGGCGATCGCCTTCGATGCCGCCCGCATGTCGCCTCTCGCGTCGCTGCCGCTGTCCGTCGCGTCTTCGCAGGGGCGTCGATGGACTCCGGCTCCGATCGTGGCGGACATTCGCGCGGCTCCCCTCGGCGCGGCCGACATCGAACTGCCCGGTCCGATGGTGGCTGAATGGGCCTTGCCAAAGGGCGCGGCCCGCGTCAGCGCGCTGTGCGAACTCCCGCCAACGTGCCGCGTCTGGGGAGATTGCGAACTCTTCGTCGAACTCTCGATCGGCGGCGAGACACGCCCGCTGTGGCGATCTCGCATCAACGCCGGATCGCCCGAGGTTCGGTTCAACGTGCTCCTGGGGGGGGCGGGTGACGGGTCACGATTGCGACTGAGGCTGGACCCCGGAGAGAATGGCCCGATCCAGGACCGTCTCGTGATCCGCCGGGCCGTGGTGCTCGTCGGGGCGGAGTGATCGATTATCGCAACTTGATCGACGCAAGGCCCGCCAGCACCAGTATCACTGAAACAATCCAGAGTCGGGCGACGATCTGCTGCTCCGGCCAGTCACGCAACTGGAGATTGTGATGGAAGGGCGCGATACGGAACAGCCGCCTTCCGCCGGTGGCCTTGAAGAACCCAACCTGGAGCGTGGTCGATGCGATCTCGATGATGAACACGCCGGACATGAGCAGAATCACGAACTCCTGGCGAGTGACCACGGCGAGATACCCGAGCGTCCCACCCAGCGCGAGCGCTCCCGTGTCTCCCATGAATACGCTCGCGGGCGAGCAGTTCCACCAGAGAAACCCGAGACAGGCTCCCGCCATGGCTCCCGCCAAGACAGTGAGTTCGCCGGCGTTGGGCACGAACGGCACCAAGAGGTACTGGGCCCACCCCTGCTGCCCCGCGACAAAGCAGAGGATGAATGCGCCGATGGCCACCACGGCGCTGATCCCCGCCGCCAAACCGTCCATGCCGTCGGTGATGTTCACCGCGTTACTCATCCCCGAGACCATCAGGCACGCGAAGATGATGTAGAGAGGCATGGAGAGGTACCACAGCGCGGGCGATGGTCCTTCGCTCGCGCTCACGAACGTTTTCTGGAAGGGCAGGTTCAGCACGTGCCGAAGGTCGTCCGACCCGGGGGGAGCCTGCTGGTAGCAGAACCATCCGACGAGCAAACCGACGCCGAGTTGGAAGATGAGTTTTTCCCACGCGTACAACCCCTGCCGGCTCCCCGTGCCCCGGTGTTTGGCCGTCAGCTTGAGCCAATCATCGAACGCCCCAAGCACCGCGTGCCACGCGACAACGATCAGCCCCAGGAGCACATAGAACTGTGTCAGGTCGGCCAAGAGCAGCACGCTCCCCAGGATCGCCCCGACGATCAGCACGCCGCCCATCGTGGGCACGTTGGCTTTCTTATCCGCGTGCGCCTTGAGGGCTTCGGCGTCCGTGGCCCCGGTGTCGCCGATTTTCATGCGTGTCAGCCAGGCGATCGTCGGCTTACCGAGCAAAAGCACGATCGCGAAACTCAGGCCAGCCGCGGCCAGTGCGCGGAACTGCAACTGCGTCTCCAGCACGCCAACGAACCTGTAGAGGTTGTGATCCAGGAGCCAGGGGCGGAATGTCTCGACAAGCCAGTAGAGCATGGGGTGTTTCGTTGGGCGTGGGTGTCACGATGCTCCGGGGTCAAATAAACCGGCTCCCGACGGGGCGCTCTGCGCGGGTGATGGTTCGACCAACCGATCCGTGCTCTCGCGTGCTGCCCCGATGATTCGTTCCAGCCCCATCCGCCTCGAACCCTTCAAGAGCACCGCGTCTCCCGGTCGCAGAAGACGCGCTATGTGCGCCGCGTTGTTGTGCCCGGCATCGGGGAAGGGGACGAGACAGTCAGGGCCGAGGCTTCTCGCAAGCCTCTCGCCCGCGAACATGACCAGTTGTCCTACCAATACCACCAGGTCAAAGACACCCGCGGCGGCTTCACCCACCTCGCGGTGCAGGTCCGGCGCAGACTCGCCCAGTTCCAGCATGTCTCCCAGTATCAGCACACGGCGAGAGATTCCGGCGGCGCTCCCGAATGCCTCTCGGAATGTATCGATCGCCGCAAGGGCTGATTCGGGGTTTGAGTTGTACGCGTCGTTCACAAAACGCACGCCTCCGGTCGTGACCCGTTCAAGCCGCATCTCTGCCCCGGACGCCCCGGCAAGTCCGGCTTCGATCTCTGTGATCGGTACGCCCAAGCGACGGGCAACCGCGATGACCGCGGCGGCGTTCAGCGTGTTGTGCGCACCCAGCAACGGCATCCGGTACGGCTCGCGTTCGTTCAGGACAAAGGTAGTTCCTTCGGGGCCTTGAACGATGCCGCCCACGCGAAGATCCGCCGATGGTGACGTACCAAACGTGACGATTGAGGCAGGTTTCTCGCCGCCCGCCGCGGCGAGCAAGGGGCGGATCGTGTCGGCCAAGGCAGGCGGTTCAGCGGTGATGACGGCCAGGCCGCCGGGCCGGAGTGCTCCCATCAGGCTCGATTCTTCCTTGATGACGCCACGCAGAGAGCCAAGCCCTTCAAGGTGCTCACGCCCGATGCTGGTGATGACCGCGATATCGGGGCTGACAGCGTCGGCCAGGGGTGTGATTTCTCCCGGTGAGTTGGTCCCCACCTCGCAGATGAGGTACTGGTCCGAGCGCTTCGCCGCGAGGATCGTGAGGGGAACGCCGACGGCGTTGTTGAAACTCTTCGGGCTGACGCTTCCCCGCAGTGTCCTTGACAGGACTGCGTGCAGGAGTTTGCAAGTCGTCGTTTTACCGTTGCTGCCGCCAACGGCGATGACGCGCGTCGTGTCGAGTGTTCGGCGATAGGAAGCTCCGAGGCGCAGCAACGCCACACCTGTGTCGGGCACCTGCAGGATCCCACAGTCGAAATCCCACTTCTCGTTCACGGATTCGGCGCGATCAAGGATGAGCAGCCTCGCCCCCGCCGCGGCGGCCTGCCTGAGGTAACTATGTCCATCCATCCGTTCGCCACGGAGAGCGACGAAGACGTCCCCCTGTCGTGCCACCCGAGAATCGGTGCAGACCCCGGTGATCGAGCCGGGGGTGCGTTCTCGCGCCAACCAGATGCCGCCGATGACGCTCTTGATGTTGTCCGCTGTCCAGAACGACATGTCGCGGTCCATTACTTGTGCCGTGGAGTTCGCGGGGACGCATCCTTACGCCCCCGGTGGTGTTGCATCGGCGCGAAGCCCGAGGGACGCGGGGCAGCGGGCGGAAGCAGTTCGTCAAGTAACGTGCGTGCCACCTCGCGGTCGTCGAAGTGAACCTTGATGGTGCCTCCCGAGCCGTCGGGAAGAATCTGCTCCGTCTCGTGCCCCTTTCCGGCAATCACAACCACGTCGCCCGGTGCGGCGTGTTCGAGCACGTAGCGGATCGCCCGGGCTCTGTCGATCTGAACCGACACCTTGCCCCTCAACGACGGAGGAATGCCGGCGAGAATCTGGTCCACAATTGCCCCCGGCTTTTCAGTGCGCGGGTTGTCGCTCGTGACCACGACCAGGTCGGCCAACTCCGCCGCCGCCAAGCCCATTCGAGGCCGTTTGGTGGCATCCTTGTCACCGCCGCAACCGAAGACGACCCACAGTCTGCCCGCGGGAGGCCCTTCGGCTCGTCCGCTGCTCCCGGCTGGGGTAGGGGCACCCGCCGCATCCCGTAAAAGCGCGCCCCCGTGCGTTCGTCCGGGCATGACCGCCGAGACCGAACTCAGGCAGTTCCTGAGCGAATCATCGCTGTGCGCGTAGTCTACAAAGACTGTGATGGCGTCGCGATGGTCGCTGATTTTCTCGAGCCTTCCCGGTGGGGCCTTTAACTTCGGAAGGGATTGACAGATCGCATCCACACCCAGGCCCATGGCATGACACGAGGCCACCGCCTGAAGCACGTTCATCGCGTTGTACCGGCCGATCAGGGGTACCTGCGCCTCGATGGTGCCCCACGGCCCTTCCATCGCCAATGACATACCGCTCATCCCGGCATCGAGAACGCCGGCGCGGCACTCATCCGGCCCGCTCGGGTCCGCTTCGCGCGGGCCGGCGTTGAGCGAGCATCGGAGCACCCTCGCACGGCAGCCCCGAACCATCCGATCCGCCGCCGGATCGTCCGCGTTGACGATCGCCGTTGCTCCCTCCGGGAGCAGTTCAAAGAGCCTGGCTTTCGCCGCGGCATAAGACTCCATCGTGATGTGATAGTCCAGGTGATCGCCGGTGAGGTTGGTGAAAACGCCCACGGTGAAACGGAGCGCATCAGCCCGCTTCTGGTCCAGGGCATGACTCGAGACTTCCAGCGCGGCGGCTTTGCAGCCCGCCTCGGCCATCATGGCAAGGCTCCGCGAGAGTTCGATCGCGGGCGGTGTTGTCATCGATGCGGGCGCCACCTCGGAACCATCATCGACGACCACCGTGCCGATCATCCCGCATCGGATTCGGGCCCGGTTCAGCAACTGCCAGATCAGGTAGGTCGTGGTGCTCTTGCCGTTGGTGCCCGTAACCCCGGCGAGCGAGAGGAGCCTCGAAGCGTTCCCGTAAAAACGCTCCGCCACAACACCCGTCACGCGGGCGATCTCGTCGGTGTGAAGCACCGGCAGCGCGAATCCGGGAGGAGATGCAAGCCCCGCATCGTCCGTGAGGATCGCGGCGGCCCCGGCCTGTGCCGCCGAATGTGTATAGACCTTCCCGTCGGCTTTGAGCCCTGCCCGCGCGATGAACAGCGAACCCGGCACCACCGTTCTGCTGTCTTCCGTGATGTCGCATATACGAACCCCGCCGGGCGTAGGCGCCGGACCGCCGATCGCTTTCACTCCCAGCCCCGTCATCAGTTCGCACAGGTCCATGCCTTCGCTTATCCCCTCTCCCGCGCCTGAAAATTCAAATCCGAACCCGCTTTACGGGGGTCATGATATCGGCAAACCGGCGATGGGCCGGGCACATTCGGCGCCGACCCGCGGTGACTTCATGCAGTGAAAAGGAACAAGTGCCCCCGGCGACAGCATGGAATCTGCCCGTTTCGTTTGATGTCTGAACTGACGAATGCGGAAAAAACCGGATCAATCTCCATGTGATACCTACGAAGCGATGAGTCTTTTTCAATGACCGATGTCTTCTTGTTCCCCTGGCCTAAACAAAAACCTATCAGATGTGGCGAACCAAAGAACGGGCATACGAAAATTCGAACTGAACGAACCACATCGAACTATTTCTAAGGAAGTTGTATCTGCATGAAAGAGCGGCCGAGAGTTTCGTGAGGATTGTCTCTCTCCCTCACATTCCGCGAACGCGGATGCCGGAAACTTGCTGCTATTCGCTGTATTTCATTATCCACAAGGCTCCATGGACACATCTAGTTTTTCGGTGAAGTTGTAGAATTAAGGGACTCACTACTCAGGTATCTGCTCCACGGCGGGGGGGCATGGGACATTCCTGGTTGCAGTTGGTGGTGTGAGAAGATCGTCGGGGATGTCCGACTCGGAAGTCACTTCCCGAATATGCTTGACGCCCTCCGTTCGGCACTGGTACAGTCCGCCCTTGTGGAATGTCCGCCGAAGCCGGACGGTGTCGTCCTGTCCTTTCGTGGGGTCATCATGAGTGTCGGCGAATGGGCGCAGTCGCGTCCCCGGCGACCAGGTTTGAGTGTGTGCCGTTTCTCGCACAGGAGCAGATTGTGAGTCAACCCCGTTTCGCTCATCGCCGAACCCCTCCGCACTTGGCCCGCGCCATCGCGGCGTTCCTCGCCGTGTCCGGCATTTCCGCCGGTATGGCTCCCGCGCAGCCACCGGCCGCCGCGGCGGACAAACGACCGGATGCCGGCTCGCTCCTGTCGGACTTCATTCACTACACGCGCACCAACAACACGGAACTCGCCGAGGCGATGGGCACGGAACTGTTGGACCGCAACCTCAGCAACTCCGAGTTTCTCGGGTTGGTCGATGCCTCTGGAGACCCCGGACGCTTCGTCGAGACGGCCCAGCGCGCCATGCGGATCGAAAGACTCGAGCCTCTCGCCGCGGCGATGCTGAAGTCCTTTGAGACGGGCAAACTGGAACGCGCCAGGGATCCCGAGCAGATCGCGCGCAACATTTCCCTTCTCACCAGCACCGACCGCAACCGCCGCATCGCCGAGGAACGCCTGATTTTTGCCGGCGAGTACGCGATGCCGCAGTTGCTCGAGGCGTTTCTCGACGGCGGGAATGTCCCCCGCCAGGTTGCGGTCCGCACAGTCCTGACCGGGTTGGGACATCAGGCTGTTGTTCCGCTGAGCGCCGCGCTCCGCAAAGTCACACCTGTTCAGCAGGAGATGATCGCCCAACTGCTTGGCCAGATCCCTCACCGAACCAGCCTCCCGTACCTCGCGGACACCGCGAAATCCACCCCGGTGCCTGCTGTTCGGGCCGCTTGCGAGCGCGCCTTTGATCGCATCGCCGGAGGCCAGGCATCGATGGCCGATGTGGCGGGTCTGTACAGAACACTCGCCGAGGCCTATTACAGCGAGCGAAGCGACCTCACCAGTTTTCCAGGAGAGGAGTTTCAACTCCTCTGGGACTATGACCCCGGCGCGGGACTGGTCATGACGGCGATCCGCACGCCCGTCTTTCACGAGGCGATGACGATGAGTCTGGCCGAGCGTGCGCTCACGCTCGAGGGCGGCAGCGGCGCGGCTCAGGCCGAAACCCTTGCTTTATGGGTCGCCGCCAACCTTTCCCGCGAGATTGACACGCCTCCGAACTACACCAATCCGGCGTACCCGACGTCGGGCGACAAGGCCCGACGGAGCGCCGAATATTTCGCGGTTGCCGCGGGCCCCGATGTTGCGCAGCGGGTTCTCGCCCGCGCGCTGCGCACCAACGACACCCCACTGGCGCTCAAGGCGCTCTCCGCCGTGCAGCGTACCGCGGGCAGTCGATCCCTGATCGCGGATGGGGACGGAAGCAGCCCGTTGGTGCTGGCGCTCGCATTTCCGAACCGACGTGTTCAGTACGAAGCAGCGCTCGCGCTCGCCGCGGCTTCTCCGGCATCGCCTTTCAGCGGATCGGATCGCGTGGTACCCATTCTCGCTTCCGCCGTGAAGGGTGCGGCCGCGCAGACCGCGGTGATCCTGGCTTCCGATCCCGAGGCGTACCAAGGCGTCCGGGCCGCGCTCGCCAAAATCGGTTACGCCGTTCTGCCGCAGGCGCGTTCACTCAACGAACTGGCCGGCCCCATCGCCGAGGCCCCCGCCGTCGACCTGGTTGTTGGCGTCGGGACGAGCGCCGACCGCATCCCCGGCCTGATCGAAGAAGTCCGCGGCACTTCAAAGACGTCGGCGACTCCGGTGTTTATCCTGACCAATCCCCAGGCGTACACCGATGTGCGGAGACGCTTCGCGGGCGACCGCACCATCGCCATCCGGCAGACTGGGATCGGCGAAGCCGCCATCAACGAGACGGTTCGCCAACTCGTCGAATCAGCCAGCGGCGGACCAATCGGTCAGGCCGAGGCCGACTCGTTCGCTTCGCGTGCGCTCACGGCGCTCCGAGACCTCGCGGTTTCGGGCAACCAGGTGTTGAGTGTGGGTGATGCCGCATTACCGCTCATCGCGTCACTCCCCGCTTCGCAGGGACCGGTGAAGCGCGATGTCGCGGACATTCTCTCCCGCATCAACCAGGAGCGTGCCCAGCGTGCCGTGATGGATGCGGCGCTCGCGGCATCCGGGTCTGAACGCATCGAGTTGCTCCGCCTTGTGTCCGACTCCGGAAAGCGATTCGGGAACTTATTGGAACCGCGTCAGGTCGCCAAACTGATCGAGTTGGCCGGCCAGGGGACGGATGCCGAGGCCACCGCCGCCGCGAGCCTCATCGGAGCGCTCAACCTTGCCAACACCGAGTTGGTGCCCCTGATCCTCAAGGGCCGCTGATCCGGCGCTTTCACTAATTCACGCGGAACGGGGCCTCCGAGGCCCCGTTTTTCATTATGGGATGCACCCTTCGCCCGCACAGGCCGCGCCATCAGCACGTCGGTCGATCATCATCCGCAACACGCTCAACCGGCGTCCTCAGGTCGCCGATGCACGCTCCAACGGATCGCGGGTCGGCTCCACGGAGGAGGGGAGCCCGTCCGCGACCCCATGAACGAGTGTGTCGGGCCGCCGGAGCGGCCCTCTCGCGACCGTGGAAGTGTGTGTGCAAGGAGTCTTTCGCATGAGGAACCGGAGCCGCAAGGCCTTTACGCTGGTGGAAATCCTGATCGTCGTCGTGATCCTCGGGATCTTGGCGGCCATCGTGGTGCCCCAGTTCACCAACGCCACCCAGGATGCCCAGGCCGGCAACCTGAAGGCGCAGATCAAGAGCCTGCAGAACCAGGCCGAACTCTTCAACGCCCGTAACAACGGCGCGTACCCCGACTTCGCTACGGACGGCTGGACAACGATGATCTCCGGGAACTACATCAAGACCCCGCCCCAGAACCCGGCCAGCCCCGCCGCCGACAAGACCACCGTCTCCGTCGGCGCCAGCGGCACGGGCAGCGCCACCACCGCGTGGTTCTGGAACACCACCGACCGCACTCTTTACGCCTCGTATTTCAACGAGACCACCGGCGAAGTTTCGTCCGTCGCCACGGACTGATTCACCGGACCATGTCTGTCAAGTAGATCCGCGGGTCCGTACAAGGCCCGCGGTTCTTTTTGGAAGATCGCGCGGCGTGTGCCGCGCGAGCACATCCCGATCCGGCGCGGGGCTTGGCGATCTCGCCCCGAACCCGTTGAACACCACCCAGGGGAGAATCATGTTCACGCGACGGAATGAACAAGCATTCACACTCGTCGAGGTGTTGATCGTGGTCGTCATTCTGGGTGTGCTCGCGGCGACCGTCGTGCCCCAGTTCACGAACGCCACCGCCGATGCCCAGCGCAACGCCACTCGCGATCAACTCATCAAGATCCGCAGAGCGCTTGACGTGTACAGCGTCCGCAATAACAACACCTACCCCAACGTCACGGCGGGTGTCGGCACGTGGGGAGAGATCGCCTCGCGCGGGACGACATATCTTCGTGAAACCCCCCTGAATCAGTGGGTCGGCGGGCCGAACGCGGCCCGCATCATCCTCGGCACGGGGCCGGACACATCGTTCCAGCATTCCTACGGCTGGATCTACGACCCGGCGACGGGTCGAGTCTGGGCCGCGTCATTTGATGCCGCCGAGGAACCACTGCCCAGGCCGTGAACGCCGCGCGTGCCATCTGTATCGGGGATCTACCGCCATCTCGTCCAGACACCCCAAGTCGGATTCAAGCGTCCCCGGCCGCGTGTCGATGCTGCGGCATCCGGAGGTCTTTATGCCTGATGACGCCGTCCCCACCACGATCGAAACCACCGCCGCCGCACCGTCGCGCCGGGTGTATGGCCCCATCGCCCTGATGGTCATCGCCTGTTTCGGCGGGTGGATCATGTTCAACCCCGGTCAGGGCGGCCTGCTCTCATCGGCGAGCGCCCAGCCCGCGGAGCGGCCCCAGCCCGGCGAAATCGGCCTGGTGAGCGCCTCCGACCAGCGCAAGGAAGTCATCGCCCAGCTCAAGGCGATCAACAGCCGTCTGGAGCGTGTCGAATCGATGATGACCAAGGGGCTGTCGGTGAAGGTCACCGATATGCCGGTGCTCAAACTGCCGCGTGAGGATCGGCCGACCCGCGAGGAGAAGTAACGGCCCGATGGGGGGAGGAGACGCCGATATGCAAGGTCGTTCACACGCTCGCCCGGCTCCGGAGCGGCGAGCCTACACGCTGATCGAACTGCTCGTGGTCGTCACGGTCCTGGGTATCGCCGCGACCATGGTGGTGCCCGCGTTCTCACAGACCAACACCCTCCGCCTGCAGGCCGCGGTGCGATTGATCATCTCGGACATGACGCAGGCGCAGTCGGACGCTGTGGCGATGCAGTCGCCCCAGGGCGTTCTCTTCAGCCTATCGAGTGAGTCCAGCGGGTACGTCATCGGACCGGTCACGAACGGTCAGATCGATGCCACGCCCGGTATCGGTGTCTCCCGCATCATCAGCGGCGAAGAGTTCGGCAATGCAAGGCTCGCGAGCCTCAATCTGGCGCAGAACGGCGTGTGGTTCGATGCGCTCGGCGGGCCGGTGACCACGCCGGGAGGGCAGACACCCGCGGGGAACATGTCGCTCGAGGTCCGCGCCGGCACCCAGGGGTACGTGATACAGATCGAGGCGTTCACGGGACGCATCACTGTGGCGACCGACGAAGAGGAGGGGGTGCTGATTGGCGGAAACTGAACAACGCTTGGTCCGTTCGCGTCGTATCGGCGGCATGGTCTTTCTGTGCCTCGCCGTTGGTGTCTTTTCGCTGCTTATCTGGGCCAAACTCCGCGTCGTGACGGGCATCCCGCGTTCCGCCTACGCCGAGCCGGAGAACCCGAAAACGCTCCGCGTGACGCCCGCGAAAAGTGAGGTCACGACTCCCGAATAACACATCGGGCCGCCACCGCGCTGTGCGCGGGAGTAACGTGCCCCGCCGACCGGGCACCGTACGATTCCCGCGCTTGTGAGTTCCTCGCACGCCAGTTCGACCTTCACGTCTGATTTCCGCCAAGCCTTCGAGGCGGAGACGGAATCACTCCTGCGCCGACGTTTTCTTCGTCTCGCCGGAGTGCTCACCATCATCGGGTTGCTCGTATGGATCGCTTCTCTGGCCGCTTCGATCATCGGGGCCGAAATCGTCTCGAAGATCGGTGCGGTGGGGCGGGCCGTGCCGTCGGACTGGAGCCGCATCCTCGGCCTCGCACTGGGGCTGATCAACACGCTTTTCGCCGCCGCATGCTTTCTCACGGCAAGGCGCCGCCGACTGCGTCATGATGATCTGCTCCGGCTGAGTTATGTGCTGGTCGCGGCGGACGGCATGATCCGTGTCGGACTGGCTCATCTGGGCACCCCCGGCGCGCTGGGTATCGTGGGAGTCCTGCTCACGCACACGCTGGCGTGCGCATTCCTGCCATGGTCGCCCCGACAGGCGCTTCGTCCGGTCTGGCCGGTGGTGGTGGTGTGGGCGATCCTTCACGTGGCCTTCGGGGGCGTGGGGCGTATTGAAGTCTGGTTCGGCGTGCTCTTCAGTCCCTTTGTCGCGGCACCGGGCGTGCTCATCTGTTACTTGCGCGACACCAGCCGCCTCGCCGAGTTCAAACTCAGGTTTTTTCAGAAACGGTACGGCGAGGTGCGGCGCGAACTGGTGGACGCCCGCCGGATCCACGAGTCGCTTTTCCCTCGTCCGATCAAGGACGGCCCCATCCTTCTCTCCTACGAGTACGAGCCGATGAGCCAGATCGGTGGCGATTACCTCTTCGCGCACAGGGTGCAGCCTCGAGACGATGCGTTAGGGTGCCTGAGCGTGGTCGTCCTCGACGTGACCGGACACGGGATTTCGGCGGCGCTTACCGTGAACAGACTCTACGGCGAGTTGACCCGCATCTTCGCCGAACAACCGCATGTGCGTCCTGGCGAGGTACTGAGACTGCTCAACCGCTACATTCACCTCACGCTCGCGGATCATTCGGTCTTCGTGACCGGCCTGTGCCTGCGGGCCGACCTCGACGCGGACATCATCGAGTACGCCAACGGCGGCCATCCGCCGGCTTTCCTCCGCGCTGTCGACGGCACGTTGCATGAACTCGAATCAACCGCGTGGGTCCTGGGGGCCAGCGGCGATACCGAGTTTGTGCCCGCGCCTCGAACCATCCCGTTCGGCCCGGGCGATTCGCTGATCGCCTATACAGACGGCGCCATCGAATGCCGCGGCATCGACGGCGCGTTGATGTCGCTCGCAGGCCTTCGTCGGCTGATCGCCGCCGCGCGAACGGAGCATGGTGGTTGGCCCGCTCTGGTCCGAAGCGCCGTTCTCGGTCACCGTGCGGGGCCGCCGACCGACGACACGCTCGTCATCGAAGTTTCTCGTTCGCTCACGACCGCGTCATCCACGTCCCGGGCGGGGAGTCGTTCTCGGGGCGGTTCCTCGCTGGTTCGGTAGTGGTGCGGAGTCGTCCCGTGGCTTGATTCCAGCCCAGACGCCCCCAACCCTCTCGGATGGGAAATCGCGCCGCCATCACCCCGCCGCCCGCACGATCTTCAGGCACGGTCGGGGCCGTCCCGGGCAACGCCGCCGAGTTTTCTCCGGTCTCGAAGATTCTCTTCGACGGCATCACGTTCGATGATGTGCTGCTCGTGCCTCGACGTTCGGCGGTGATGCCCGCGGACGCTGAAACCACGGCACAACTGACGCGGACCATCCGGCTGAACATCCCGCTGGTCTCGGCCCCGATGGACACCGTGACTGAATCGGCGCTCGCCATCGCGCTGGCGCAGGAGGGCGGGCTGGGCATCATACACAAGAACATGCCCCCCGAGGCGCAGGCGCGCGAAGTCGCGAAGGTCAAGCGTTCGGCCAACGGCATCATCGTCGACCCGCTCACACTGGGAATTACCGACACCGTCGCCCGCGCCAAGGAACTGATGCGGCAGCACAACGTCAGCGGGTTCCCCGTCACCGAGGACGGCGCGGGCACGCTGCGGGGCAAGGGCAAGGTGCTCGGCATCGTCACCCGGCGCGATCTGAAGTTTGTCGAGGATGACTCCACGCGCGTGGGCGACGTCATGACCAGCCGCAACCTCGTCACCGCCGGCGCCGGCACGACGCTCGAACAAGCGCAGGTGATCGCCAGCAAGAACAAAGTTGAGAAGATCATCCTGGTTGACGACCGCTCCCACCTTGTCGGCCTCGTCACGATGCGGGACATCGACCGCCTCAGCCAGTTCCCCCGCGCGTGTGTCGATGGCCGGGGGCGTCTGCGCTGCGGCGCCGCGGTGGGGGTGGACCAGTTCGAGCGGGCCGCGGCGGTCCTGGGAGCCGAGGTCGATGTGCTGGTGGTGGACACGGCCCACGGGCACAGCGAGAATGTGCTCCGAACCGTGCGCACGATCAAGGAGATGCCCGAGGTGCGTCAGCGCGGGGTGCAGATCATCGCGGGGAACATCGCTACCGGCGAGGCCGCCCGCGACCTTGTCGAGGCGGGGGCCGACGCGGTCAAAGTGGGCATCGGCCCCGGGTCCATCTGCACCACGCGGGTGGTGACGGGCGTGGGTGTGCCGCAGATCACCGCGGTGATGAACGTCGCCTCGGCCCTTTCGGGTTCTGGCATCCCCGTGATCGCCGACGGGGGCATCCGGCACAGCGGCGACATCCCCAAGGCCCTCGCCGCGGGGGCGCACTGCGTCATGCTCGGCTCGCTCTTCGCGGGGTTGGATGAAAGCCCGGGCGAAGTCGTCATCACCCATGGCCGCCGTTACAAGAGTTACCGCGGCATGGGCAGCGAAGGGGCGATGAGCGCCGGCAGCGCCGATCGCTACCGACAATCCGAGAAGGTCGGCAAGCAGAAGTTCGTCCCCGAAGGGGTCGAGGGCCTGGTGGCGTACAAAGGCTCGCTCGCGGAGTCCGTCTATCAGATGGTGGGGGGCCTGCGCAGCAGCATGGGCTATTGCGGGTGCCGAACGATCGAGGAACTCCGCCAGAACGCGCGGTTCTGCCGCGTCTCGGGCGCAACCGTCATCGAGAACCATCCCCACGACATTCTCATCACGAAGGAAAGCCCCAACTACATGGTGGGTCGGGGCAAGGATTGAGTTTGCACGGGCGGCTGTTTCGGGCACAAGCGTTTCGCCAGCACGCACACAACGACCATCACCGCAAGCAGCGCGGCGCCGTTGGCCTGGTGTGCCGTGCGGATCAATGCTTCCACAGGCTTCGCGGCGGAACGGTCGGCATCGGCCACGAAGAACGCCGCCCACCCGAGCAGGAACTGCAATGCCACCAGGGCGACCTGCCACTTGCCCGCCGTTCGCAAAGCCCGAACAAGCCCCTCGGCACACGCAACAGCGGGCCTCGGGAGCGCCGAGGCATAGAACCCCGTCATCGCCGCCGCCACGACAACGAGGATCGAGAACCCCGCGTGTGTCCAGAGCGCGTGGTTCCCGCCGAAGTGTCGGTACGCCGCGCCCAGAACCAGTTGCAGCAACGTCAGGTGCAAGGCCGCCGTCGAAACAGCACGCAGCGTTCGCGCCCTGGGAACAGACGGATCCGGTGATGATGCCCGCACCACCGGCCAGAGGTACACGGCGAGCACCACAATCGCCGCCAGAATCAGTTGCGCGAATACGCCGTGGGTGAACGAGAACAACTTCGCGTCTTTGGCCAAGTCCGTACTGCCCCGCCAGACGCGCATACCCCCCAGCACGCCCTGCGCCACGACCGCGATGAAGGCGATGACGGACCATACTTTGGCGCGGCGGAGGGCATCAGAAGGGGCCGCGTCGTTCGTGCCGGGAGCGGACCTGAGCGTGAAGATCATGAGCACCAGCGTCGAAAGCCCCAGAAGGGTGCCGAATAGGCGGTGCGAGTGTTCGAGAAAGATGTCCGCCGGCGCGCTCCCCAGCGGGTACAGGAACATGTTGGCGCTGAACGTGGTCGGCCAGTCGGGTACGGCCATGCCCGACCGTGTGCTGGTGACCAATCCTCCAATGAAGAGCAGCGGTGCCGCCGCGGCGACCGTCACCCACCCAAGTTGTGAGAGACTATCGGAGCGGTGCAAAGGGGCGGGGAGTCGTCCGGCGAGCGCGCCCGCACTCAATCCGACCACGATTCCCACGGCAAGAAACCCGAGCGTGATCAACCCGGCGCTGGGAATGAGGTCATTGCCGCCTTGGCCGAGCTTCGATCCGAGCAGGAGCAGACTCACCAGGGAAGTGACGAACCCCGAAGCAGCCCCGATCGTGATTCGTGATGATTCGATGCCCCGGAGTAGCCACGCGGCCTTGGAAAACCATGCGATCAGAACAATCACACCGGACACCGATCCGGGCAGGCCAATCCACGGCACGTGGGTGATGAACCAGACGATCCAAACAGTGACCGCAGAAGCAAGTCCCAGGGAAGCAATCGAAACCGCTCTATTCTGATTGGTATTAGTTTGTAATAACATTCAAAAACTTATCAAAAATTGTCTATGATCAGTTGAGACTCGATCTCATTTTAGTTGCCTTCTCGATTGGCACTTGACAGGGTAGGTCGAGTGCGGTGAAATTGCTGTCATACCGAAACCGTTTCGTGTTTTAGAAAAGTTCAACCCGATAAGGTTTTCATTAGACACGAGTTCGGGTTGCTTTTCGTGCTAGACAGGAATCTGTGTGGTATTGACGGTAGATCGTGTTGGGGTCGTACCCCTTGACTGGTTCGTGTGAGGCGGTTCGCGTCGGTTTTCATCAGCAAAGGAGTCGGCTGGTGTCCCTTCTCTTCCCAAAGTGGATGAATGTTCTTCCCACAGTCGCGGCGGTGGGGGGTCTACTGGGCGCGACGAGCGTGGTCGGTGCCTTCTGGTACTACGCGACTCCGAAGTTTTTCAAAGTCGGGTACATGCCCGTGCAGCCCGAGGGTGGTTTCAATCACCAGATCCACGCGGGCAAGTTAGGGATGGACTGCCGCTACTGCCACACCAAAGTTGAAACCTCCGCCGAAGCGAACATCCCCAACGCTTCAACGTGCTACGGCTGCCACGCCGATGGCAAACTCGTCAAGTTCTCCGAGAGCGAGCAGCACAAGGCCAAGACGAACTTCATCCGCGAGGCGTACGCCTCGGATGCTCCTATCGAGTGGCGGCGGGTTCACAAAGTCCCGGATTATGTCCGGAACTTCCCCCACAATATTCACGTGAACGCCGGGGTCAGTTGCTACTCGTGCCACGGCCAGATCACGGGGATGCCGGTGGTCTACCAGGCGCAGTCTCTCTCCATGAGTTGGTGCCTTGACTGTCACCGCAATCCGGAGGCCCACATCGTGCCCCGCGACAAGGTCACGCAGTTGCAGTGGGTGGAAAAGCACCTGGCCGAGCGCGCGACCGGCGGTTCGCTTGCGGAGGCGAAAAAACTGCTGGAAGCCGTGCAGGCGAACCCGCCGCAGAACTGCGGCGCGTGTCACTACTAACGACGTGCAGGAAACAGCAGCAGAGTCAGTCAGCAGGGAAACGGGATCGGCGGTTCGAGGACACTATGGCACACGATCAATGCCCATCGACGGTACACGGCCACAGCGAGCATGCGGACGTGCGTGCTCGACAGGACGCGGCGAAGATCGCCGCGATGGCGGGGGGGCTTTCGGGTTTACTCGCGGGCCCCACTTCCGGCGGCGTCGTTGGCCGTCGCGTCTGGCGCAGCATCGAGGACCTGGCCGACACGCCCGAGTTCCGAGAGCATCTCGAAAAGGAGTTCCCCCACGGCGCACTCGAGATGCAACGCGCGGTCGAGGCCGGTGGTGAGTCCCGCCGCGATTTTCTGAAGATCATGGGCGGCTCGCTCGCACTCGCGGGCGTCGCGGCGATCCCGGGATGCCGCCGCCCCGATCACAAGATTTTGCCGTACAGCCGTGAAGTGCCGGAAGAGATCATCCCCGGCAAACCGCTCTTTTACGCCACCAGCATGACCCGTCCCGACGGGGGAGCAGAGGGCCTCTTGGTCGAAACCCACGAAGGGCGTCCGACCAAGATCGAGGGCAACCCTCTCCATCCGATCAATAACGGCAAGGCGTCGACGTGGGCGATCGCCGGCATCATGAGTCTGTACGATCCCGACAGGCTCAAGTACCCTGAGTTCGTCAACCCCGCGCGAGGGAAGGTCGAGGCGACGTGGGACGATTTCCGTGCCTGGGCGGCCACCCACTTCAAGGACTTTGACGCGAAACAGGGTGAGGGCCTCGGCTTCATCGTTGCCAAGGCGAGCAGCCCCTCGCTCGAGGCCGCGAAGGCCGCGGTGCTCTCCAAGTGGCCGAAAGCATCCTGGGCGTGGCACGCTCCCCTCGACACGACCGCGGCGATCCGTGGCAGCGTCATCGCGTTCGGCAAGCCGATGCGAGAAGTCCTGAACTTGTCGAAGGCCAACGCGAAGGTCGTCGTTTCCCTCGACCGCGATTTTCTCTACCACGAAACCGACGAACTCGCGAATGCCCGCGGATTCGCAAGGACCCGTGAGGTCTTCACGACATCGGATGAGATGAGCCGGCTGTACGTGGTCGAGAGCGGGTTTTCGGTTACGGGAGGACAAGCCGATCACCGGTTGCGACTCGCTCCGGCCCGCGTCGCCGCGTTCGCGGTCGAACTGGCGAAGTTCGTTCTGCCCAAACTCGATTCCGCGGACGCCAAGGCGCTCGCCGCGGCGATCAACGGCGTGGCGGTGCCCGGGGGCGCGGACCTGGACGGCGAGGGCAAGCGATTCCTGGAGGAGTGCGCCAAAGACCTGCTCGACGCGGCGAACCGGGCCAAGGGAATCGTGCTCGCCGGTCACGGCCAACCCGCCGAGATCCACGCTCTCTGCCACGCGATCAACGCCGCGCTGGGCAGCGCCGGCAACGCCGTGACCTATCAGCCGATGACCGCCGATGAGGCCGCGCCGGGCGCGGAGCAGTTCACGGCGCTGTGCGAGAAGGCGAAGTCGGGCGCGATCAAGACCCTGGTGGTGGTGAACGCCAATCCGGCCTACGACGCCCCCGGAGATTGCGACTTCAAGGCCGCGTGGAGCAAGGTGGGCACGACCATCACGCTCGGTATCGGGCCTTCCGAGACGTCCGCGGCATCAACCTGGTCCCTCAACGGGGCTCATTTTCTCGAGTGTTGGGGTGACAGCCGAGCGACGGATGGAACGATCGCGCCGGTGCAGCCGATGATCGCGCCCCTCTACGACCCCCCGGCGGGCAAAGCGGTGCTGAGCGACCTTGAGTTCCTGATGCTCCTGGCGGGCAAGGATTTGAACGCCCGCATCGACGGGTACGAAATTGTGCGGTCCAACTGGAAGAAGACGCTCGGCGAAGCAGGGTTCGAGGGCGCGTGGCGTCGGGCCTTGCACGACGGTGTGCTCGCCAACTCGGCCCGCAAGCCCGAACCCGCGAAGATCAAGGGAGACGATGTCGGGCGAGCCGTCGCGGCGCTCAAGATCGGTCCCGCGCCGACCAAGGACTCGCTCGATGTCACCTTTACCGTCGGCCATCTCCACGACGGCCGATTTTCGAACATCGCGTGGCTGCACGAACTGCCCGAGGTCGGGACCCGCACCGTGTGGGATACGCCGGTGCTGATGAGCCCGAAGACGGCCGAGGAACTGGGCGTGCTTCCTGCTGCCTACTCGGAAAAGGACCCCGGCGCGGTCTATACCAAAACGAAGTACCCGGAGGCCCGGCTGGCCGAGGTGAGCATCGCAGGGCGTCAGGCCACACTCCCCTGCTGGATCCTTCCGGGGATGGCGGACAACACACTCCTGCTGGTCTTCGGCGGAGGTCGCTCCTCTTCCGGGAAGGTCGGCAGCGGCGTGGGAGTGAACGTCTTCCCCCTTCGTTCCGCCGCGATGGTCGCTTCGGGCGGACGGAGTGCTTCGGGCGCGAAACTCTCCAGGGTTCCCGGTTCCTACATGATCGCCAGCACACAGAACCATTGGACCATGGAGAGCCGCACCGCGATTGTCCGCGCGGTTGATCTGCCGGCGTGGAAGAAGTTCGGCGATGAAACACAGAAGGTGGTCGATACCTTCTACAACACCACGGGTGAACTGAACTTCGCCGAGCGACTGGGCGAGAAGAGCCACAACCCGCCGATCCTGAGCCTGTACGTCAATCCGTACAACAAGAGCAACAGCGACGCCACGCCCGGCTCGACTTTCGATACCGGGCAGCAGTGGGCGATGACCATCGACCAATCGCTCTGCACAGGTTGCGGCGCGTGCACCATCGCCTGCCAGGCGGAGAACAACATCCCGGTGGTGGGCAAGAAGGAGACGGCCAAGGGACGCGAGATGACCTGGATCCGCGTGGACCGCTACTTCACGGGGGACATCAACAACCCGGATTCGATGCACCACCAGCCCGTGGCCTGTGTCCACTGCGAGAACGCCCCGTGCGAGACGGTGTGCCCCGTAAACGCGACGGTGCACGGACCCGAGGGTCTGAACTACATGACGTACAACCGCTGCATCGGCACGCGGTACTGCGCCAACAACTGCCCGTACAAGGTCCGACGTTACAACTTCTTCGAGTACGGCAAACTCGCCTTCAACGGCGACTACGTCGGCAAGGAGTACCTGGACGGCCTTGGCTCGGTGATCCCCGGCCAGGGGGTCGGCCCCAACGGCAGCCCCGATCACAACCGGATCAATGTCAACTTCATCCCGCCGCGCCTGCGAGACAAGATCGCCCAGATCGAGCAGATGCAGAAGAACCCCAACGTGACGGTGCGGATGCGCGGCGTGATGGAAAAGTGCACCTACTGCGTGCAGCGGATCAACCACGCCCGCATCGAGACGAAACTCAAGGGCCTCAAGAACAGCAAGGGCGAGTACGCGATCCCCGACGGGTTCTTCCAATCCGCCTGCCAGCAGGCCTGCCCGACCAACGCCATCACCTTCGGTGATATGCGCGATGAGGGCAGCCGCGTGCACGCGACCCGTCGCAACGCCCGCAGTTACCAACTCCTGGGCTTCCTCAACACCCGGCCCCGCACCAGCCACATGGTGCGGGTCATGAATCCCAACCCGGCCCTGTGCGATGCGGCCCGGAAAGACTCCTGGGAACATCCCTTCCACCACGGCGGCGGGCATGGTCATGACGACCACGGCCACGGTTCGCACGGCGACAAGACCCATTCGTTTCAGTTCGATCCCTCCCGGCGTGCCGAGGACCGCGGCTACGCCCTCAGCCTCAACGTCCTCGGCGGAGTTCGTGCATGAGCAGCATTCACCCTGACCAACTTACCGCCCAGCGACTGGCGGGTATCGCCCGGGGTGTCACCGGCGGGCATGGCGGCGAGCCCGGTTCGGGCGATGGCACGCTGATCGAAACACCCGAGCAGCGGGCCCCTCTTGTTCTGAACAACCGTTCCTTCAAGGAAGTGACGGACATTATCTGCGGTTACGCGGAAAACTCGCCACCCCGCTGGTGGCTTCCGATCTTCGGCTTGGTTTCGACAATCGCCGGACTCGGCGGTGCCCTGATCGGATACCTCGTGATCACCGGCATCGGCACCTGGGGCATGAGCAACCAGGTGGACTGGGCGTGGGACATCACAAACTTCGTTTTCTGGATCGGTATCGGCCACGCCGGCACGCTCATCTCGGCGATCCTCTGCCTTCTCAAGCAGAAGTGGCGCACGGCAGTCAACCGCAGCGCCGAGGCCATGACGATCTTCGCGGTCATCTGCGCCGCGACCTTCCCGGGCATCCACATCGGACGCCAGTGGATGGCGTGGATGCTCTTCCCCATTCCTAACTACAACGCCATCTGGCCGAACTTCCGCAGCCCTCTCTTGTGGGACGTCTTCGCGGTTTCGACCTACGGCACGGTCTCGCTGCTCTTCTGGTACATGGGCATGATCCCCGACTTTGCCACGCTGCGGGACCGGGCTGATCGAAGGCTCCGGGCCAACCCCGAGGGCGGCGCTGTCCTGCTCCCCTTCCTGCCGATCAGGATTGATGCGCTCCGGGCGTACATCTACGGGTTTCTCGCTCTTGGTTGGCGGTTCAGCGGGCGGCACTGGCATCGGTATGAGGCGGCCTACCTCGTTCTTGCCGGCATTTCAACTCCCCTGGTCTTGAGCGTCCACTCGATCGTGTCCTTCGACTTCGCCACCAGCATCCTGCCCGGCTGGCACACGACGATCTTCCCCCCCTACTTCGTCGCGGGCGCGATTTTCGGCGGCTTCGCGATGGTGCTGCTGCTGTTGATCCCGGCCCGGGAACTCTACCCGAACATGAAGGACTTCCTGACGCTCCGCCACCTTGAGAACATGGCCAAGATCATCCTGGTCACGGGCATGATGGTCGGCTTCGCGTACTCGATGGAGTTCTTCATCGCCTGGTACGGCGGGAACGAGTACGAACTCTTCTGCTTCAAGAACCGTGCCGTCGGCCCGTACTGGTGGGCGTATTGGACGATGATTTCATGCAACGTCCTCAGCCCGCAGGTCTTCTGGTTCAAGGCGATGCGGACCAGCCCGATCGTGATATTCATCGTGTCCTTCCTGGTCACCATCGGCATGTGGTTCGAGCGGTTCGTCATCATCGTGACGAGCCTGCACCGCACCTTCCTGCCCGGCGAGTGGCACATGTTCTCCCCGACGTTCGTGGACATCGGCATCTTTGTCGGGTCCTGCGGCGTCTTCCTCACGCTCTTCCTGTTGTTCATGCGGTTCCTGCCCATGTTCGCCATGGCCGAGTTGAAGGCGGTACTGCCCCAGGCCAGTCCGCACCACCATGATGACGGGCATGAACATCCGACCGGGCACAACGGCCACCACGGGGGGAAACACTAATGTCCACACCCATGTACGTTACGGAATCCGGCGAGGCGATTCACGGCATCATGGCCGAGTTCGCCACACCAGCCGATCTCTACCACGCCGCGGAAAAAATCCGCGATGCGGGCTACAGCAAATGGGACACCTATTCCCCCTTCCCGGTTCACGGCATGGAGGGAGCAATGGGCTTCCCGCGCACGATCCTTCCCCTGCTGGTCGCAGTCGGCGGCCTATCTGGTGCGTGTCTGGGCTTCCTCATGCAATGGTGGATGTCCAGCGTGGATTATCAGCTCCTTGTGCAGGGCAAACCTTTCGGCAACTTCACCGACGGGGGGTGGCAGGCCTTTATCCCGATCACCTTCGAGTGCGGGATTCTCTTCGCCGCCTTTACGTCGCTGATCGGGATGCTCGCACTCAACGGTCTGCCCCGATGGAATCACCCCTTGATGAAGAAGGAGCGTTTCCTTTCTTCAAGCGATGACCGTCTCTTCGTCTGCATCGAAGCCGCCGATCGCAACTTCCATCCGGATCGAACACGCGCCCTGCTCGAAGGGGCGGGGGCGACGAGCATCGAACTGGTGGAGGACTAGTAAGGAATCAGGCATTCGGCACCAGACATCCGGGGACCGGCAGTCCACAAAAACTCAGGCCGGATCCAACGCACGAAGCACCAAGAACGAACCGGGCAACGCATGAGCACGCGACACATCATCTTCGGCCTTTCCGCTCTCGCCCTGGGGGCCGGGCTTTCCGGCTGCCGCGGCGACCGCGAGGATGCGCCGCCACGCCAGTTCTTCCCTGACCTGGACGACCAACTGAAGTGGCATCCGCAGGGGCAGAGCGGGTTTTTCAGCGACAATCGGATGATGCGTCGGCCCGCGGCGGGAACGGTTCCCTTCGGAACGACGGAGTTCGTGCCGACGCAGGATTGGGCATCGGCCTTCGCCGCGGAGCGGGCCGGATTGCTCAAGGAAGACAAGGGCTTCTTTGAAGGTGTTGGTCCGGACGGGAAGTATCTTTCCACGATTCCCGTCCCCGTCACGCTGGACATGCTGCGCCACGGGCAAGAGAAGTTCAACATCTACTGTTCTGTGTGCCACGGATACATGGGCGACGGCAACGGGCGCGTCTCGTCCGCGACGAACCAGTGGGCGGTGCCGGTGGCGAATCTGCTCGACGTCAAGTATCGTCTGCCGGACCCGAAGGATCCGTCGAGCGAGCTTCACAAGGACGGGTATCTCTTCCACACAGTGCGCTACGGATTGCTGGGTGAAGGAGGACAGCCTCCCAGGATGCCCGGCTATGCGCACGCCCTGAGTGAAGCCGATGCCTGGGCGGTGGTGGGGTACGTTCGGTCGCTGCAGACGGCCCGCAACGGCACCCTCGAAGATGTCCCCGAGTCGGCGCGGGAGGAACTGCGTCGCAAGCGGGGCGCGGTACCGGCCGCGGCCCCCGCGGCGGCCCCCTCGACAGGAGTCTCCAAGTGAGCCAGGCGATGTCGAACTCCATCTTGTCGCGCTTCCCGCAACTGCGGGGAGAGAATATTTCCTTTGCGCCCGGCTCGGGTGGTCTGGGCCGTGTCGTCATGGGCGCCGGCGTGATCGCCATCGCCGCCTGCGGCCTCATCGGGTACTTCGGCCCTGCCGATGTTCACGCCAAGCAGGCCCTCGCGGCGTACCACATCGGCGTCATGGCCGTCATGGCCATGTGCCTGGGCGCACTGTTCCTGATGCTGGTGTTCCACTTGACGCAGGCTGGTTGGCCCAGCCCGTTCCGGCGTCAGATCGAGAACATCGCCGGGTTTCTGCCCATCGTCTACGCGATGGTCTGGCCAACCATCATCGCGGAGATCATGGTCGGCGGTCGGCTCTTCCAGTGGTTGACCGACGCGAAGGACGGCAACTACCTTCTGAATCATAAGTCGTTCTGGTTCTTCGGCGGGGGCGAGGTCGGGCACGGTTCTATCCCGTTTCCCACGTTCTTCCTGGTTCGTGCTGTCCTGTACGGTTTGATCTGGACCTATCTCGTCACACGTCTTACCTCGCTCAGCCGCGAGCAGGACACCGCCACGGATGCCACGCCTTTCCGTCATGCCCGTTTCACCTCGGCTTGGGGTATGCTGCTCTTCGCCCTCTCGACGGCCTTCGCCGCGTTCGACTGGCTGATGAGCCTTGACTACAAGTTCTTCAGCACGATGTGGGGCGTCTATTACTTCGCCGGGGCCGCTTTCTCCGGTTCGGCGCTGACGGTCCTGATTCTCGCCGTACTCCGCGGCAAGGGGAAACTCGAGGGCGTGGTCACCCACGAGCACTTCCACGACCTCGGTAAACTGATGTTCAGCTTCACCGTCTTCTGGGCGTACATCGCATTCAGTCAGTACTTTCTGATTTGGTACAGCAACATCCCCGAAGAGACAGCCTTTTTCCTGTACCGCAGCAACTACTGGGCCTGGCTCGGCATCCTGCTCATGCTGGGGCACTTTATAGTCCCCTTCCTTATCATCATCTTCCGCGGCGTGAAGCGGAACCCGAGATTGCTGGGCGCGATGGCCGTGTGGGCGATCTTCATCCACATCATGGACATCTACTGGATCGTCCGTCCGATGGTCTATTCGCAGATGCCCGATCCACCGCACGGACCGCTCGTCGGTCTGACCGACGTGCTGGGAATCACGGGAGTCGTGGCGATCTTCGCCGGGTACCTCATTGTCCGTATCCCGTCCAGGGAGTTGGTCGGTGTGGGCGACCCCTATCTCGTCGAGGGCCTGGAGCACAAGAACTACGTGTGAAGATCCGCCCGCACGGCGGCACGAGGAACCGATCATGTCAGGACACGAGCACACACCAGCCGTTCACGATCATGCCGACGCGTGGCACCACCACGACGCGACCGAGGGGATGCCCCAGCGCGAGCACGCCGGCGTGGCCGATCCCATGGCCATCGCCCGGTGGTTCACCGGGATCCTCATCGTGGTTGTCGGACTCATCATTATCCTGTCAATCTACTTTGTGAAGTACACCACGCAGATGCGCCACGACCGCATCGAGACGTTCGGCTGGATTTCCAAGGATGCCGCGACAGCCAGAGCCCAGGCCGAGGCCCGGCTCGGCATGACCGGCGGTCCTTTCCTGTTTGAATGGTCCGATGCGGCAGCGGGCACGGTTCAACTCCCCATCGAGCAGGCGATGAGCAAGGTTGTCTCGAAGTACGCTGACTCCGTCAAACCCGCGGGAGCGAAGAAAGAAGGGTCATGATCCGAGACCGCGTCATTTTTGCCCGGCTCGCCGCGGCGTGCGCTGCGGTGTCGGTCACGTGCGCGGCAGACGAGCCACCCCAGACCGCTCCAACACCCGACAAACCCGCGAGTGTCTTTGATCGTGAAACACCGCTTCCCAAGCAGGTCCAGAATCTCGAGATCGATGAGAAGGTCGGCTCTCAACTCCCGCTCGATGCGGAGTTCACCAACTCCGCCGGAAGGCGGGTGAAGGTCGGAGACTATTTCAAGCACGGTAAACCGGCCATCGTGGCCATGGTCTACTACAAGTGCCCGGTGGTGTGCAGCGTCGTGATGGAGAAGATGAACGAGTGCTTCGACAAACTCGATTACACCGTCGGGCATGACTTCAACGCGCTGCTGTTCTCGATCGATCCCACGGAAACCCCCGAAGAGGCCGCCCAGGTGAAACGCGGCACGCTCGCGGGGTACGCCAAGCCCGTGACCCCCGAGGTCGAGGCGGGCTGGGAGTTTCATACCGGATCAATCGAGCAGAACGCTCGCCTGGCCGATGCCTTCGGGTTCAAGTACCGCGCGCTCGCCGACGGACAGTTCGGTCACCCCGCCGCGATCTATGTGGTCACGCCCGAGGGGAAGGTCTCTCGATATTTCTACGGCTTCGCCTACCCGCCGCGCGATGTGAAACTCTCGCTGATCGACGCCTCGCAGGGCAAACTGGTAAAGTCGATGGGTGATCGTTTCATGGCCTATTGCTTTCAATACGACGCCTCCACAGGGAGATACACCCTGGCGGCGATCAGGGTCATGCAGGTAGGCGGGGTGCTTTCGGCGATTCTTGTGGGGGGTCTGGTGGGCACGCTCTTCGTCGGAGACCGCATCCGCCGACGCACCAGGGAGGCCGCGGCACAATCCGCTCCGGAACAGGCGGGGGCGACACCATGAGTCTGGGCACGAACATGATGGATTTTCTCTCGTCGGCAACCGCACGCACTCTGGCCGAGGGCGGCCTGATGCACAACTGGTACTTTCTCTCGGAGGGAGCCTCGGAGTCCGCACGCGACACGGACGACATGTTCATGTGGCTCTGGTGGTTCTGCCTCATCTGGTTCGTCTTCCTGATGGGGTTGATGGGATACTGGACGCTCAAGTATCTCCGCAAGCGCGGCACGATCGCGCCCCGGAGCACGCACCACAACACCCCGCTCGAGATCGCGTGGACAGTCATCCCGACGCTGTTCCTCGTCTACATCTTCTTCCGCGGTTTCTTCGGGTACATGGACAAAGTAGTCTCTCCCGGCGAGGCCCTGGAGATCAACCTGACCGGCTCGAAGTGGTCGTGGGCGATGCTCTATCCCAACGGAGCCGAATCGACGGAGACGACCCGGGTGGGGGCGGTCGATGTGCCGGTGTTCTACATGCCCGCGGAGGTCCCCATCCGCCTGCGGATGAACAGCACCGACGTGATGCACGCCTTCTGGGTGCCCGACCTTCGCACCAAGCAGGATGTGCTCCCCAACCGCTATACGACACTCTGGTTCAAGGCGAACTCGCCGCCGGCGGACGCGAAAACCATGCCCACTTCCGCGTTGGAGGCGGCGGGCAGCAAAGTCAAGTTCATCGAGGACCTCGCGGGTGTTCCCTACACGGACCACATTGTCTTCTGCGCCGAGTACTGCGGCGACCAGCACAGCGAGATGGCCGCGGTGCTCCGCGTGGTTCCCGAGGACGCGTGGAACCGCTGGCTCGCCGTGATCGCCGAGGGCACGGGCACGCTCCGCGACATCGGAGAAGCGACGTTCAAAACCAAGTGTGCCACTTGCCACACCATCGACGGCACCCGCAGCACCGGCCCGTCGTGGAAGAACCTGTACGGGTACGACCGACCCCTTGTTGGCGGCAAGGTCATCAAGGGAGATGATCCCGATGCCTTCTACAACTACATCGTCGAATCCATCAAGGAGCCGGGCAAGGAGATCGCCGATACCTACAAGAATCAGATGTCGATCATACCGCTCAAGGAAAAGCAGATCATCGCGCTGATCGAATACATGAAATCACTCAGCGATGCGCCGATCGCCAAACTGCCGACACCGGGCGCGGAGAAGTTCCAGCAACCGGCGGACGGCGCGGCGGCACCGCCGATGCAGACTCCGTCGAAGTGACCGGGTTGGATCGTGGGGGAAGTTGAGATCAGCAGAGAAGTTCAGGGTCGGAGGCACACCATGGCAGCACACACACACGCATCACACGCCGATCACGCCCACGGGGGCGGCCACCACGGCAGTTACCTGGAGCGAAAGGGCGGTCTACTGACCACCATCTGGGACTGGGCCACCACAGTCGATCACAAGAAGATCGGTGTGATGTACCTCTTCGCCATCCTGTTCATGTTCTTCCTGGGCGGCGTCGCGGCCCTGGCCGTGCGGCTCGAACTCTTCGAGCCGGTCCGCGTCCTGGCCGACGGCAAGATCACCGGCCAGTTCTTCGGCCCCGCCGATGCCACGAACATCAACGCGGGCAACAACATCTACAACCGTCTCTTTACGCTCCACGGAGCGATCATGGTCTTCATGGTGATCGTTCCCAGCGTGCCCGCTTCGCTGGGCAACTTCTTTCTGCCCATCATGATCGGGGCGAAGGATGTCGCCTTTCCCCGTCTGAACCTGCTGTCGTGGTATGTCTACGTGCTCGGCTCGATCTTCGCTGTCTGTTCCATCATCCTGGGCGGCGTTGATACCGGCTGGACCTTCTACACGCCCTATTCAACAACAACCGATGCCGACCACATCAAGGTCGTCTTCATGGTGCTGTCGGCCTTCATTCTGGGCTTCAGTTCAATCCTGACCGGACTGAACTTTGTGGTCACGATCCATAAACTCCGGGCCCCCGGCATGGGGTGGTTCGATATGCCTCTGTTCTGCTGGGCGGTCTACTCCTCGGCCATCATCCAGGTTCTCGCCACCCCGGTCATCGGGATCACGCTGCTGCTGCTGGCCTTCGAGCGAATCTTCCGCATCGGCATCTTCGATCCCGCCCTGGGCGGCGACCCGGTTCTGTACCAGCACTTCTTCTGGTTCTACAGCCACCCGGTGGTGTACGTGATGATCCTGCCGGGCATGGGCATCATCTCCGAAGTCCTGGCCGTACACGCCCACAAGCAGATTTTCGGATACCGGGCCATCGCCTTCTCCTCGCTGGGCATCGCCGCCGTCTCGTTTATCGTGTGGGGTCACCACATGTTCACGAGCATGAGCGAACTGGCCAGCGCCGTCTTTTCGGCGCTGACCTTCCTCGTCGCCATCCCGACCGCGGTCAAGATGTTCAACTGGATCGTGACGCTCTACAAGTCGAGCATCAGCATCAACGCCCCGATGCTCTACGTGCTGGCCTTCCTGTTTCTCTTCGCCATCGGCGGTCTCACCGGTTTGCCCCTGGGTACGCTCTCGACCGACCTGCACCTGCACGACTCGTACTTTGTTGTCGCGCACTTTCACTATGTCATGATGGGCGGCACCATCATGGCCCTCATGGCCGGCATGCACCACTGGTGGCCCAAGATGTTCGGCAAGGCCTATAACGAGAAGGCCGCCATGCTGGGCTGCGTGATCGTCTTCATCGGTTTCAACATCACGTTCATGACCCAGTTCTTCCTGGGGACGCAGGGCATGCCCCGCCGGTACGCGAGTTACATCGACGAGTTCCACACTCTCCACCAGTGGTCCACCATCGGGTCGGGGATCATTCTGATCGGATTCCTGATCCATCTCTTTGTCTTCCTCGCCTCGCTCGCCGTGGGCCGCAAGGCCGAGCAGAATCCGTGGGGAGGCCTGACGTTGGAGTGGACCATCCCAAGCCCGCCGATCGAGCACAACTTTGAGCACGAGCCGATCGTGAAGCACGGCCCCTACGACTTCGACAGCGTCCTTCCGCCGACGTGGGACCCGGCGGACTACCCCGTTCCGAACCCATCCGCGGGCGGCCGTCCCGCCGTGGCCCACTCGCCCGAACCCAAGGACTGATTCCACCTCCGCACCCGAAGCATCCTCATGTCCACACTCTCCTCATCCTCGGGCAAGTCGTTCTGGCAACGCTATGTTCACGCGTCGCACTTCCGTTCCGCGGCGGAAGAGTTTGATGCCGTCAAACTCGGCTTCTGGCTCTTCCTCACGACCGAAGTGCTGCTGTTCGGCGGCATTTTTTGTGCGTATTTCATTTTCCGCACACTCTACCCGGACGCCTGGCGCGAAGGATCGCACCTGCTGGACTGGCGTCTGGGCGGGCTCAACACCGCCGTCCTGCTGATCTCCAGTTACACCATGGCGATGAGCATTTACTGTGTCCAGAAAGGGTACTTCACTCGCGCGAAGTGGAACCTGTTCATCACGCTTCTGTGCGGCGCGGCCTTCATCTTCATCAAAATCGCCTACGAATACATCCCCAAGTGGTCTGTCGGCAAACGCCCGGGTGCGCTCTTCGATTATCCGTTCGCCGAGCACGCCCAACTCCCCCTGTGGTGGAGCGTCTACTACTGCGGCACGTCGATCCACGCCGCGCACGTCCTCATCGGCATGGTCCTTATCGCCCGGGTGCTCTACCGCACCCACAAGGGGTACTACGGGCCGACGCACTACACCATGGTCGAAGTGACAGGTCTCTACTGGCACTTGGTCGATCTCATCTGGATCTTCCTCTTCCCGCTCCTCTACCTCATCCACTAATCCCGCGCCGCCCCCCGCACACGCCCAACGCACCTTCCGAACACCAGCGAGTCGAACATGTCTCACTCTCCCGCCGCCAACTCCCCCGAAGTCTTTGACGAGGTTGACCCGCACGGTCAGCATCACTACGGCCAGCACGAGAGCCATGTCATCGTGGGGCCGTTCATGCTGCGGTCCGTGCTGGCGGTGCTGCTCCTGTTCACCGTCCTGACCGTCGGTTTCGCGCAGGCCGAGATCGCCATCCAGAACTGGTTCGGATACGAACTCCCCTGGTGGGTGAACGTGGTGGGAGCCATGAGCATCGCGACCATCAAGAGCATCCTCGTGATGGCGATCTTCATGCAACTACGCTACGACAACCCGATCAACACGGTGGCCATGCTCTTTTGCTTCTTCGCGCTGGGGCTGTTCCTGCTTTTCACCGGGCTCGACCTCTTCACACGCGGCACGATCTATGACTTCAAGGCCGGGCAGGTTGTCAAAGGAGGAACCGGCCAGGGCGTGGCGACCGCCAACGGCGTCCCGATCGCCGATGCCGCGCGTGATCGTTTCAAGCAACTGATCGCCACACCCGAGGTCAAGGAGCACCTGATTGTCACGAACGCTGTCCGCGCCGCCGCCGAGGATGCGGCCGTTCATGGGCAGCCCGCCGCGGCCGCCGCGCTCAACGCGATGGCAGACCGAATGATGGACCTCCACGCCGTCAAGGTTCATACCCCCGAAGCCGGCCAGCAGAACCGCACCGCGGCGGAGATCTCCCGCATGGCCGATGCGATGCGATCAGCCGGCAACGCCGCGGGCGCGGACACCCTCGCCGCCGCCGCGAAGTCGATCAAAGGCCTGAACCTCGCCGAGGCCGGGGCCTCATACTCCGTCGAGGCGGAGTTCGCCAGGCTCGCGGCGTTCGCCCACGGCGGCGAACATCACCACGCTCCGATCGTCAGCACGGCGAACGAGTCTCGCGCCAGATCCGGACTGAGCGGCGCGCTCACGACCGAAAGCGGACGGGGCACGCACGCTCCCGCCGCGGGGCACTAGTGGCCTCTTCCGTGAACAACACCCGCGCCATTCTTCTGGGCATCGCCGGCGCGTGCATCGCGGGGCTGGGGTGGTCTTCGTGGTCCATGGCGGCGAGAGTACAGGCGTTCCACGCGGATCACAAGCGTGAGACGTACGCCTTTGAACGCATCACCGATCGCGCCTTCATGTACGCCGGTCGGTCGGTTTCAATCCAGGACGATCCCTCCGACGCGGCCAACCCGCACGTGATGATCCGCTACGGCGACCAATCGCTGCGACTGCGGGTCACCATCCCCGGCCACCCGCAACTACCGGGACTGCTTCCGCACGAGGACTGGCTCCGCGTGTTCCGCATGGGCCTGCTCACGGGCCGAACCATCGAGCAGTTCACACGGGACTTGGGCACGCCCGGTCTGCCCGATCGGCTCATTATCGTGACGCGTACGCCTCGTCCCGGCAGCGATCCGGTCTCGTGGGGCCAAGTCTGGGTCAAGAGTTTTGTCTTCGATTTTCACGAACTCCTGCCCGATGGCACCATCCATTCGCAGCGGCTGAAGTTCCCGACCAACAAAGTCGGTCAACCGCCGAGGGAGGGTGAACTGCGGGAGAACACCTGGCAATACCAGGCGGCTTTGCAGATGATGCCACAGGCGGGGCGCAACGGACCGATGTACAAGTTCACCGATGATGCCATCAGCAGCGTCGGGTGGACACTGCCCGTCGCCGCGCTCAGCGGTATGGGTTTGGTCCTTGCGCTCGCGTTCGCCGCGGCGCCACGCCGTCAGGTAAAGACCGAGTTGACTCCGCCGAGCATCCAGTAGGAGATGTCGTTGAGGACCTTCGCCAGCACCAGCCCCTGAAGGATGATGGCAAGAAAACTCGTGACGAAACTCTCCGTTGTCGCCGCCCCGACTCCCTCGGCCCCTGGTCGGCAGTTGAACCCCTTGTAGCACGACACGAGCCCGATCGCCGCACCGAAAAAGACGCTCTTGACAAGGCCCGAAGCGATATCGATGCCGAAGACAAACTGCTCCGAATAACGCTGGTACGCCACAGGGTCGGCCCCGTACAGCTTCGTCACGATCAGCCATCCGCCCACCACGCCGCAGCCGTTGCTGACAACCGTGAGGATCGGGATCATCAGCACGCACGCCAGGAATCGGGGCACGACGAGCACACGGATCGGGTCCGCGGCCATCGCCCGCATCGCGTCGAGTTGCTCGGTGACACGCATGGATCCCAGTTCCGCCGTGAGAGCGCACCCTACGCGACCCGCGAGCATCACCGCCGCGAGCACCGGTCCGAGTTGCTTGACGATCGACAAGTTGATGACCCCGCCAAGCCTCCCTTCCTGGCCGATGGCCTGAAACTGGCGGTACCCTTCGAAGGCCAGCGTCATGCCGACGAACGCGCCCGTGATCGCCAGGACAGGGATCGACAGGGTGCCCACTTCATACAACTGCCGTCCCAGCCGATCCCGACGAAGCCATGCCTTGGGATGGGCAAGACCGTAGAACGTGTCTCGGAAGAAATAACAGAACCGCCCGAACCCGGCCACCGAATGCAGGATGGCGTTCCCGAGGCGTACGCAGCCGTGAAACACCTGCTCCAATCGCCCGATCTCTGTTGGGGTATTCGACACGCGGAAGGTTAGCAGTCCGGGAGCCCGTTTATCGTCGTTGGAAGACAGTGGTTTGCGCTGCTCGGGCGTATCGAACGAGCCGGCTCCATCGCGGGGTTGAACGAACCCATCGTCTCCGGGCTCCGCGCCTCTGCTATGTTTGTAGTCCGTGGATGCCCCATTGTGGGGTACTCGGCCTGACCTGGCCGATGGTAAAGCAGAGTGCGGTCAATTGCCCCGCGCATTCAGCATGTCACGCGTCACCCAAGAACTCGCCTTTCAAATCGCGTCCGACGCCATGTCACGCCCGGAGCAGGAGCGATCGGACTTCGTCCGGTCTCGATGCGGCGAGGATCCTCAGTTGCGACGGATGGTCGATGAACGCATCGGGGCGTTGGTGCTGGGCGGTCTTGTCACGCTCGACATGAAACCGACCCACGGGTCTCCGACTCTTCCTCCAAGCCTGGAAGGTCGAACCATCGCGTTCCTCGGCGGGGCGGAGCTCCCCGGTGATCAGATCGGCCCCTATCGGATCATCGCGCAGATCGGCGAGGGCGGATTCGGCACCGTGTATCTCGCCGAACAGACCGAGCCGGTACGGCGTCAGGTCGCGGTGAAGATCCTCAAACCCGGCATGGACAGCCGCCAGATCATCGGCCGATTCGAGGCGGAGCGGCAGGCGCTGGCGATGATGGATCATCCGGGTATCGCCAAGGTCTTTGATGCGGGCACCACGCTCGCGGGGCGCCCCTTCTTCGTGATGGAACTGGTCAAGGGAGAGGCGATGACGCGGCACTGCGATGCTCGCCGTCTTTCCACGCGCGAGCGACTGTCGCTCTTCGTTCAGGTCTGCCGCGCTGTGCAGCACGCGCACCACAAGGGCATCATCCACCGCGATATCAAACCGACGAACGTCCTGGTCGCGGCGGACGAACAGGGGGCAACACCCAAGGTCATCGATTTCGGAATCGCCAAGGCGGTGGGCCGGAGCCTTTCCGACAAGGTAGCCATCACCGAAGTACGACAACTGATCGGCACGCCCGAGTACATGAGCCCGGAGCAGGCCGAGGCCGATGGGCTGGATATTGATACCCGCGCCGATGTCTATTCACTCGGTGTGCTGCTGTACGAACTGCTCACGGGCACCACACCCTTCGACGGCGCTCAGATTCGTTCCGCGGCCTACATCGAAGTCCGCCGCATCATGCGCGAGATCGATCCACCCCGCCCGAGCACGCGCTTGAGCAGCATCGGCGCGGCGGGCGGAACCGAGATCCGTGACGGGCGGGTTGCCGGCTCGGTCTCTGTGGATGAAGTTGCCAGGCTTCGCGGCACGAACCCCTCTCAACTCGTACGGCAGGTGCGGGGCGAGCTCGACTGGATCGTGATGCGTGCCATCGAGAAGGATCGCAACAGGCGCTATCAATCCGCATCGGCCCTCGCGGCGGATGTGGAGCGTTTTCTGCGGGATGAGCCGATCGAGGCCCGACCGCCTTCCGTTTCGTACAAGATCGGCAAGTTTGTCGCGAGGCACCGCATCGCGGTGGCCGCGGGCGTCCTTCTTGTGATCTCGATGCTGGGAACTGTGGTCGCCTTGTTCGCCGGGTATGTCCATGCGAACGCCCAGCGTGATATCGCCCTCAGAGCCCGCGCCAACGAGGCCGCGGCGAGACAGTCCGCCGAAGAGTCGGTTCAGTTTGCCCGGGCCGCGGATTACTTCTTCCTGGAGCGAATCCTCGGCTCGGCACAGCCCGATGTCGCGTCGGGGCGAGACCTGACCGTGGCCGAGGTGGTGGAACTCGCCTCGGAGGAGGTTCACAAGATCAAAGACCCGTCGGTGCAGGCGGAAGTGCAGGACTGGCTCGGGCGGGCCTACCTCTCGCTCGGCCGTCTCGCGGAGGCCGATTCGCACCTGCGGCGTGCTGTGGAACTGTCCACGGCGCGGCGCGGAGCCAACGCGGATGTCGCGGTGAGAGCCAACTTTGCGCTCGCGCAGGTGATGGTCCGCGCGGGCATGGCCTCGGCGGCGATCGAGGGCTTCGCCGATGCCGAAAAGCGATGGAGAGAGAGCCACGGCCCGAACCACCCCAACATCGCCTGGGCGATGCAGCAGCGGGCCGATGCGCTGGTGCGCCTGGGTCGGATCGAAGAGGCCGCGGCCCTCGCCGAGAACGCGCTGGTAGTGTATCGTGAACTGGGAGATGCGGCGCCCGCGGATCAACTCGCGATGACGCTGAACCTGCGTGCGTCGTTGTTGGCGCAGACGGGTGAACCTGCTCGAGCGGAGGCCCTGCTTCGAGAATCACTCGATGTGCAGCACGATGCGGATGTTCCCCGATCGCTCGAACCATCGACGCGTGTACAACTCGCGAACGCGCTGGTGTCGATGGGACGGGCTTCAGAATCGGTGGAGATGATCGAAGAGGCCCTCGCGCTTCGCCTGCGAATCCTCCCCGAGGGGCACGAACAGATCGCTCAGGCACGTGCCGCCCTCGCCCGCGCGTGCCTCGCTACGGGAGAGTTCGCGCGTGCCGCGGGCGCTGCGCGTCAAGCGGCCGATGCCTATCGGGTCACGCTCGGGGCCGATCATGAGTACACCGCAACGGCGATGAGCACGCTCGGCGCGGCCTTGCACCAGTTGAGCAGATACCCCGAGGCGGCCGCGGCCTTCGCGGCTGCGGTCAAGTCGTATTCGGCCTCGGTGGGTGAGCGTGATTGGCGGACCTGCAACGCGAAAGTGCTCTACGCGTCGGCGCTCGTCAAGCAGGGGAGGCTCGACGACGCCGAGGCGATTCTCAATGCTGTCGAGGATGCATGCCGGCGTCCCGATGTTCCCCGAGAAGTTCATCGCGCCGCGGTGCAGGGGCTGATCGCCCTCTACACATTGCGAGGTGATTCCAAGGCTGTTGACCGCTGGAATGATGTGCTGGCGAGTTTGAGGTAACATCGGCGCGGGGCGAGGCAGGATTATTCGGCGGGGACACAGCGGCCCTTCGCCCACTCCCGCAAAGTCTCGATCTTTTCCCTCATGGTGACCGAGAGCGGTGGCGATTGACGCACTTCCCTGAGGATCCTCGCCGTATCCAGGGCGGCACGCGACGGATACGCCTCCTGCAAGGCCGAGACGACCGACTGCTCGATCTCAGCGCCGCTGAAACCTTCGCTCGCGTCGGCGAGGGCGTCGAGATCGAATCGCGCCGGATCTTGCTTGCGACGGCGCAGGTGGATGGCGAACACTTCACGCCGGCTGTCGCGTGCGGGAAGGTCCACGAAGAAGATTTCGTCGAAACGCCCCTTGCGCAACAGTTCCGGGGGTAACGCTTCGATATCGTTGGCCGTGGCGACGAGGAAGACCGGGTGTGTGTGCTCCTGCATCCATGTGAGCAGGGTCCCGAACATCCGCCGCGAGAGCCCTCCATCGGTGGATTGCCCCGCCGCGGATGCGAACCCCTTCTCGATCTCGTCGATCCACAGAACCACGGGGCTCATGGCTTCCGCCTGGCGGAGCGCATCGCGCAGGCGACCTTCCGACTCGCCGACATACTTGTCGTACAGCGCGCCGGGGTCAAGCCGCATCAAGGGCCGCGTCCACGCCGTGGCGATGGCCTTCGCAGCGAGGCTCTTGCCCGCGCCCTGCACGCCCAGCAGCAGCACGCCACGTGGCGGCTTGAGCCCGAAGTCCTTGGCGGCCGCCTCGAACGACCGGGTTCTCGCCGCGAGCCAGGATTTGAGGCGCTTCAGCCCGCCGATGTTGTCCATGGTGGTGGGTGCGTCAATCGGCTCCAGGACGCCCGCGGATTGGAGCAACCGCCGCTTCGACTTCGCCACTTTCTTGAGATCATCTGGCCCGAGCGCGCGATCGTCGGCGACGACATCGGCCACCACGCGCGCTACCTGCGTTCGCGAGAGGCCACGCAGTGAAACAACGAGGGTTTCTACGTCGCTCTTCTTCATGCCATCAACCTTCACCGGACGTTGATCGTTCATGCGTCGCAGGGTGCGCTTCAGGATGGTTTCGATCTCGGCATCGTCGGGCTGAGGGATGAAGAAGCGTGTGCAGCAGGAGCCGATGACATCGGGAACGTTCTCTCGGTGGTCGATCATCGCGAGGCGTGATCCGGCGCGGTGGTCCTTGCTGTGCACGCTTCCCGTGTTCCACGCGGTCAGGCGTTCGATGAACTCTCGCAAGGTCCGCAGGATGAGTTTGTCTTCCAGGTGGTCGGCGAGATCCAGGAAGATACACAGCGCCGGTTCCGCCATGTTGAGCGTGAGATAACGCAGGGCCGCGCCCGCGTTCACCGTGCCCTCGATCGGCTCGCCGGCCGTGTCGAGCCGACGGAGACCCGATACCGCCGACCAGACCCACGCGCCCAGGCGCAACTCCGCGGCCACGTTGAGCACAAGGTCGCGGGCCTCGGCTTCCTCGAAGGAGACGAGCCGCACCGCGATATTCTGTGCCTCGAACAGATGTCGTAGTTGAGACGGGTCCATCCATCAGCCTCCGTGTCGTGAAGTCGGACGATAGCCCGCCGCGACAGCCCTCCCCGCGCCGAGTGCCGCCCCTCCCCTCCGCTCCCGACTGTTCCGTACGCGGTCGCCGATTGTCGCTTGCCTACGGCCCCTACACTCCGCCCCTCTCGTCGGAAACCAGAGAACGGCAACCCACAGGAGAACTGCCAATGGCCCGTGTGTACATCGCCCTCGCCCCCGGTGACGGTATCGGCCCGGAGATCATGGACGCCACGATCGCGCTCTTCCGCGCGGCAGGCGTGCTGGATCACGCCGAGTTCATCCCCGTCGAGATGGGCAAGGCCATCTTCGACAAGGGCAACACCCGGGGCATTACCGATGAAGCCGTCCGCACGATCGAAGATTGCGGTGTACTCTTCAAAGGCCCGATGGAGACCCCCAAGGGTGGGGGGGGCAAGTCGATCAACGTCACGCTGCGCAAACTCTTCAGCACGTACGCCAACTTCCGCGTCTTTAAGACACTCCCGGGCGTGCAGACCGTCTACAGCAAGGCCGGGATCCATCTGGATTTTTCGATCGTCCGCGAGAACATCGAGGACACTTACGGCGGCGTCGAGCACCGACTCACCAGCGACATGATCCAGTGCAAGCGACTGATCTCGGCCCCCGGCTGCGATGAGGTTCACCGGTTCGCCTTTCAGACCGCCCGCGCCCTGGGGTTGAAGAAGATCCACTGCGGCCACAAGGCCAACATCATGAAGATGAGCGACGGTCTCTTCCTCGACCGATTCAAGTTCGCCGCCAAGGACTTCCCCGAGATCGACACAGGAGATGTCATCGTCGATGCTCTCTGCATGAATCTCGTCGTCAAGCCCCAACAGTACCAGATGATCGTGCTGCCCAACCTGCAGGGCGACATCGTGAGCGATCTCGCGGCGGGATTGGTGGGGGGGCTTGGCTTCGCGCCCAGCGCCAACATCGGCAAGCACATCTCGATCTTCGAGGCTGTTCACGGCACCGCGCCCGACATCGCCGGCAAAGGGGTCGCCAATCCGACGAGTCTTATTCTCTCGGGCCTGATGATGCTGCGCCACGTCGGGCTACTCAGGCAGGCCGCGACGATCGAGAACGCGTTGCTCGCGGCACTCGAAACAGGGTTGCACACCGGCGACTTCGGCGACCCCACGCTCCCCGGGTACTCAAAGGAACCGGCCACCACGGAGCAGTTCGTGCAGGGGATCATCGACAAACTGGGATCGCAGCCGAGCGCGGTTCCTTCCGTCAATGTCCCGGAGCAGGCGACGCCGACCCTGACCCACGCGCCGCGGCCCAGTTCCCAGCAGGTCATCCGCACCTTCGTCAACATCATGGCACATGTGGCGGGGTGTGATGTCTACCTCGATTCGCCCCTCACGCCCACGACGCTGGCGCACGAGATGAACCAGATGGCGACCGACACGCCCTTCCGACTCTCGCTGATTTCCAACCGGGGCACGCAGGTCTGGCCCTCGGGCAGCGTCTATACCGAGTGCGTGGATTACTACCGCGTCCGTTTCGAGTTGCGAGACGGACTCGTGCCCGGCAGCATCGGCCAGAGCCGGGCCATCGCCCTGCTCGACAAGATCGCCGAGAAGTTCACGGTCTGCAGTTACGAACTCCTGCGCACCTTTGACGGTGTCCGCGGCTACAGCATGGCCCAGGGTCAGTGATCTGTACCGCACTCGGGACAGTGCCCCCGCACGCCGGTCAGGTCATAGCCGCAGCGCTGACATCGGCCCGGCAGTGGCCTCAGGCTCCGGCGCGCCGTGAACGCGAAGAGCGCAAGGGCGGGCACGAACACGGCGAGCATCGCCCCGTTCCACCCGCCGTTACGCCAGAGCCAGTTGAACACTCCCGCGAACGGCCCGGCGGTGAACGGGCCGATCCGCCCGAACACGATCACACCGACCGAGGTGTACTCGCACCCTGCACGTATCCCCAGTGACATGATCGCTTCCCGCAGGAGTCCGGCGAGCCAGTCCGCGCCGAGAGAGTGCAACAACGCGTACATACCCACGCCCGCGGCGAACGTACGCACCGAGACTGGAACGAACGCGGCGGGATCTCCACCACGCCGCGCCCGTGCGAAGAGCCAGAACGCGGCGCAGCAGGCCGGCCCGTACCCCGCAAGCGCGGCGATGAACCTGGCCGCGGAGCCGATCAGCGGGCCGTGGCTCGGGATGTTCCGGCCCAGGACCTGACCCCAGAGGTTCGGTCCCCGTGAGATGATCCCCACCGCTTCAAGCCCATGGAATGTTTCGCGCAGCGTGTACAGATAGGCCCACCACGACGGCCACAACAGGGCAGCGAAGAGCAGCATGGATATCAGCGTTGAACGGGTCCGGCTCATCGTTCACAATACATGAACTCAGGTACGACGGTTGATCGCAGCAAACTTGTACCACTCAACGAGCGCGGAACGTGCGATGCAGTCTATCAAGTGTTCGGCGGCATTACCATCGCGCGGCAGGACGGATATACCTCCCGGGTTGTTCGACCGGCGGATCTCTGTTCTGACAAGTTCATTCATGATAAGGCTACAATCCTCGTAGACAGCGGCCGAAGTGGCGGAATGGCAGACGCGCCGGATTCAAAATCCGGTTCCCCCTAAAGGAGTGAGGGTTCAAGTCCCTCCTTCGGCATTTCGGACCTCATAATGGCCCAGGACTCAAACGACCTCGCTGATCTGTTCGAGGCTCTCGCCAGGCTGCTCCGCTCAAGGAGCAGCGGCCATGAAGGTCGAAAAGAAGCGTCCCGTCCCGTCCCCTGAATCCGCCCGCCCAACGCCCGGTCCCTGGACCTTGGAGTACGACGGCTCTGTCGTCATCGGCGGGCAGATTTCTGTCGGCCCCGATTCGTGCGGGCCTGATGATGTCAGCCGCGAAGAGCGGAAGGCCAACTGCCGGCTGATCGCGGCCGCGCCGGAACTACTCACCGTTTGCCGCGAGGCGCTTGATGGCCTGGTGTTGCAACGCGACCTGGTGTTCTCTGCCGCTCATGTTGGCGGCGTTGTGCATGACGCGGATGACCAGGCACTGTTGAAGCGGTACGACGCTCTCATCACGGCGTGCAACGCCGCCATCGCCAAGGCGACTGGGGGTGTCGCGTGATCAAGATCATCGACGCCAAACCCGATCCCCTGGACCTGCCCAAAATCAAGGCCGTCACCATCGGCCAGGTCGCTACCGGCAAGATCGAACCCCATCTGCGCCACGATGATCGCCTCTCCTGGCACGCGAGCATTGATCCGACGCAGGCGTGCCAGATGTCTCACACCGTCTGGCTCATCCACGGCCACGGCGAAACGCCGCGGATGGCCGTCATTGACGCGATCATTCGAGAGCGAGCGCTCTTGGCGGAGAAGCTTCGGGTTCTCGCGGCAATCGAATCAGAACTGGGCAGCACCGGCATGACGCCGGAGCAGATGCGGAGCCTGGAAGGCGGTGTTCGTGAGCGGCTCACCAATGCCATTCAAGCCGCGGGTGGGTTCGCCGAGGCTGGCCCTCGTCACTGCGGTCGTGCTGGTGCACTTTCCACTGGCGTCGCCGAAACCACTCTCGCGGTCACGGGTGCCGATCCGCCGCTGGTCATCACGGGGCCTGGCGGAGACTTCCGCGTCGAGCATCGGGGGTGCGAGGGGTGCGGCGATCTCTTCTCCGCCCTCGCTCACGCTCATGGTCGCTTCTGTCAACGGTGCCTTGAGCGCCGGCAGGTCGAGCGGATGATGGGAGGTGCGATGTGAGTTCCACACGCTTCACCGCTCCCGTCCGCCGCGGTCTGGGACGTCTCAGCGTCATTCTTGGGCGGATGGACGATCCCAACTCGCCCCCGACTGATACGGCCCTCTGCCGCGTGCTGAACGGCGTCAACGGCCGGCCCGCTGCAAGCGACCTGCGGAGAGCATTGCTCTGGCTCCAGCAGTTCGAGGGCCAGGGCGTTCTGACGCCGGCGATGAGCATGCTCCTCGCGGAGCATGACCGCGCCGCCCATTCCCCATCTCACGCATACGCCGGCGAGGCCTGCGCCATCGGCCGGAATCTCGACACGACCGCCTGACCACCCACACACATGTTCTCGGAGTTCACCAATGAAGCTATCGCAGATGTTCCCTTCAAAGTACCTTCAGGCCGAAGACCTGCCACCGAACCAGAACACGATCGTCACGATCGAGCGTGTCTACCCCGCCGCGGCCCGCGATCGCGGCGGTGACTCCGAGCCTGAAGTGAAGTGGATGCTCAAGTTCCGCGAGTTCCGCAAGGCGATGAGTCTGTGGCGGACCACGGGCCGCTCCATCGAGCAGGTCCTGGGCACCGACGAAACCGAGCAGTGGGTCGGTCAGCAGATCGCCATCTACCCCTCGACGTACACGTCCTTCGGCGAGATCAAGCCCTGCATCAATGTGGACAAGTGGCGTCCCGAGCAGGTGCAGGCGTCGCCGAAGGCGGGATCGACGCTGGTCATCGCCGGCGATCGTCGGCCCGTGCCGAAGGTGGCGATGGAGCGGTTCCAGGGCCACCTCAAGACGCTGGGCAAGTCTTGGGAGGACTTCCTCCGCTGGTGCAAGATCAACGCCGCGGATGCCTACCCGTTGGTGTGGGGCGTCGCGCTGGATCAGATTCCCGCGGGCGTTCTCCCGACCATGAAGGTGTTTCTTGACGCGGCTGCCCAGCCGCGTGAGCTCGTGGACGCGAGCACCGGGGAGGTCGTGAGCCCGACGCGGCCAAACGTGGCCGTTGCCGCGTCGCCTCTCCCTGTCCGCGATCCGTCGGTGCCTGACGACGAGATCCCGTTCTGACGCTTTCCTTGCCGCGAGCACGCGGCATCTCTCTCCTCTCACTCAGGGCCGCCCGCACACGGCGGCGCCTGGGTTTCGTGCCCGCCGTTGAATCACATCCTCGCTTCCCCTTCGACTTGGTGCCATTGCTGCCGGATGGGGTCGCCGCGTCTCTCTCGCTTGCCGAGACCGGGGCCATTCTCCGGCTCTTGGCGCATTCCTGGCGGCAGCAGCCACCGTGCTCGCTGCCCGACGATACCGCCGTCCTGGCCGCTGTGGTCGGGATCAAAGCGGAGCAGTGGCCGCGCCTGTCCAGGCTCGACGCGGCCTTCACCATCGGCACCGACGGCCGCCTCCACCTGCGAGAAGCCCGAGCGGTCTACGACCGGCTGAGCGCCGAGGCGGAGCGGTCGGCCCGGACCTCCGTGGTTCGGGCCAACGCCGCACGGGCGAGGTGGTCCCAGGTCCCGCCGGATGCAAATGCACATGCAAATGCAATGCATATGCATACCCGATCGGATGCAAATGCATCTTCTGCGCCTTCAGAGCGCTCTGCGCTCCAGCGCTCTTCTCCTGAAACTAATTCCAAGCGCCCTCTGAGCGCTCTGAGCGCTGATGTAATTGCGCGCATTGGGAGCGCTGGAGCGAGAGCGCTGACGGAGGAGAAGATTCACGCATGGCGGCGATCGCAGGCCCTCAGTCAACTTCGGTCTTTCGTTGAAAGTCTCCGCTCCGGCGGGCTCTCGAACGTGCCGCTCAGCAAGGCCGATGAGCTCGCTGGCGGGCCGTGGAGCAGCCCCGAGCGTGTCGATGCCGCGATCTGCCGCGTCAAGGACCGCATGGCGGTCAAGGACTGCCACAAGCCCGTCGGCTATCTGATCGCGATGTTGGGTCTGTCGGCGAAGGGCCGGGCCTCGCTCGTGGAGGTGCCGCTGGTCATCGCGGCCAAGTGGGAGCAGCAGGAAGCCGCGGTCGCCCGTCAGTTGGCCGTGGTCGCCGCGACCGCCGCTGCCATTGAAGAACGTCGATTCCAGGTGTCTCAGTCTCAGTCCGGCGCGGGCTTCCCCCGCGCCCATTCAGGAGCAGGATGATGGCGAAGAAGTCAAAGCACATGTCGGGTCAGGCGTTCTCGGTTGCGGTCTGCGATGCCATCAGGCATCACGTCGGCGAGGTGAAGAGCCTCGAATCCAAGCGGTCCAACGCGTTCGACGACCGGGATGCCGCGATCGAGGAACTCGGCGAGATGGAGGGCGACTCGGACGAGGCCCATGAACTCAAGTGCCGGCACTCCGACGCGATCGTGCTGATCGATGCCCTCTCCTCCCGCATCAAGTGGCACCGCGGGCAGATCGAAGATCTGGTTGAGAAGGCCGATGAGCCCTCGCTGGACTTCATGTACGAGATGCCCGCCGAGCCGCCGAAGAAAGACCCCAAGCAGGGCGAGCTCAAGGATGTCGCCAAGGACGCTCGGCCGGTCGGCCGTCCGGGCAAGCCCAAGCCCGAAGCACCGGACCCCAGCAAGGGTGACGGGGTGGATGAACACCTGGCGGCGAGCGTGAACGAGCTCGACATGCCGGAGAACCTCAAGGGGAAGTTGATTGCCGCCGGTCTGACCACGGTCGGCCGCGTTGCGGCGATCCTGGATGACGAGAAGAAGAGCCTGCTGGATGAGGCCAACCTCAACCAGAATCAGACCGCCGCGGTCACCAGAGCGGTCAAGGCCTTCCGCAAAGACCATCGCCAGGCAGCCCGCGAAGCCGAGGGGGCCGTGCTGTGAATGACATTGTCGCCAACTGCCGCGGCGCTCTCGATGTCGCCGCGACTCCCGATGCCACCGCGGACCAGGTGCTGCTCGCCCTGGAAGCCGTCCGCGTCCTGGGCGAACTGCACCGCGACCTGAAGGCCCAGGTCGAGGCCGCGGCGATCTCTCACATCGAGCGGCACGGGGAAATCTCCGACGGTGTCCGCCGCTACTACGTGGCTCCGAACAAGAGCACTCGCTGCACCGATGTCCGGGGCACGCTCGCCGCGATCCTCGATGCCGCGGGCGGTGATCTCGATGCCGTCCAGGACTGCCTTGCATCGGATGCCTGGAAGCCGGGAGCGACCCGGAAGCTGCTCGGGGCCGCGAGCGACGGTTACTTCGAGACGAAGGTGACGACCAGTCTCAAGACCGGCGAGCCAAGCCCGCCGCGCCTCCAGGTCGTCGATTCGAGGTTCCTGGAGTGATCACCGCTCTCCACGTTCGCGTCCGGCTCGCACCCAACCGGATACGCGACCCAAGCTGGCGCCGGGTCAACGGCGCCCGTGTCGTCCTCTTCCTCCGTCGTTCCACTCAGGAGTTCCGCACCATGACCTTTGCCGCCACCCGTCAGAACAAGAAGGCCCCTCCGAAGAAGGAGCCCCCGCCAACTCCCATCGATGTCAAGCCCATCCTGGGCGTTGACCTGAAGGGCGAACTCATCGACGTCCCTCTCGACCAGGTCATCGATCCCGCCGGCCCCGCCGATCGTCTCAGCAGGCCCGGCGATGATGCCGCGATCGAGCAGCTTGCACGGAGCATGGGCGAGTGCGGGCAGTTGCAGCCGGTCATGCTCGAGCGGCTCGTGGATGGTCGGTTCTGCCGCGTGTTCGGACGGCGCCGGATCGCCGCCGCCCGTCGCCTGGGATGGTCCGCCATCCGGGCCTCGGTCGTCGCGCCGCTCGCGGACGACGTGCGAAGGACCGTGGTGGCGATCGAGAACGTGCAACGGCAGGACTTGACGCCGGCGGAGGAGACGCTCGCCGTCGATGAACTCATGCTCCTCCAGGCGTTCGCCGCGGCCAAGCGTGTGAAGGCGACGATGCCGGTGGGGCCGGACCTGGGTCGCGTGGTGGATGATGCCGTGGTCACACGCTGCATCGAGGCTCAAGGCACCAATCCGGTCAGGTACCGCGAGGCTCTGCTGGCCGATCCCAAGGTGCGGCTCGAGGCCTCGGAGCAGGTCGCGGCGATGCTCGGCAAGCCGGCGAGTTGGGTCCGCGATCGTCTCTACATCGGCAGGCTCAGCGAGCGATCCAAGGAGCTCGTACTGACCGGCAAGCTCCCGCTCGCTCACGCCCGCGAAATCTCGAAGGTTGCCGACGACAAGCGGCGGGACGATCTGTGCAAGGCATACGCCGCGGGCGGCTCAGACTCGATCAGCGATGTCGAGGCGGGCCAACTCGCCGATCTCCAAATGGAGGTCCGCCGCAGTGTGTTCTCCCTCCACGTTGTCCCGTGGCAGCGGCACGTCGCGTTCGCCGGACGGCAGCCGTGCGAGGGATGCCCGCACAACTCGGCAACGAACCCCGGTCTGTTCGAGGGGGGAGGCGCGGTGTCGCTCACGATGGTCGGAGGGCGGGGCACGTACGACTCCGAGTCGGCCGGCTCCGAGAAGGTCGCCGCCGCGGGCATCTGCACGCTGCCCGCCTGCTACCAGGACAAGCTCCGCTCGGCGAAGGGGGCCATCAGCGCCGCTTCCAAGCGGATCGTCGATGGCGGGAAGAAGCCGGCCGAGGCGAAGGTGCCGGAGTACGTGGCGCCCGCGGCCCTGGATCGGAAGGTCCGCGAGCGACGGGCCACGCACGGCCCCCAGGCCCGCAAGGACTCCCAGCGCAAGCAGATCGAGCGCGAGCCCAGCAAGCAGCAGCTGGAGGCCGAGGCGCGGCGCCTGGCCGCCAACGAGTGGACTGAGGCAATGCGGCAGCGGGCGAAGGAACTGGAGCCCCAGATCGCCGCGAAGGTCATGGCCGTGCCGGGGCTGTGGACGATCTACACCATCCTGCGCAAGACCAAGCTCTTCGAGGCAACGCATCACTACAACTCCGAGAAGGCCTCGCGTGCGGCGTCGTCGCCGGCGATGGCGAGCCTGCTCAAGCACCTGTCCGCGCCGTCCTGGTCGGCGATCGCGGCGATCGAGAAGGACTGCGGCCGGCGTTTCGGTCTGCTCGACCACTGGCGGGATGGTCCGTCGGGCATGGCTGACAAGATCGCCGCGGCGCTGGGGATCGAGATCGCCGCGGCCCCGACGGTCGATTCGTTCCTGCCCGCCGAACTTCGCCCAAAGCAGGACACCGGCTCGAAGTCATCCGCTACCTCGAAGGCGGCGCCATCCACGAAACGGTCTGGAAAGAAGGGATCGCCGGCGCGGAAGCCGGTGGCGACGGTGGCTGACGGCGGTGCCTCCGACCACGAGGAGGACGACGAATGAACCGCAGCAAGGTCGATCGGATTCAAGACCTCTTCCGCAACCGGCTCCGTCGCGCCATCGACAGCGTCCGCCTGGAACTGCACCTCCAGGGCAAGCATGACGCGGCGTCGCTCATGGCTCAATACGAGCAGGCCCTGTGTGTGCGGATCGGTGCGATGGGGCAGTACGAGCGTCTCGAACTCAGCGACATCATCAAGGGCCACAAGCGGGCCTGGCCGGAGACCTGACGATGAGCGAAGGACCACGCCTCCCCCATGCCCAGGCCTCCGATGTCGCCGCGGCCGCGTTCCGCCGCTGGGAACTCTCGGGGCTGCTGTCGGACCACTCCGCTGCCTGCGTTGTCGTCGGCTCGGTGCGGCGCAAGTTGCCCACGGTCGGCGATCTGGAGATCATCGCCCCGCTGCCGCCGGGGTGGGAAAGCCGCAAGCTCACGGCGGCGGACGACCCACTCTTCCGCCGGATCAACTCGACGATGAGCAATCCGTTCCGCGACGGCTCGATGGCGTCGCTCTTCGCCGTGCCCGATGCCGATCTCCCCGGCGGGAGCGGCATCATGGGCACCGCCATCCGCGGCCTCAAGCCGGGGTTCCTGGCGTGCTCGTTGGTCCTGCGGCCGTGGGAGGGGGACGGGAATTCCCTTCCGGACTTTCCCCCCCCCCCCCCCCAACCCCGGGGGGGGGCGGGTCGGGGGGGAGGGGCCCACCCAGTTGGGCAAG
>DDSA01000141.1:1240-11256 GCA_002343715.1 Phycisphaerales bacterium UBA2402 | reverse complement strand
GCCCGGTGATCCACCGTTGCCGCCGTCGCCCGGTGATCCACCACCATCACCCGGAGGCGGGGGAGGCGGAACATCAGCGATCGCCGTCCACATCGGGACGATGTACTCGGTGATGTAGGACTGAAGTTCATTGAACTGCGATTCGTTACCAAGGAAGTCCCAGAGCGCGATGCCGTCCGCGCCGGCTTCTTTCGCCGTCTGGAACATATGTGGCCGCGCGTGTTCATCCAGGAACTGACCGCTGCGACCCTCCACGCTGGGCATGTACCGCGCCCACGCGATCACGATCACGGGCTTGGTGCCGCGAGCCAGCCTACGACCCTCGGTGACATTCGAGACGATGTAGTCCCGGCTTTGTGCGGGGGTCATCTCGTACCAGTTCGAGGGAGTCTGGCCCTCCGGGAGCGTCAGGCGATTCTGGTAAATGGGCAGGAAGATCACGTCCCCGCTGTCCACCCACCACGCCCGTTGATCGTTGAAATCGCGGAACATCGGGTTCGCCTGGGTGTAGTTGGCGTGGCGGCAACCCGCGGGAAGTGAGTAGAAGCCGAACTTCGTTCCCGGCCTCAACTGCTTGCACTTGGTGATCGTCCATACGCGCCAGTCTCGGACTGCCGCTTCGTACGAAGCCGCGTACGCACGCTCCGTTTCATCGGTGCCCAAACCGGCGATCAGTTCGGGCCTCGATGACCGCACAAAATCGACCCAGTTGTCATAGAAACGAGGTCCCCAGGCGTACGACGGGTAGCCGGCCGGCCCGCCGGTACGGGCTCCCCACGATGTTGGAAGAAACTCGATGTCGAGGCAGATGAACCCGTCGAACCCCAGGGGTACGCGCTGATCCAGCATCGTGCGAAGGGTGCGCTCGTACCGTTCCCAGTAGTCGGGCTGCATCGTGATCTGCAATCCGCTTGTACGGACATCGGCGGCGAACCAGTGCTCGTAGAGCACTTTGATGTCCCGCTTCACGTCGAGGCCGCCGAAGTTGAGCCGCGCCGACCAATCACGCCCCTCACCGAAACGCAGCTCGCGATCGTCGGTCGTGACCGTGTTGTGGAAAGTGAACGGGCCGGTTCGCGGCGGCGGATCGCCCCCGCGATCCGCCGCGTTGGTCGGGGAGATCGTCACGAACCCGATGCAGCACATGAGCAGGGCCGACAACGCTCGTGCGGCCCCGGGCGTACGGATGTCATGGTGTTGGCGGACGGGCATGGCTTGTGTTCCTCGTCGTATCGCTGACTGCTTTGCACCCAGGATGCCGGGGCGGACTCCCCGCCGTTGCGCACTCCTGGGCTGTCCACCACTTTCCAATTCAAAGTTTATGAAAGCAAGAGCGGCCTGAGTTCGCATCTCGCTTGACGTCGGGTTGGAGGGATTCGGAGGACTGGGCGGGCTGTCCGTCGCCTGTTCGTGCGGGGTATGCTCAGGCTCGCGGGTCGAGTGGTTCAGCCCTTGAAAGGAGGTTCCGCCGTGAAGAAGTCGAGACGGTTGTGCCGGTCTGGAGTAGGTTGTGTGGTCTGGCTCAAGGGGGTGTTCTGTTCCTTCTGTGCCGGGTTAGTCTGGAACGCCCCGGGTCAGGTGCTTTCGGGGTGCCAACTCGGTGCACTGCCGATCCGTGCTTTCAATGTACCGACCGCTCAGTATGACCCTATCTCCATTGATCTCGGCGCGATCCCGGTGCGGGGCCTTGCCGCGGACGATGCCACACGTCACGTGTACGTTGCCAGCGGAACGGCTCTGTACCGCATTTCGTACGACGGTGACCGCATCCCGGTGCGTATCGCGTCATTTCACGGCGATGCCACGACGATCGACGGTGGACTCGCCTTCGACACACTGCGGGGTGTTCTCGTCGGGTCATCCGGAACTCAGGCCAATCACTTCTACGAGATCGATCCGGCTACCGCCCGGGCCACGCTCGTTCTGTCGTTGGGCGCCGGCGACTTCGGGGGCCTCGACTTTGATCCTTCATCCGGTGTGCTGTATGCCGCGAACGACAGTGCCTCGACCGGGGCGGGGCTGGCCGGACGCGGGTTGTACCGCGTCAACCTTCCTCTCTCTCCGGCATCCTTCACGAGGATCGCACAGTACCCGGTGAAGTCGGGGACGACTGTGGATACCGACATTGACGGACTCGCCGTCGGTAACGGTCGTGTGTACCTGGTTGCCGACGAGACCAACTGGATGTACGTCTATAACCTTCTGACCGGCGTGTACGAAACGCCCATCGCACAACCCTGGGGCGGCGACCGTGGTTCCTGCGGTGCCTCGTACGCCGCTTCATACTTTCTCGCACCTCAACCCGACATCGCGGCAACACTCACACTGCCGGCGGATTGCTCTGTACGCATCGGTGAGCAGGCTGTCTTTCACGCCGCGGCCCGCAACGCGGGTACGACGGCGCTCTCCGGTGTGTCGTTGAGGGCGACCCTCCCCACAGGGGCCGCGTTCATCGGTTCATCCCCGGCGGGGTCGCTGACCGGATCGGTCCTCACCATCAGCATGCCGGACCTGGCCGCGGGACAGAGAGAGCCGGCCACGATCACCCTTGCGCCCTCAGCCGCGGGCCTGCTCACGCTCACCGTCACCGCTCGCTGCAACGAGACGGACTCCAACACATCCAACGACACCGCCTCGGGAGGTGTGCGTGTCTTGCCTGCACGCCCCGATGCCGCTGCCTTGACTTCGATAGCATCCACGGTCCCCCAGAGCACATCTTCGATTCTTCCCGGCGGCGCGGGTGAGAGATTCCTACATGAAGGACCGCAGTCATTCGGCTCGCTTTCGACCAGCGGGAACGGACGGCATGTGATCTTTTCGGCTCGGGCCACGGGCGTGCCGGGTGCCTCAACGGTCATTATCGGCGAAACTCCCGGTGGGCTGGTGCTGCTGGGGCGGCAAGGTCTGTTTCCATCGCTGCCGTCGGGCGGAGCGCCGTTGCAACTGGAGGGTCGGCCGAGCGTCAATGATCTCGGATGGTGGGCCTATGCCGGCGTGGACTCGTCGGGGCCGTTCATCGCTCGGGTTCAGGACGGATCGGCGAGCGTGGTCGCCAGATCGGGTGCGCCGTGTCCCGCGTACGCCGGTGATGTGTTTTACGGAGCGCTGCTCACCGCACCATGCATGTCGGATGATGGGTCCGTGACCTTCGGGGCGACCCTCGTGGGGCCGGGCGTTTCGCCCGGAACGGCGCAAGCCCTGCTGCAGCACGACGGTTTTTCTGTCCTCGTCCGCACGGGCTTGGATATTCCTTTCGGACAGCGCGATGCCTCGGGTTTCGAGACCTTTTATCTGGTGCGGTCGCTTGATCTTGAATCATTCACCGCGGGACCGTCCGCATCGGGGGCTCGATATGTGGTTGGAGGCGAGCTCGATGCCCCCGCGATGGTGGATCGTGTGCTGATCCGGGAGCATCCGTTCGGCGGTCCTGCCATCGCCGTGCAGGAGTCACGGCCCATCGCGGGGATCGGACCCGTCGCGGCCGCGGGGGAACCCATCGTGTCCGCTGCGCTCACGCCCGGCGGCCTATGCGCGATCGTGCGTACCGGAGGTGAAGGATGGTTGGCGATCCGCGAGAACGCGGTGATCGCGGCGCTCGGCGAACCTGTGACGTCGGGCATGGAACGGTGGGCCGGCACGTTGCTTGGTGTCAGCGCGAATCAGGCCGGGGACTACGTGGTGGTGGGGGAGACCGACCAAACAAACCTACTGCGAAACTCGGCCGCGGTGCTGAACGGATCACTCATCCTTGCCCGTGAGGGCGACCCGATCGATTTGGACGGCAACGGTCTCTTCGACGACGGAACCTACCTCGCGGAGTTCATCGCTCACAGGTGCATCGTCGCCGCGGACAGGTTCATCGCCGCCGTCCGGCTCCGGTCAGAGGCCGCGGCGACCGGGTGTTCCGGTGATGATGACGCGGGATACGCGCTGCTCGAGGCGGCGTTCGAGCCATCCACGGGGTTCTGTGCCGCGGATTTCAACAGCGATGGGGGAATCGACGGCGGCGATGTCGAGGCGTTCTTTCTCGCGTGGGAAGCGGCCGAAGCGCTCTCCGATGTCAATCAGGACGGCGGCATCGACGGGGCGGATGTCGAGGCGTTTTTCGTCCTGTGGGAGGCCGGCGGGTGCTCCTGAAGACTCAAGCACGCCGACCGAGCACGCTGACCGCCACCGCCGCGAAGACGAGCGCGAAGGCGGTGTAGTCGCTCCAGCGGAGTTTTTCGTTGGGCATCACCACCAGCGTGAACACCGTGAAGACGATCAGCGTCAGTGCTTCCTGGACGATCTTGAGTTGTGCCACCGTCAGCGGCCCTCCGTAGTTGATGTGCCCGATGCGGTTGGCGGGCACCTGGAGGCAGTACTCGAAGAACGCGATACCCCAACTCGCAAGGATCGCCAGCCAGATCGGCCAGGACTTGATCTTCAGGTGGTAGTACCACGCGAAGGTCATGAAGACGTTGGAGAGCGTGAGCAGCCCGAGAGCCGCGACGAGGCGCATGCTGATCATGGTTGCGGATAGAGGAAGGTGTGTGGCGTCAACGCTGGGTGACAGTCTCGTGCAGATTCATGACGGCGCTGGCGATCATCGTCCAGGAGGCGAGTTCCGCCGCGTCGATGTCCGCCGGCGGGGGCGATGTCCCGACACGGTTCAACCGGGCCGCGTCGAGCGGATCCTGCCTGAAGCCCGCCCGGAAGTCGTTCAACGCTCGCAGCAGCGCCTCGACCTCCGCCGCCTCCGGAGCGCGGGCCGTCACGCGACGGAAGAGGCGCTCGGCGTGCTGCGCATCCGATGCGCCGGGCGATTCGTGGAGTGTTCGTGCGGCCAGCACCCGCGCGGACTCGACGTATTGCTCCTCGTTCCAGAGTACAAGCGACTGGAGCGGTGTGTTCGTCGGTGCGCGGCGAACGGTGCATGACTCCCTCGTCGGCGCATCCAGTGCCGACATCGACGGCGGCGGGACCGCGCGTTTCCAGTAGGTGTAGACACTCCGCCGATACAGGTCATCGCCGGTCCCCGGGTCGTACACCCGCGTGTTGGACGCGGGCATGGAGACCTCCTGCCACAACCCATCGGGCTGCGGCGGCTTCACGCTGGGGCCGCCGAGTTTCTCGACGAGCAGCCCGGAGACCGCGAGAGCCTGGTCGCGAAGTTGCTCGGCGGTAAGGCGCCGGCGCGGGAATGATGCCAGAAGTCTGTTCTCGGGGTCGATCTCCGAGAGGTCAATCCGTGTGCCGGAGGACCGCCGATACGCGGCGCTGGTCAGGATCAGTCGGGTGAGATGACGGACATCCCACCCCGATTCGCGGAACTCCACCGCGAGATAATCCAGCAGTTCGGGGTGGCTCGGCCATTCGCCCTGGAGGCCGAAATCCTCGCTTGTTTTCACAAGCCCGATGCCGAAGAACCGCTCCCACAGCCTGTTCACCGCGACCCGTGCGGTCAGCGGATTGTCGGCGGAAGTGAGCCAGAACGCCAGACCGCGGCGATCGGTCGGGGCATCGGCGGGGAGTACGCCCAGCGCCGTAGGCACTCGCCGCGACACCGGCCGGGCCGCGTCGGGCTGGTCATAGACACCGCGCTTGAGCACGAACGTCTCGCGTGGTTTCTCCAGTTCCTTCATCACCATCGTGCGGGGAACTGTCTTCTGAATCTCCGCCCGCTCCCTGTCGAGCGCCGTGACCCTCGCATCGAGTTCCTTGAAATGGGGCGAGTGCGCGGTCCGCCAGGCTCTGATCATCCGATCACGCAGCGGGGAGGGTCGAGCATCTTCGGGCAGCAGTGCCGCCAACAGGTCCCCATCAAGTTCGGCCGCGGATGTCGCGCGGAAGTACGCTGCACCATCACCCCCGCTGTTCACCACTTTGAGAACAATGCCGTTGCCGCCGGCGCGGAGCCGACCGGAGGCCTGATCCTGATCCGGCGCAGCGCTTCGATCGATCCGCCGCTCAAACGCCATCTCGCCGGCGATGAAGAACCGTACTCCGTCATCGCTCCCCAGCGATGCGGCCAGCGGTCGCGCGGTGGGAGAAAAAATGTTCTTCCCGACGTACGACACGTTCGCACCGCCCGAGAGTGAGATAAGTTTCCCGTCCGCGGCTTCGGGCGCGAACTTCCAGTACTGATTCCCCTTTCCGAAGTTGCGGGTGAGGTCCAGCATCACGCCCTCTTCCGGGCCCACCGTCCGTGCGTAAGGATCTTCCTCAGGTCCGACGGTAAAGGGGCCGGCGGTGCGCCAACGCGAGGCGGCGATCGGCAGCATGTCCGCCCCGGCATCCGACAATGAGGAACAATGCACCCGCACCCGGGCCAGCGTGTGCTGCGCATAGATCGAACGCTGGCGAATGGTGACCGTCAGTTCGGAATCTCCCCGGGCATCGCCGAAGGACTCACCGGCCAGGAGCAGGGCGACCCGCCCCCCGGTTCGCTGATGAGCGTCGAGGGCCCACCCGTCATCATGATCCGCGCTCAGGACATTGGTGATGTCATGGTCGCCGTTCAACTGCGAGTGGTCCGCCCAGGCCCAGATCAGCGGAATCTCACGGCGCTCGCCGGCGGCGCTTGTTTCGCCGAGGGTGATGCCCGTGACCACAGCGTTCCCGTTCGGAGCGCGTCCGGCGCGGCCGGTCGTCGGGTCCGGCAAGGCCTCGACCAGCAGGAGCCTCGTGCCGGGCTTGACGCCGCGGAACTTGAGCGTGTAATCATCCTTCGCCGGGTTGGTCCCGGTGAATGCGATCGAACCCGAATGATCGACCGACGCATCGGCCCCGCCCGCAGACTCGGCCCGCTCCACAGCCGGCCGATACCACGCGACCGCGGCACGCGACAGCACCGAATCCACGAAGGCCGATACTCCCGCCTCATCGCCGGGTGCGGAACCATCCAGCGCGGCCCGAGCAGACGCGGCCTTCTCCGCGATGGCATCGAGCGCGGCACGCTGCGACGGTGTCGGCACATCGAGGAAAGGCTCGAAAGCGCGGTTCGGATCGGGGAGTTGGCTGTACAGACCCGGCTCCTCCACCGAGTTGAAGAAGGCCGTCAGTGAATAAAAGTCGTCGATCGTGATCGGATCAAACTTGTGATCGTGGCAGCGTGCGCACCCCACGGTCAAACCCAGAAAGACCGAGGAGGTTGTCGAGACGCGGTCCACCGCGTACTCCACAAGGTATTCCTCCGCGATCGCGCCGCCCTCGTCCGTCATCACGTGGCAACGGTTGAAGCCCGTCGCCACTTTCTGATCCGTGGTGGCGTCCGGCAGTAGATCACCCGCCAGTTGCTCTATGATGAACTGATCAAAGGGCATATTGTCGCGAAAGGCCCGGAGCACCCAGTCGCGGTAGGGCCAGATCTGCCGACCCGCATCGGTGTGGATACCGATCGTGTCGGCGTACCGGGCCGCGTCGAGCCAAGCCGATGCCGCGTGCTCGGCCCCGCGCGTCAGGTACGGCTCACGCGTTAGCACTCGGTCCACCCACGCCTCGTAGTGCCCGGCGCCGCGAGACAGAAACTCGTCCAGTTCCTGGGGTGTCGGCGGCAGGCCAGTGACATCCAGGAAGAGTCGGCGGAGCAGCGTTGAGGGATCGGCCTCGGGCGATGGCACAATCTTCTCAGCGGCGAATCGCGCATCGAGAAATCGATCGATCGGGTTGGCCGCGCCGCCCGCGGGAAGGTCCGGCCGCGAAGGGGGTACAAAGGCCCAGTGGGGTTCGTACTCGGCGCCCGCCTCGATCCATGCCCGCAGGAGTGAGGCTTCCTCCGGCGACAGGCGGGGCTTGTGGCTCGATGACGGCGGCATCATCTCGTCCGGATCGTCGCTGATGATCCTCGCCATGAGTTCGCTCGCCGAAGCGTCACCCGGGACAATCGCGGCGAACCCGCCACGGTCCCGGACCGCTTCTTCGCGGAGATCGAGTCGAAGTTCGGCCTTCCGCGTCTCTCGGTCCGGGCCGTGGCACTGGAAGCACCGGTCTGAAAGCAGCGGACGGATATCGCGCGCGAAGCGGATCTTTTCCCGTGTCGTGCCGGGGATCGGCGTGGCCGGACGTTCGCCGACCGCGTATGCACCGACGATGACGACGACCGGAAGAATGAGCGGGATGGTTCTGAACATCAGTGCCTCATCGGCGTCCTATTGAAGGCGTGATGGCGGGCGCTCGCCCGTCTCAAAGTCGGTGCAGAAGAACAACCGCGTGGACCTCAACCGCCCGGCCCTCTCCGACCGCATCCACGCGTTCGTGCGTTTTGCCCTTGATGTTCACCACCTCGGGCACGACGCCGAGAATCCGGGCGAGGTTCCGCCGCATCGCTTCTTTATGAGGGCTGAGTTTCGGTCGCTCCAGGATCACTGTCGCGTCGAGATTCGTCACGCTCCACCCGAGTTCGCGCAGACGCGTTGCCGCCGCTGAAAGAAAGTCCGCTGAGTCACGCGACTCGTTCGCCGGATCGTTGTCCGGGAAGAGTTGTCCGATATCCGGCAGGCCAAGCGCACCCAGCAGCGCATCCGTCACGGCGTGGTAGAGCGCATCGCCGTCCGAGTGACTCACCGGGCCGTGTGTGTGTTCGAGGTAGACCCCGCCGAGGACCAGCCTGCGTCCCGATCCGTGCGGTGCTCGAACATCGAGCCGGTGAAGGTCGTACCCATGCCCGACCCGGATCGGGGGAGTGGGGGTATCGAAAGAACTCTGAATCATCGCCGGATGCTACGCCGGCGGCATCGAAAACCGATGGGCAAGGGACTCGAAGGGCCGATACTCTTGTCGGTCTGAGATGCAGCACTGTGGGTGCGTACCCTGCCTCACCGGATTGTCTCGGAGCAACGTAGTTCGACTCTATCCGCAATCCTAACAAATGCCGGAGCGCCTCGTCATGATCGATCGCCGTCCGAACAGACTCAAATCACTTCTGGGTTTTGTCGTGTTGCTCGGCGGCACGGCGGCGTTCATGTCGACGGGCGGTTGTCAGTATGGCGAGTCGGGCCAATACATCAGCACACCCGATTCGCCGAAAACCGTGATGATCGTCAATACGTCGACCGGGGAAACTGTCTGGACCTGTGATGTGCCCGTCGGCGAACGCCTCGACATCGCCTTCAAAAACAATCCAAAACGAGCACAAGAACAAGGCTTTGACGAGATGACCTACGGCCTTGTCGGGATTGATAGTCGATCCGCGGCTCGCAAAAGCACTGTGAAAGTACCCCCTCCTCCCACGAGGAAGATCGTCTGGATCCTGCGGGAGATTCCCGAACCGCACGCGGCCGGGAGTTGACCGTCGATTGAAGCACGAATGAGTTTCAACGGACCACGATTCCGCGAACCCGCGGACGGTCGCCGTTCGTATACTTCCTGCGATGGCCACCGTGAAAGATCGTCGATTTTCGCAGGTTCTATGGGCGTGTGCCGCGGCGATGGGACTTGCCGCTCCTGTCCTCGCGCAGTTCGACACCGGAAACAATCCAACGGGCACGCGTGCGCGTGAACTCGATCCCGCGACCATATCCGCGTTCAGCGGAGTCAAGGCCAACACCCATCCTCTGCACGATGCCGTCATGGGCTTTTCCCTGCCCACGACCATCGTCCAGATCGTCGCCAAGGGTGGACAGGAAGTGAAGAAGGGCGACATCCTGATCCGCGGCGACGATGCCGAAGACCTCGCGCTGCTCAAACTGCAGAAAGTCCGCACCGAGACCGACCTCCCGGTCCAGCGGGCACGGCAGCAGATGGAACTGGCGGACAAGGAATACGAGATTCAAACATCGGTCGCCGCCAAGGGTGGCTCATCGGCACAGCAAGTTGACCGGGCTCGGCTCGCGGCGGAAGTTGCGAGGATTGATTATTTATACGCGCAAGTCCAGCAGACTCAGGAAGTGATCCAGCAGGAACGCATGCAGGCCCGCGTCAACCGTTACCGCCTCGAAGCCCCCTTCGACGGTGTGGTCGATCAGGTCCTGATGGATGTCGGCCAGGCCGCCTCCGAGAACGAGAAGAGATCGGAAGAGCAGACGGCTGAACTCCAG
>DDSA01000141.1:916-1060 GCA_002343715.1 Phycisphaerales bacterium UBA2402 | reverse complement strand
CAGGCCGCCTCCGAGAACGAGAAGGTCATCCGTGTGGTAAACGTCGATACGCTCTGGATCGACGCGTTCGCTTCGACCCTCGATCCTGTCACGCTCACCGTGCAGAAGGGAGACAAGGCCTGGGTTCTGATCGATGCCGCAGGG
>DDSA01000141.1:0-614 GCA_002343715.1 Phycisphaerales bacterium UBA2402 | reverse complement strand
CGAGGTTGCCCCGACCGCGGACCCCGCGAGTCGGACCCGCCGCGTCCGTGTTGAGATCGACAATCCCAAGGGGCCGGATCGTCTTCTCGCCGGAGAGCCGTGCTACGTGCGGTTCGCCGCCCCCGCCGAGACTTTCAACCAGCGCATCGCGGCCCCGCGGTAAGGCGACGAGCCGGGACTTCGGCACGACAACTTTGGGGGACATCCGAACGTGATCGATCAATCGAGTCTGAAATCACCGGGTTGGCAGCGCATCGTCGCGGAACTCACACTTCCCGCCAACGACGATCGTCTGTTCCTTCTTCGTCTGGTCGCCGTGCTGGGCCAGGTGAGCGGCGCGCGTCAGGCCGTGCTGCACCTGCTTGGCGGAGGGGACGATTCCCCGGCCGGACCGGAACCACGCCCCGCCCTCGTCTGGCCGTTCCCTCCCGACATCGCCGATGCCGAGGGACGCATGAAGTTGCCCATCGAGGCGCTCATCGATCCCTCCAAGGTCGTTCCCGACACCCTGGAGCGTGCGGCCGACCAGGCCGCCGCGGCACGCGCCGCCGCGGGCAGCCGGAGCGCCATGCTTTATGAGATCGAGAACGACGATCTGATGTACGATCCGACGG
>DDSA01000274.1 GCA_002343715.1 Phycisphaerales bacterium UBA2402 | reverse complement strand
CCAAGACTTCATGGCGTCCTTCAAGCTCGGCACCGACGAAACCAAGATCAACGTTGCCGATCAAGCCTCGGTGGCCCTCGTCGCCATCCAGGGCCTGAACGCCAAGCTCACGGCCGAGCTCGAGACCCGCGATCAGCAGATCGCCTCCATCGAGTACCGCCTGGCGTCCATCGAGGCCGAACACGCCCGTCAGCGTCAGCAGGCCACGACGACGGGCGCCGGGATCGGCGCTGCGGCCATCGGCCTCCCGGCACTGGTCGGCCTGGTACTCCTCCGCCGCCGCACGCGGTGAGACTCCGCAAAGTTTTCACAAGGCCCGGTGCCGAAACGCACCGGGCCTTTTTCTTGAAGTCGGAGCCGGCTCAGCCCTTTCGATCGAGCAGTCGATAGCTCACGGCCTCGCTCACGTGCTCGAGCCTCACATCCTCGCTCCCGGCAAGGTCCGCGATCGTCCGAGCGACCCGTCTGATCTTGTCGTACGCCCGCGCCGAGAGCCCCAGTTCGGTCATCGCGCTCCCGAGCAGCGACAGCGTGGCATCATCCATCCTTGCGAACCGATCGAGTTGCTTACCGGTCAGTCTCGCGTTGGAGACCGAAGCACCCTGCCGACCGATCTGCATCGCCCGCGCCGCATCGACCTGCCGCCGCATGCTCTCCGTCGTGGTGCCCTTCGCCTCATCGCCACCACCGCGCGCTGTGCGAGACAGTTCCTTCCACGGCACCGCCGGGGCCTCGACGTGGATGTCGATCCGATCAAGCAGCGGCCCCGACAGTCTCGCGAGATACGCCTCCATCGCCCGCTTCCCCACCTCCCCCGGCGCGATGTCGCCTTTGGGTGTCGGGTTCATCGCCGCGATCAGCATGAAACTCGCGGGGAACCGGACCGACCCGTGGCTGCGGGAGATGGTCACGACGTGGTCTTCCATCGGTTGTCGAAGCGATTCGAGCACATCGCGCGGGAACTCCGCCAGTTCGTCCAGGAACAGAACCCCACGGTGCGCCAACGAGATATCACCCGGGCGCGGGATGATCCCGCCCCCCACCACCGCCGCCGAAGAGGCGGTGTGGTGCGGGGTGCGCACCGGGCGGGCCGTGACCAGACTCTGCCCCGGCGCGAGCTGCCCCGCCGCGGAATAAATGCGGGTGATCTCGATGGCCTCCTCGCCCGTCAGGCTTGGCAGCACACCAGGCAGGGCCTTGGCCATCATCGTCTTGCCGCTGCCCGGGGGGCCGAGCATCAGCAGGTTGTGCCCGCCCGCCGCGGCGATGACGATCGCCCGCTTCACACCCTCCTGCCCGCGCACCTCCGCGAAGTCGATGGGCGCGGCGGCGTTGCGCAGCATCGCGCCCACATCCGGCGGGGGCACCGGCTCCGCCTCGATGTGCCCCGTCAACAGGCCCACGACCTCGCTGAGCGTCCTCGCCGCGTACACATTGACACCCTCAACCACCGCCGCCTCTTGCGCGTTGTCCGCCGACACGACCACGCCCGCGGCCCCGCGCTGCTTGGCCAGCGCCGCCATCGCGATGGCCCCCTTGATGGGGCGCAACCGGCCATCGAGGGCCAACTCACCGCCGAAGACCAGTTTCCTGTAGTCCAGCCCCCGCTCCTCGGTCCCGCGCACGGGCCGCACCACACCCTGCACCGCGAGCAGACCGATGGCGATGGGAAGGTCGTACGTCGGGCCTTCCTTGCGAACATCCGCCGGGGCCAGGTTCACCAGCGTCCGGCCCATCGGTGGCGAGTACCCGCTGTTGGAGACCGCCGATCGCACCCGCTCCATCGACTCCTTCACGGCGGTGTCGGGAAGCCCGACGATGAAGGACCGCGGCTCGGTCATCGTCCCTTCGGTCTCGCTGAAGTCCACCTCGACCTCGCAGGGGAGGGCGTCGATGCCTTGAAGCAGGTATGACTGCACGCGGGCCAGCATGGGAGCGGGGAGGATACGGGGCGATTCGGCGCGGCGCACTCGATCGGCCGAGCGTGCCACGGCGTCCCGAGCGTTCGCACCCTTCTACGATCCGCTCTTTCCAGGAGTCCAGCCCCTTGCTACGCACCGCCCTTCATGCCTTTCACGTCGAGTACGGCGCCCACATGGTCGAGTTTGCCGGGTGGGAGATGCCCCTGTACTACAAGGGCGCCGGCACCACCGCCGAGCACCACCAGGTGCGCACCAGCGGCGGCATCTTCGACGTGTCGCACATGGGCCGCGTGAAGTTCACGGGCCGGCACGCCCGACGCCTGCTGGAGCGTGCCTGCACCCGCCGCATCAGCGATATGGAGATCGGCCAGTGCCGCTATTCCCTGGTTTGCAACGAGGCCGGCGGCGTTCGCGACGACGTGATCGTCTACCGCGTGGATGACGACCAGTTCCTCGTCGTCGTCAACGCGAGCAACCGCGAGAAACTCGTCAAGCACTTCGATCAGGTGCGGGCCGCGGGCGACCTCAACGTGAAGATGGAGGACCAGACCACCTCGACCTCGATGGTGGCGCTGCAAGGCCCCAAGGTCATCGAGCGAATCGGCCAGTTCAGCCGTGAGATCCCCACGCTCAAGAAGTACCGCTTCGCGGTCAAGAACCTCCTGGTCGCCAAGCTGATCGTGAGCCGCACCGGCTACACCGGCGAGGACGGGATCGAGGTCATTCTTCCCAACATGGCCGTGGGCATGGCGATGAAGTACCTCACGCAGGGCGTGGACATCAAGGCCGAGCAGGCGATCCTCAAGCCCGCGGGCCTGGGCTGTCGCGACACCCTCCGCACCGAGGCGGGCATGCCCCTCTACGGGCACGAACTGGGCGAAGAGATCAACGCCCTCTCCTGCGGCGTCGACTTCGCCATCACCCTCGACAAGGACCAGATGGACAAGGGCGAGAAGTTCATCGGTCAAGACGCCCTGAAGCAGACCCAGGCCCAGGGAGGCCCGAAGAGGAAAATCGCCGGCTTGATGATCGAGGGTCAGCGCTCCGCCCGCCCCGGCATGGTCATCAAGCAGGGCGCTGGCGAGGTCGGACTCATCTCCAGCGCCTGCCCAAGCCCCACGCTGGGCAAGTGCATCGCGATGGGCTTTCTCGATGTGGCGCTGCACGCGCCCGGCACCACGGTCGAGATCGACACCGGCCGCGGCAGCAGCCTCACCGCATCCGTCACGCCGTTGCCATTCTATAAAATCGCCAAGAAGGCTTGACCGTTGGGCTTAGCCCGCCGGCAGAGCGGCAAATCGTTCTTTAAGCGCGGGGTACATCGCACCGTACGAATCACGGGCAGCGCGGTACGCATCGGGCCGCTCGGGCTCGCGCCGCTCATGCACGCTCACGGTCGCGGCGCACGCCGCGGCAACGCTCGGCCACACCCCCGCCGCCACACCGCCGAGCATCGCCGCGCCGAAGGCCGCCCCTCCCTCTTCGGTGTTCGTCGTCTCCACCGGGCAGCCGTAGACATCCGCCTGGACCTGACGCCAGAAGGCGGAACGGTTCCCGCCGCCCGTCAGCCGGGCGCACACGACGGGCACGCCGATCGATCTCGCCAAATCCAGGATCTGCCCCATGCCGAAGGTCACGCCCTCGACCACCGCGCGGATCAGGTGCGCCCGCGTGTGCCGCGAGGTCAGGCCGATCCAGCCGCCCCGCGCGTACGGATCGGCGTGGGGGCATCGCTCGCCGGTCAGGTACGGCAGAAAGACCAGCCCCTCACACCCCGGCGGCACGCTCGCCGCCTCATCCATCAGCGCGTCGTACGCCGCGCCGGGCGCTACGACGCTCCGCGCCCACCGCAGCGCGTACCCCGCGGCCAGCATGCACCCCGTGATGCACCAGCCCTCGGTGCCGGTCGCGGCGCACATCGTGTGCAACCGCCCGCACACCGCCGGATCGGCGACATCCTTTTTCGGCGCATCGGCGTGCGCATAGATGACCCCGCTGGTGCCCAGCGTGGCGCACACCATGCCCGGCGACACGACACCGGCCCCGACCGCGCCGCACTGGTTGTCACCGCTGCCCGCGGCGACCGGTGTGCCGACCCGCAGGCCCGTCTGCTCGGAGGCCCACGCGCTCACCCGCCCCGCGAACGATGCCGATTCCAAGGGTCGTGGAAGGCACTCGGGTCGTATGCCGAACGCCGCGATCGCCCGCTCGCTCCAGGCGCGGCTGTCGGGTGAAAAGAGGAGTGTCCCGCTGGCATCGCCCACATCGGTGGCGACCTCACCCGTCAACCGGAACCGCACAAAGTCCTTGGGCTGCATCAGTACCCGGGCCTTGTTCCAGACGTGGGCCGCGTGGCCGCGCATCCAGAGCATCTTCGGGAGCGTGAAGCCCGGCAGGGCCGCGTTCCCCACCCATCCCACCAGCGTGCGCCGCCCCCCCGCGGTGCGTTCGATGTCGCTGCACTCAGCCGCGGTGCGCTGATCGTTCCAGAGCATCGCCCGAGCGAGCGCCGGGGCCTTCCCGCCAGAATCGCGGGCTTCGGCCCCGAGCATCACCAGCCCGTGCATCTGCCCGGAGAGACCCACCGACCCGATCTCGAGCCCGGGTGCCTTCGACAGGGCTTCCCGGATGGCGCCCGCCGCACCCGTCCACCAATCCTCGGGGTCTTGTTCGGAGTGCAGCGGAGCATCCTGGTAGAGCGGATACTCGGCGGTCGCCTCCGCGATGACCCCGCCGCGATCGTCGATGATCACTGCTTTCGCACCGGATGTGCCGATGTCGATGCCGAGGAGGTGGGACATGGTGTGCGCTCCCGATGACACTCCGAGTCGGATCGAGCGTCGCCGCGCCGACCGTGCGGGAACGCCGCGCCGATCGAACTCGCCGCTCCGCCGCGAGCCATTTCAGTCCAGGCGTTTCACCTTGATGTTGCGGAAGGCCACCTCGTCACCGTGGTCCTGAAGACAGATGCGCCCTTTGGGCTTCGTGTTGTAGTTCTTCATGCCGGGCCACTTGCTCGCGGCGTGGGCAGCCTTGTAGACATCTCCCGCGGTGTCGATGTCCACGATGAGGATATCGTTGAGGAAGTGCTGGAGGCGCGTGCCACGCGCCACGATCCTCGCCCGGTTCCACTCGCCGGCCGGGCGGACCACATCGGCCCCCGGAGCAACCACGTCATAGAGGGACCCCGCCCGGGTCTTGGCCTTCTGCCCGTCCTTGTGCCGGGCATCGTCGAGGATCTGGTACTCCGGGCCGGTCTCCCACGGGTAGGTATGGTCCTCGGAGCAGCGGTACATGATTCCGCTGTTTCCGCCCGGTGAGACACGCCACTCGCACTCAAACTCGAAGTCCCCGTATTCCTCCGCCGTGCAGATGTCGCCTCCCCCGCCCATCACCACCAACTCCCCATCGCGGATGGCCCAGCCCTTGTCCGGGAATGAGTCTTTCCGGAAGCCGCGCCAGTTCGCCGTGGTGGCGCCGTCGAAGAGCAGTCTCCAACCATGGTCGCGGCACTCAGGCCCGAGCGTGTTGTGGGCACGCACATCTTTCCACGCCGCGGGCAGCGTTACCCCGCCGGTGGCGGCCCATTCCGCGCCGCGGGCGATGAGGCTCTTGAACATCGGATCGGCGATCGAGGCCTTCTGGGAGTCGCGCCCCTCGACCTGGTCGGGCGATTGGGTCCAGACGTGGCCCAGAGGCGTGGCGAAGACCCGGCCCTTGCCGTAGGTCAGCGTGTAGGCCATCGGCTCGTGCCTGCCCGTCCCTCCCTTGTCGGTGGCCGACATCGCGCGGGCGAGCAGGTGGTACGGGGAGTTTCGCACGTTCACCAGTTTGTGGTAGAGTTCATCGGGGTGGGCCTTCCAATCGGGCAGACCCTTGGTGATGGGGTGCTCCACATCAACCCATTCCACATCGAACGCGTGGAAGGGGCCGTGCCCCGTGCCCTCGCGCCACATGAGGCCCAGCATCTTCTCGTACTCCTCCCACCCGTCGAAGGAGTTGTCCGCGGAGTGAATCGCCACCACGCCCGCCCCGTCCGACACCGCCTTCACGAAAGCAGCCTCCGCCGCCGGGCCCCAGCGCCTCGGGCTTCCGTAATCGTTGTAATCGAGCACAAAGACGCGGTACCCGTCCAACCCCTCCGCCAGTGTCTTCTCAGGTGTGTCGGTGATGTCCACGTCGAAACGACCCGTGGCCTCCAGCGTGTCGGCGTGGACGCGGCTGGTGTACTTCCAGTTGTGGTTGTTGTGCCCGGTGATGAGCAGCGCGCGGATGGGTTCGGCGCCCTGGGCCGCGGCGGAGAGCGCGAGTGCAACAGCGAGGCAGTGTGTGATCATGGTTCGTCTCGGAGAAGTGAAGCCGGGATATCGGCCAAGCGTATGAGGGTTCAGCGCGATGCCACGACGCCGCGCAGCCTGTCCAGTAGCCCGCGGATCACGCCGATCCGCGGCTCTTCGGATGCCGCGCCGTGACCGGAGGGCAGCAGGGCCAGCGCCGCCGCGACGGACGGGTAGCCCCCCAGCGGGTCCAGACCATCGGCCAGCCATCGCGCGAACTCGGCTCGAACCCGCTCATCATCACGCCCGATCATCTCGCCCGTCATCCTGACAAGCGATCGCACATCGTCCCGGATGGTCTCGCTGTTGCACGAATAGCCGACCACCGCCGCCCACAAGCCGCAGAGTTCGGTATGAATCCGCCCACCCCGGTCCACCAACAGCCGGGACAGGCACAACGCCCCATCGACCAGCCCCCGTTGGTGCAGCGCGGCCAGCGCCGACCCCGCGTGCTCGACAGCGCGACGCAGTTCCGCCACCGAAAGCCCGGCCCCGCGCTGGGCGATCAACTCGCACACGGTGCACAGCCCGATGTTGTGCCCCGTGTACGCCGTCACGACACACACTCCCCGGCGGGGGCACACCGTCACCGATTGGATCGGCAGCATGTGCGCGGCGGACTGCTCCGCCACCGCCTCCGCCGCCGCCATGACGCGGCGAACCCTCGCCCGACCGCGGCAGCCGTCGAGCGCATAGACCACATGGTTGGACAGCACCCGGTCGTCGATGGCGATCCATCGCCTTGCAGAGAGTCCGGGTCCCAGCACCACGCGCCCCGCTTCGCGGACCAGCCTGAACGGACCGAGCGCATCGGGTTCATTCTGTAGAGCATCGTGCACGGGAGAGACGATAGGCGATGCCGGACAGATCCGACCGATGCGGGCGGGTCGGAGTGCCGATGCTCCGGGATACGAATCACCCCGCTCAACGACTCAACGCTCCGTGAACTTTCAAACCAAAGTCCGCCCGCCTGCCAAACCGGCACCCCTGCCTGGTACCACACGTTGTTCCTTCTCCCGCACCCGTCCCATGGCCTCAGACTGCCCGATCATTCCGGCACGCCGAATGCACGCCTCAGACCGCTACGGAGGACGTGTGTACCCTGCCATACCCCTTCCCGGGGCGATCCCGGGCGAACGAGCAGCGCACTCTCACCGTAGACAATCATGCAACAACTCAATATCTACAAACTCTCGCGGGCACAATGTCGAATCTAGATCAAGACAACGTGCACGAGCGGCGCACAACCCAAGCGGGTGATCGCCAGCGGCAAGGTGAAGGAGTGAAAGCCGATCACGCGGTCGGTGCCTGAACGTCGGTAGCCGGAGCAAGTTCGAGGAAGCAGTCCAGCGGAGAAGATCATGTTCGAGCGTTTTACAGACCGTGCCCGCAAGGTGATGGCCCTCGCCAACCAGGAGGCCCAGCGACTCAACCATGAGTACATCGGGACCGAGCACATCCTGCTCGGCCTGGTGAAGGAAGGCTCGGGCGTCGGTGCCAACGTCCTGCGGAATCTTGATGTCGATCTCCGCCGCGTGCGCCTCGAGGTCGAAAAACTCGTCAAGGCCGGGCCCGAGATGGTCACGATGGGCCGCCTCCCCCAGACCCCGCGCGCCAAGAAGGTCATCGAGTACGCGATCGAAGAGGCGCGGAACCTGAATCACAACTACGTCGGCACCGAGCACCTGCTGCTGGGCCTGATCAAGCTCGGCCAGGGCGTGGCCGTCAATGTGCTGACCAAGCTCGGTCTCGACCTGGAGACCGTGCGCCTGCATGTGGAGCAGCAGGTGGGCTCCGGCCCGGAGACAAAGATGGTGGGGAACATCCCCTACACCCCGCGTGTGAAGAAGGTGCTGGCACTGGCCAGCAAGGAGGCAAAGGCGCTCAACCACTCCTATGTCGGCACGGAGCACATTCTGCTCGGCCTGCTGCGCGAGGGCGAGGGCGTGGCCGCGCAGGTGCTGCGCACGCTGGATGTGAACCTGGACAAGGCGCGCAACGAGATCCTGCGCGAACTGGATCCAAACTTCTCAGGCGGCGCGGCGGGCGAGGATGACGACGACGCGGAAAACGTGACCCCAGGCGGCAGCGTTGACGAGGAAAAAAAGAAGAAGAAAAACGAGAAGACGCCCGCCCTGCGCGCCTTCGGGCGCGACTTGACCGAGGTGGCGCAGAAAGGGGAGATGGACCCCGTCATCGGGCGCGCGGACGAGATCGCGCGTGTCATTCAAATCCTCTGCCGCCGCACCAAGAACAACCCCGTTCTCATCGGCGAGGCGGGTGTGGGCAAGACGGCCATCGTGGAGGGGCTGGCCCAGGAGATCGCCGTTGGCAACGTGCCGGAGATTTTGCGCGACAAGCGCGTCATCACGCTGGACCTCGCTCTCATGGTGGCGGGCACGAAGTATCGCGGCCAGTTCGAGGAGCGCATCAAGGCGGTGATGGACGAGATCCGGCGCAACAAGAATGTGATCCTTTTCATTGACGAGATGCACACCATCGTTGGCGCCGGCTCCGCCGAGGGCACCATGGACGCCAGCAACATCATCAAGCCCGCGCTCAGCCGCGGGGAGCTGCAGGTCATCGGCGCCACCACGCTCAACGAGTACCGCAAGTACATTGAGAAGGACTCCGCGCTGGAGCGCCGCTTCCAGCAGGTGAAGGTGGAGGAGCCCTCCATTGAGGACGCCATCAAGATCCTCATGGGCCTGAAGAGCAAATATGAGATGCACCACAAGGCCAACTACAGCGACGAGGCCATCCGCACGGCGGTCAACCTCAGCGCCCGTTACCTGACGGCGCGCTTCCTTCCGGACAAGGCTATTGACATCATGGACGAGGCCGGGGCCAAGGCGCGCATCGCGGCCATGACGCGCCCGCCGCAGCTCAAGGACATCGAGGAGGAGATCGAGTCCATCCGCGTCGAAAAGGAGACCTCCATCAAGGACCAGGACTTCGAGAAAGCCGCCCGCCTGCGCGACAAGGAGCGCAAGGCCAAGAACCGCTACGACGAACTTTTCGACACTTGGCGGAAGAACAACAAGGAGCAGATCGTGGACGTGTCCGAGGATGACATCATGTCCGTCGTCTCCAAGTGGACCGGCGTGCCGCTCCAGCGCATGGAGCAGGCCGAGGCCGCGAAGCTGCTCAAGATGGAGCAGGAACTCAAAGGCAAGGTCATCGGCCAGGACGAGGCGGTGGCGGCCATTTCCAAAGCCCTTCGCCGCTCCCGCGCCGACCTCAAGGATCCGCGCCGCCCCATCGGCTCGTTCCTTTTCCTCGGCCCCACCGGCGTTGGCAAGACCTTCCTGGCGAAAAACCTGGCCGAGTTCATGTTCGGCAGCGCCGAGGCGCTCATCCAGCTCGACATGAGCGAATACATGGAGAAACACACCGCCTCCCGCCTCATTGGCGCGCCTCCGGGATACGTCGGCTACGAGGAGGGCGGCCAGCTTTCCGAGGCCGTGCGCCGCCGCCCCTACTCGGTCGTGCTTTTTGACGAGATCGAAAAAG